>JAIRQD010000134.1:0-7983 GCA_031256655.1 Treponema sp.
ATGGAATTTCGCTGGAAAGGGGCAGCCCCGAAAGGCGGACAATTTTTCCTTGTAAAACCGCGGCGCACAAGCGTGTTCCTGCCAAGACCTATCAGCGTTTCCGCTGTCGGGGAAAACACCGTGAGCTTTCTTATTGCAAGGCGGGGAAGCGGAACCAAAGAGCTCACAGATATGCGACCGGGTGATGAAGCCGAACTTATCGGCCCTTTGGGAAACTGCTGGCTTGATTGTATCGAATTGAAAAAAAAATCCAGGTCTATTGCCCTTATCGGCGGCGGTATTGGCATCGCGCCTTTGTTGGTGTTCGCGCATGAACTTGCCGAAAAGCGTATTCCCTTTAATTTTTATGCGGGGTTTCGTTCCGCAGCCTTCGCGCTGGAAACGATAAAACCGCTTTCCCTTGTCATCGTTTCTGAGGACGGCAGCGTTGGTGCAAAAGGGCGGGTAACGGAGTTTTTTTTCCCGAAAGGCTACGCTGCGGTTTTTGCCTGCGGCCCGCAGCCGATGCTGAAAACTGTTGCCGATTTGTGCATTGGAAACAGCGTTCCCTGTTTTATAAGTATGGAAAAACACATGGCGTGCGGTGTTGGCGCATGCAGAGGCTGCACGGTAGAAACATTGGGCGGAAATCGAAGCTGCTGTGCTGACGGTCCGATTTTTAACGCGGGGGAGGTCTATTTTGATTGATAGAGACCCCGATCTCTCCGTTATGATCGCAGGTGTAAAGTTTCGTAACCCCGTCATTGCCGCATCGGGAACATTCGGCTTTGGGCAGGAATACGAAGGGCTTTTAGACATTTCAGGCTTGGGCGGCATCTGCACAAAAGGGCTTACCCTTGAAAAGCGCCCGGGCAATTCAGGCCAGCGCCTTGCCGAAACGCCGGCGGGAATGATGAACTCAATCGGGCTTGAAAATCCGGGTATTCCGGGCTTTCTTGAAAACGAGCTTCCGCGCATGAAAAAGCTTGATACGGTAATTATTGCCAATCTTTCCGGCTCCACCGTTGAAGAATATGTCCGCGGAGCAGAGCTTTTGGATTCTTCCGGCGTTGACATGATCGAACTGAATATTTCCTGCCCCAACGTCAAAGCCGGCGGAATGGCGTTCGGGCTTGATTCCAAAGCCGCCGCTGAAGTGACCGCCGCTGTACGCAATGCGGCGGAAAACAAGCCGCTTATGGTAAAGCTTTCTCCAAATGCAGGCAATCTTGCGGCTGTTGCGCGCGCGTGCGTTGCATCAGGCGCTGATGCGCTTTCGCTTGTGAACACGTTTAAGGCGGTGGTTATCGACATCCGTAATCGCAAACCGGTTTTTGACAACATAAGCGCCGGTCTTTCAGGCCCCGCTATACGCCCAATTGCGCTACGGATGGTTTGGGATTTGCATGATGCGGTGAAAGTGCCGATTGTTGGCATGGGCGGAATAGCCTGCGCCGGTGATGCGCTTGAGTTTTTGCTTGCAGGCGCAAAAGCCGTGCAGGTTGGAAGCGCTACTTTTGCTCATCCCCCGCTCATGAACGAAATTGTTAATGGAATTAGAACATACATGAAAGAAAATGGTTTTAGCTATCTTAACAGGTTGAGCATTCGACAAATTTAATATATTGTTTTCAAGCTACATTTAAGGAGAACGATATGAAAGTTATTGAAACAAGCGCCGCTCCCGCGGCAGTAGGTCCGTATTCTCAAGCGATGATTTCCGGAAACTTGATTTTTGCTTCCGGGCAAATTCCGCTTTGCCCCAAAAGTGGCGAAGTTGTTGGTGAAACAGTCAGTATGCAAGCTGAACAGGTTTGCAAAAACATCAAAGCTTTGCTTGAATCAGCCGGATCATCCATCGAAAAGGTTGTTAAATGCACCTGTTTCTTAACTGATATGGGCGATTTTGCCGCTTTTAATGAGGTTTATTCCAAATATTTTACCGGTAAACCTGCCCGCTCAACTGTGGCTGTAAAAGGGCTTCCAAAAGCCGTTTTGGTGGAAATCGAAGCAATCGCTGAGGTGTAATTTGTCCCGCAACCCGTCCGGTTTATTAAAGCAAACCGGCGGGGACAAGCACATGCGTCCAAGCCTTGCCGCCAGGATGAAAAGTGCCCAATAAATCACCGGAAGCGCCGATTGAGAGTTTAGTTACTTCACCGTCTTTGTGGACGTTGTCGGCACCGTTAAGGTTTGAAACAAGGTGCGGGTAAAGCCGCTTGATTTTTGGCTTCATAATTTCCGGTAAGCTTTCGATTTCACGCGCAATTTCAGCGGCGGAAAAAAGCGGAACATTTTCGAGGGAAGTTTCAAGCATCCGCATCGCCGAAAGGATGATAGGGTTTTCCCGTTGGAGATGGTAGTTGCCATCTGTTTTTTGGTAGCTCTTTCTTATCGCCTGCTCAATTTCTTCCCTGCCAAGGCTTAAGGTTTTTGCTATAAACTCATCGGCAAAATCGCTTAAACCTTCGGGGAAAAGCCTTTCAAATTCCTTTTCAGGCATTACCTTGTACCGGGAAAAATCAATCTGATTATAAACGAAATCTTCAAGCGTTTGTTTCCCCGCGGCACTCTGCGCGGCGGCTTTTTTTAGGTCAAGCTTTCCCAGCTCGGACGACACCTGACAAAGTCGCATATAAAAGCGTTCAAGACGCCGTTTTATGGGGCCGGTTGACTTGTTTTTTCCGCCAGCCAAGTCCGATAAATCACGCAAAAGTGGAATTGGAAACGGCAGAACAAAAAGGTACTCATAAAACCGGCTTATTTCTATTTTTTCCAGCGCTTCCTCCCTTTACCTGTTCGATTAATAAGTATATCATATAAGAAGAGCATCATGAAGTCTGAACTCATGCGGAAAGGCATCCACATACTCATCGCTTTTGCTCCGTTTCTTGCGGGGATAAGCAAGCCAAACACAGCCCTGTTTCTTATGACCGGAGCGCTTTTTTATGCCTGCCTTGAGGGGCTGCGCTTTGTGGGGTTTTCTCCTCCGTTTGTCACTTCAGTTACCAACACAGTCACACGCAAGTGGGAAGAAGGGCGTTTTGAGCTTGGTCCTGTAACGCTTGCGCTCGGCGCGCTTTTGGCAATCCTGCTTTTCCCGCCGCAGGCGGCAGCGGCAGGCATTTATGTTCTTGCCTTCGCCGACAGCGCCGCCACTTTAGTCGGCAAGTTCTTTGGGCGCTTGCGTCCGGCTTTTATGCGCGGCAAAAGCCTTGAAGGTTCTTTGGCGTGTTTTGCCGTTGCATCGTTAATTTGCTTTTTTATCTTTGACGATTGGCGTGTCGCCGTTGTAACGGGTTTAGTTTCCGCCGCTGTAGAGGCACTTTCCATCAGTGATTTTGACAACTTGCTTTTGCCGCTTGCTTCCGGCGCAACCGCGGCATTAACGGCTTTTTTGTTTTTGGTCTGAAAGCTTTTCAAAAGCCTTTTAGCTAAACAGTTTTCTTAAATGGCTCCTTGCTTAACCTGAACGCAAGCGATTTTATTCCCAAATCGGCGTACTTGGTTTGAACCGCCAGAAGAAGTTCCGCTTGCCGCGATTTGAGTATTTGTATCCACCCGGGATGATCGGCTTCGACAAAAAGCACGCCGTGTTCCAGTTCCTTGATACGGGAATGAACAGCGGCGCCAGGAATGTCATTTTCAACATAACCTTCAGATTCTGAAGATTCTGCGGCTTTGCGCTCCATTTTTGCCCAAACATCTGTTACAATGCCGCTCCACGAAGAAAAAAGCCCCGCAGTTGAACGCCCTTTTTCAAGGAACTGCTCCCCAAACCTTTCTCTGAACAGTTCTTTAAGTATGTCGCCCGCTTTTCTCATCCTATAAAATCCTGCGTACAAGCATATCAGTTTTCAAAGATTGTTTATACTCTCCGCGCACGGTGAGTTGCGCATTTCGCGCTTTTACGTGTACAATAATCGTGTGAACTTTGCTGAAATTTTAAAACCCGGCGTTACCGCCGAAAAAACCGAAACTGTCTCTGAAAAGAACACAGCCAGCACGCTGGGTTCCGGCGGTTTAGCCGTATACGGCACTCCGGCGATGATTGCGCTAATGGAAAAAACAGCCCTTTCTGCGGTTGGGCCCCTGCTTCCGCCTGACTGGTCAACGGTGGGGACGGAACTTTCCGTTAAACATCTTGCGGCGACCCCCTTGGGCATGAAAGTTACCGCGCGCGCGCAGCTACTTAGCGTGGACGGAAAGGCGCTGATGTTCAAGGTAGAGGCTTTTGATGAGGCGGGGAAAATCGGCGATGGTACGCACGGTCGCTTTATTATCGAAAACGAGCGCTTTTTGGCAAAAACTCAGGCGAAAAAAGCCCCGCATTAACGGCAGAGAAGATACCACTTTCCAACAAGCTCAAAACCCAAAGCGCTGCGTATGCCTGTGCAGTATGTGTGTATAAACGTATGGGGGCTCGTTATGAAGAACGCTTTGATGTGTGTTTTGGCGCTTACTTTGGCAGGTTTTTTTGCGGGGTGTTTGAGTTCCGCGCAAGACAGCGGAGTTATTTTTGAGCACGGGTTATATGAAGGATCGGGGCGCGGATATAGGGGGCAAATTTATGTGCGCCTTCAGGTTGGCGCGGCTGGAATTGAAGATATAACAATCATAAGCCACATGGAAAGTCAGTTCCCCGGTGTTGCCGCGATGGAAGAACTGCTTGACCAGGTTTTGGAGCACGGCTTTACAGATTTGGACGTTGTTGTCGGGGCAACATTTTCCAGCAGAGGTTTTTTGCAGGCGGTTGAAAACGCCCTGCAAAAAGCGAGAGCGCAGTAATGTAGCCGCTGAAAACAGGATCGTTGTAGTATCATCAGATTATTGTTGCTATCTTTAGATTATTTTTTCGCGTTTTGTAATAAGTAATGGTATACTTGCCACATGAGTGATTGCATTTTTTGTAAAATCATTGCAGGTGAACTACCTGCGAACAAGGTATACGAAGATGACGATGTCCTGGCTTTTGACGATATAAAACCCAAAGCCCCCGTGCACTTGCTGGTAATTCCCAAAAAGCACATCGCCAACATCATGGAAGTGGCTCCCGAAGACAGCGACCTTTTGGGGCGGTTGTTTTTCAAGGCGCAAGAAATAGCCAAGATCGCAGGCTGCGGAGAGAAAGGCGCGCGTTTTGTGGTCAACTGTAAGTCCGATGGAGGACAGACAGTTAACCACCTTCACTGCCACATCTTTGGCGGGCGTTTTATGACATGGCCTCCGGGTTAATGTTTTTTTGTTCCAGTTTTTTTTAAGGAATCACTGAACAAAGAACAAAATTAATCAGTGATTCCTTAAGTATCAAGATTTGCCGCAGCCTCGATCATTTTAGCCGCGTCGTCTTTTACTTGACTCGTGATTTCGTTGACCTGAGCTATGGCTTGCAGAATTTGTGTGCTTCCTGCTCCCTGTTCTGCCATCGCGTTCATTATGCTGTCCTCCTGCGTTGCTACGGTTTTTATTCCGGTATCAATCAGATTGAACCTGTTCATTACGTTGTCAGTTGAACGCTTTATCTTGTCGATTGCCCCTTTAATTTTATTAAGAGCCATGCCGATTGTGGTCGATTGCTCGCTTGAGGATTCTGCAAGTTTGTGAATTTCGCTGGCGACAACAGCAAAACCCTTGCCATATTCCCCGGCGTGGGCTGCTTCAATCGCGGCGTTCATTGAAAGGAGATTTGTCTGGTCTGCGATACTTTCCATTACGGCGTTTATTTCCAAAAGCGATTCAGACTCGCGGGCGATTTCCTGAATGTCAATCACAACTTCGGTAAGGCTGGTGTGCCCAACATTTGAAGCCGATTTTAACTCCTGCATATTTTGTGAATTTTTGTTTAGTGTGTTGGCAACTGTTTGAATGCTGGCGATCATTTCCTCAATGGAGGAAGCCGACTCTGCAATTGCGGTTGCCTGGCTTTCCAGATGCACATTAAGCCGTTCCATCATGTCGGTAACTTTTCTTTGTGCCCCACGCCCAATTTCCTGGCTTTTATAAAATTCGCGTAAATCGCGGCTGTAAGAAATAATTAAGTCGCGCCCGTCAATTGTAATGCGCCGCTGAATCTCTTCAGTTGGAACGGGCTGTCCGCCTTTGTATTGGTACACAAATTCGTAGCGACAATAGCCTTCCCTAAGAGTTTTTTCAAGTGTTTTCACCCCAAAGGCAAAAGAGGGCGATCCATCAGGCTGGAATTCGGGCAAAAAGTCGTGCAAATTATCCGCAAACATCTGTTTGTCGGGGATACCAAAAATTGTTTCTGCCGCCTGGTTGACATCCAATACATTGCCTTCAACATCCATAATTGTGCAGAGCATAGGGGAAGTGTCCATTACCGCCCGCATACGGGCTTTTAAGTCCCTTTCGATTTCGCTTTTTTTATACTCATCGCGCAAATCCCGTGAAAAAACCAGTACGTTACTTTCCCCGTAAAAAGGAACACTCACTAACGTAACATTCAAAGGAAATTGCTCCTTGCCTATTCCCATTTGCTGCCACCATGTGAAATTATCTGTTCCATTTTTTAAGGCGGTGCTTATATGCTGTCCGGCTTTTTCTGCTGAACGCTTTCCATCAGGTTGAAATTCCGGCAAGAGTTCACCAAATAATTTTCCGTAATATTCCTGTTTTGTGTTCAAATTAAACATATTCACAACCGCATCGTTGCAATAAACCGGATTTCCGTTTTTATCAAGCATTGTGAAAACCATTGGCATTGAGTCAATGATTAAATGCATTCCCTCGTAAAATATTTTTCGCTTTCCCTGTTTTATTTTACGATAAACAACAAAACCTGTACAAGCAAACAGAGCGGCAACAATGAACATAAAAACTGCCAGCCCCATTATTGGTTCGTAAAACAAGTAATTAACTACAACTGCCGAAAAAATAACTAATACGGCTAAAGTAAATAAACCAAAAAAAAGTTTCAGCTTAAGATCAGAATCGTTCTGTGCGGAAGTGCTTGTTTGGGTATCTTTCATTTCAAAATCATCCTTAATAGTTAAGACATGCCTTTGATGTAGCAGGCAATGGTCTGATTCAGGTAGTTACATTCTATTATATAGATTTTTTTAAGTCAAGCGGGTTATCTCGTAGACAGCAATTTAATGGCTTCACATTTCTCTTTGATTTTTTTATGATTGATTATGCCATCTCCAAAACATCAAAAATTCATTAGGGAGGATGTATGGTATTCACAGATCCTTTTGAGCGGACTGATTATCTTTTCGGGTTTAATGATATTGACATTCAAGGGGCAATTTTTGACCTTGACGGCGTTTTAGTTGACACCGCAGGGTATCACTACCTCTCGTGGAAACGTCTAACCTGCGAGCTGGGTTTTGATTTTGAAGAGGCTGACAATGAACGGCTTAAAGGGGTAAGCCGTCAGCGTTCATTGGAAATACTGCTTGAGATCGGCAACAAGACTATGTCGCCTGATGAAATGCAAAAAGCGCAAGACAAGAAAAACGCCTGGTATGTGGAATACCTTTCTTCGCTTGACGAAACTTCAATAATGCACGGGGCGCATTCGTATATTTTGCGCCTTCGTGAAAACGGCATACGGATTGCCTTAGGATCAGCCAGCAAAAACGCGCAGCTTATTCTTCAAAAGCTTGATATTGCAAAACTTTTTGATGCGGTTATCGACGGCAATTCAGTTTCAAAGGCGAAACCTGATCCGGAGGTTTTCCTCAAAGGGGCAAAAGCAATTAACGTAGCGCCTGCAAACTGCGTTGTTTTTGAAGATGCGCTTTCAGGAATTCAGGCGGCAAAAGCGGGCGGAATGCGTGTTATCGCGCTTGGAACGCCGGATATTCTGCCGGGGGCTGATAAGTATGTTCGTTCGCTCGTAGGGATGTTTGCGTGACAGAAAAATGGAGTACAATATCTTATGGATGCGTACCGTTATGAAATAAATCAAATCCCGCTTGATCAGGAAGGGCTTTTGCTCGGCGAGGCAATTTTTCATAACGCCAACGGATACATAGGTGT
>JAIRQD010000018.1:0-3680 GCA_031256655.1 Treponema sp.
TTTGCTTACGGTCTTCCCCGCAAATAAATTTCATGTTCCCCTCCACAACGTTCGTCTGGTTATTATATCACCGTTGGCGGTGTTTTTGTACTTTTCACACAGTCTGGAACGGGTGCCCATTTGTGTAGCATCGGCGCGAACAAGATGTCACGCCATCGGACTTTAGTCCGTGCGTGCGTGGGTAAAAGCCACGCCGCTAGCTATACAAATGGGCGGCTTCCCGTATATGCAGGTTTATGTCTGCCTTTGTGCATTCTTCTCGGTAAAATGAGAATTGCTCAATTTAACTGCGCTGCCGCTAAAACCGCCAACCCTTACTATAAAAACAGATTCCGCTGTTCCGGTTGGCTTTTTTCTGGCGAAAAATCCCTTCCCGCCAGAAGCGCAAGGAACTTTTCCTCGTCTATGACCTGTATACCAAGTGAGAGAGCCTTTTTGCTTTTTGACGAAGCGGCGGAAACATCGTTGGTAACAAGGTAGGAAAGGTCTTTTACCACGCCTGATTTTATCGACCCGCCAAGAGCCTTTGCCTTTTCCTCCGCCTGGCTGCGCTTCATGGTTTTTAGTTCGCCGGTGAAACAAAAGGAAATGCCTTTGAGGGGAACTGCTTCATCAGACGGGGGAGGCGCGATGGAAATAACGCCACAACGCAAAACATCATCCATTTCTCGTGAACATTCGGCAATACCATCGGCAATTACGGCGGCGGTAATTTCCCCTATGCCGTGTATTCCCGCCAAATCCTTGCTGTTCGCCGAGCGGAGTTTTTCAAGTGAGTCAAAACCCGCTGTAACCACTTTTTCCATGACGAGTTCTCCCACTCCGTCAAGGTTAAAGCCCGCCACAAACTCCGCCAGCGTCAGTTCCCGCTTTGTCTGAATGTGCCGAATCACCTTTGCAGCGGAAATTTCGCCCATGCGATCAAATTCCGCCAGCTCTTTTTCAGTAAGCGTGTAAAGATTGGGAATTGTCCTGACTTTAAGCGAATCAAACAACTGGCGAAGGAGTTTTTGACCGATTTCCCGTATATCAAGCACGGCAACCCACTTTTCAAGGCGGTGGTGGAGCTTTTTCGGGCAGGCGGTGTTGGGGCAGAAAAGCCTCGTTCCTGCATCAACAAGGGTGCTGTTGCAGGCGGCGCAGGTGTCAGGGAAAACAATCTCACTTTCCTTTGTCGCCTTTCCCGCGGTTTCTGCCAGCGCCCCGGCGGGAGCCAATCCTTCGATTTTTGGTATAATCTCGCCGCGTTTTACCACAACCACCGCGGAGCCTATTTTAAGCCCCATAGCGCGGATCATGTCAGGATTGTTAAGGTTTGCCCGCTGTACTGTGGTTCCGGCTATGCGCACAGGGTCAACAACGCCGATTGGCGTGTAAGTCGTGCCTGATTCGCTCCAAATCACCTCGCGCAAAACGCTGTATGCGGTTTCCAAATCAAACTTAAAGGCGATTTGCCGTTCAGGCCGCGCTTTGCGTAAATCAGCTGAGTCGGTGTAAAAATCTTTTACGACAAGCCCGTCAATGTCAAAGCCCATGTTTTTGCGCTTTTCAGCAATTTCGGCGCGGTATTTTATGACGCTTTTTGGGTCGTCAAATTGTTTGGTTTCGGCGGCGGTAAAGCCCTGTTTTTTAAGCCACGCGATTTTTTCAGGTTCGGTTTTGAAAAAAGCGTCATCACCTGAAGCCGCCGCGTCGTAACTAACAAAGGTGAGGTCCTCGCAGCCTGATCCGTCTTTGCGGCGCATTATGCCGTTGGCGGCGTTTCGGCAGTTTGCCTTGTCCGAATACTTCGTCTGCCATACGCGGTGCATCATGATAACTTCGCCGCGCACGCCGCCTGAAAAATCCGTTGGCAGTTTGGGCACAACGCCGCTCATGCGTAAGGCGTTAGCGGTGATTTCATCCCCAATGATGCCGTCTCCGCGGGTTACAGCTTTTTTCAGTTTGCCTTTTTCGTACTGTAGTCCAAGGCTTGCCCCGTCAAGTTTGTGCTGGACTACAAAAGAAGCGATACCTGTTTTTTTTGCCCAGGCAAGAAATTCATCGGGGTTTGCAGCTTTTTCCTGACTGCCCATGTGGATAAGGTGTTTTGCTTTGGGAAAGCCGTCAACGCTGCCGCGGCCTATTTTTTTTAACACAGGATGATCGCTGTCTAAACGTTTTAGCTCATCCCACAAAAGGTCAAACTCGGCGTCAGTTATTTCTGAATCACCTGAATAATACGAAGCCTGATATCTTTCGATAATCTCCGCCAGCTCATTCGTCCGCGCTTTTGTGTTTTCTTCCTTCTTTTTCATTTTTTGTGCCATGTGTTCCATTGTGATCGTAAAAAAAACAGTTCAAGAATTTTATGGTTTTTCTTGATTCCCTTTTGCTCAAATTCGGTTTTCGGCCGCCATTGAATGTTTTCGGCAAAAAGCGGGTATTTGTTTACAAGTCCCGGTGTATCGGCAAGTTCCCTCGCCGCCCAATCACCGTAATCCGCCCAGTCGGTTGCCATGTAAATGTAACCGCCGGGAACAAGTTTTGAAGCAAGCGTGTCGGTAAAAGGGCGCGTTATAAGCCGCCTTTTGTGATGGCGTTTTTTCGGCCAGGGATCGGGGAAAAAAAGATGAAAGGCACTAACGCTTGAGTCGCCTATCTTTTGCATAAACTCCACAGCGTCCCCTTCAACAATGCGGACGTTTTTGAGATCCCTTTGTTCGATTTCCCACAGAAGCCTGCCTATGCCCGGCTTATGCACATCAACCCCCAGGTAATTGATGGCGGGATTTTGCTCCGCGATTTCTGCCGTCGCCGTTCCCATGCCGAAGCCGATTTCGACTACTGTGGGGTTGCCGTTGCCGAAAAAATGCCCGCTGTCAAACACAGGCACATCATCGACCTTTGCGCCAAAAAGCGGAAAAAGCGTTTCGTATGAGCGTTTTTGGGCATCGCTCATCCTTCCCGCCCGCAAAACAAAACTTCGTATGCCCAGCATCTAGCGCACCAAAACTACCTGCGTTAAAGCTGATATGCGGAAAAGAGGATCTTCTGCCCAAAGGGAAACACCGATGGCGTTGAGAGAAATGTTAAGGTCTTCGAGGTAGCCTTCGGTGGCGGTGAGCGTGATTGTTTGAATCACTTCCCCCTGAACATCGTATGACAGAAGGCGGTTTACCGGGTAGCTTGAGTCAAGCCTGAAAAGCCCGTCAAGGACGTGAAAGGCCGGGAAGGGGTGCGGGGAAGATTCAGGGATGTCAAAGGCGAAAACCCGCTCAGTCCGCTCGCCGCCCAGATTGATAAGCACCGCGCGGAATTGCCCCCGCGGCAAAGGCTCACCGCCGCGCATGGCGATGTTGCGTGTTCCTATCCACACGCGGCCTGCATCTTCAAACTGAACCCAGTCTTCAGAGGCAAAGCGCCAGCGCAGCCCTTCGCGGTCGTGGAACACGTACAGCTCAGAGAGGTTTTCAATGCCGTCATCATCCTCTGGAAGGATGAAAAACGAGTATTGCCGCACCGGAGATCCGTCTATTCCCCAAATATAGGTTTTTTCCATGAAGCCGTAGAGTATGCGCGGCTCGGCGCGGGAGCAGGAAAAAAATCCGAATGCCAAAAATATCGATAAAAACAATACTGCCAATTTCATGTGTCTATTATAGTTGTATTTTACATACAACTCAATATACTATTGTGAG
>JAIRQD010000019.1:0-9506 GCA_031256655.1 Treponema sp.
CAGCAGCGTTTGCTTACGGTCTTCCCCGCAAATAAATTTCATGTTTCCCTCCACAACGTTCGTCTGGTTATTATATCACCGTTGGCGGTGTTTTTGTACTTTTCACACAGTCTGGAACGGGTGCCCATTTGTGTAGCATCGGCGTGCGAATAAGATGCCACGCCATCGGACTTTAGTCCGTGCGTGCGTAGGTAAAAGCCACGCCGCTAGCTATACAAATGGGCGGCTTCCCGTATATGCAGGCTTATGTCTGCCTTTGTGCATTCTTCTCTGTAAAATGAGAATTGCTGCTGGCAATATGTCAACCGCTGACACAACAAGCTTTAGGAATCAGTGATTCCTTCAATTACTTGTCTTTTCCGTAAAATATTGATATGATCCTGACAATGAAAATAGGGATAAACACCTTTGCGTGTAACAGCGGAGAATCAGCAGTAGGTGTCTATCTATCGCAGTTGCTTAAGCGGATTCCCCCTTCAGGTGCGAATTATGAGCTTTTTGGCTGGGAATATGACCGCTTTGCCTTCAGTGAAGCCGCACCTGACATGGAGTTTGTTCCACAGTGCGCTGTAAACGGCAGTGCGGCGAATTTTTTTTGGCATGTCTTTAAATATCAACAATTTGCCCAAAGCCGGGCGTGGAACTTGTGCTTTTTCCCCGCCGCACACAAAAGGCTTCCTGTGCGCTCCCCCTGCCCTACTGTCGGCACTGTTCATGACATGGCGCCCTGGTGGGAGCGGAGAAAGCTCGAATACCTAAACACCGCCATCCGCATGGTTTATCCAAGCGCGTTGCGGCGGCTTGACAGAATTATTGCCGTCTCCAACTGGGTAAAACAGGAGCTGGTTGACATCACAGGCATTAAGGAAAACAGAATCGATGTAATTCCCAACGGCATTGACTTTCAGGCGTTTTATCCCCGTTCGCGCGGAGAAGAAAGCGTAGTGCTCATACAGCCGTTCAGTTTCCGCCGCCCCTACGTATTGTATGTTTCAAGGATTGAGCATCCGGTTAAAAACCACGTAAAGCTTATCGAGGCGTTCGGCATTTTTAAGGAGCGGACGAAGTACCCCCACCGTCTTGTTCTTGCAGGCGGCAACAGCCGCGGCGCGGAAAAAGTCAATGCCGCTGCCGCCGCCTCCGCGTACCGCAACGACATTTTCTTTACAGGGCATTTTCCCTACACAAGCCTGCCTGAGCTTTATTCGGGGGCGGACATTGTCGTCATCCCTTCCATGTATGAAGGCTTCGGCTCTGGCGCGCTTGAGGCAATGGCAAGCGGCGTTCCTGTGGCGTGCGCAAGGGCGGCTTCCCTGCCGGAAGCCGCGGGGCACGCCGCATTGTATTTTGACCCGCGCAACGCAGAGGACATGGCGGACAGAATGGTTTCCTTGACGACCAACCGCGATATGCACCGCGAATACCGCGGCTTAGGTCTTGAGCAGGTCAAGGGCTTTTCATGGGATCGCTGTGCCGCCTCCACCTTAGAGATAATTCACAAAATAGTGAGCTAAGGAATCAGTGATTCTTTTATATATTTTTATTTTAGTCATCTTTTGCCATATTGAAGTAATTGGCATCAACGGCTATTATGTTCCATCGGCTTGTTTTTCAAGCCGGCTATTTTACAATTATTTCCACTATTTTGACGAATAGGGTACGAAGAGGTTTTATGAAAGCGTTAGGCATTAACATAGGCTCGACAAGTTTGAAGATGGTGCTTGCTGAAAACGGGCAGGCGGTCTGGAGCGGCTTTCTGCCGCACGAAGGCGATTTTGCGGCAGCCACACGGCGGCTTTTAACGGAGGGAAATGTTCCTGATGGCATCCCTGTTTTGGTGACCGGCAACGAAGGGCGTTTCATGTTCGATGCGGCAGGCACCCTTGAGCCGCTGTGCGTTGAGGCGGGCTTAAAAGCACTGGGAATTACCGCCGATGCGGTGGTAAGCATGGGCGGGGAAGACTTAATCGTTTACTCCCTTGACCCGAACGGGAAAATTATCAACAACTTTTCAGGAAACAAGTGCGCTTCAGGAACAGGTGAGTTTTTGAAACAGCAACTGGCGCGCATGAATATGTCGCTTGAAGACATATCTGCCGTGCCTGAAGACGCCAAAATCTACCCGCTTTCTACCCGCTGTTCGGTGTTTATGAAAAGCGACTGCACACACAAACTCAACAAAAAAGAGGCGACTAAAAACGACATTGTGTTTTCGCTGTCGGATGTGATGGCGGTGAAGGTCATCGACTTCCTCAAGCGCGCGAAGGTGACGTCGGGCAAGGTTGTGTTGACAGGCGGCATGACGCTTAACCGCCACATAGCCCGCTTTATCAGGGAAAAAGCACCAGAGATTGAGTTTATCATCCCCGAAACAGCGTCCGTTTTTGAGGCGCTTGGAGCGGCCATCCTTGCCCCAGAATCGGGCAGTCCGCTTCCGCCTGTGGATAAGCTTCTTAAAGCCAATGAGATACGATTTGATACGCTTGGCGCTTTGAAAGACAGCGTTACGAAAGTAAAGACTTTTGAAAAGCCTGAAAGTAAAGTGCGATCCGGACGCAAGTACATTCTTGGTGTAGATGGCGGATCAACCACCACGAAAGCCTGCCTTGTTGATATGGAAACTGATGTGATCGCCGCAAGCCACTACGGAAGGACACACGGCGATCCGATAAAGGCACTGAAAGAGTGCCTTACCGTTATTCAGGAAAAAGTTCTTGCCGATACAGGGGAAAAGACAGTAGATATACGCCTTGTGTCCGCCACCGGCTCAAGCCGCGAGATACTGGGTGTGTTCCTTGAGACCGCAGGCGTGTACAACGAGATTATCGCCCATGCGGTTGGTACGACCTTTTTCGACCCCTCTGTGGAAACGATTTTTGAGATAGGCGGGCAGGACGCGAAATACGTACTCCTTAAAAACGGCGTGCCCATAGACTACGCCATGAACGAAGCCTGCTCGGCAGGAACCGGATCGTTCCTCGAAGAAAGCGCGGCGGGGGATCTCTCCATCACCAGTGCCAAAGACATAGGGCCAATCGCGCTTAACGCCGATGCGCCTTTGAAGTTCGGCGAACACTGTTCGGCGTTTATCAACAGCGACATCCGCAAGGCAGTCCAGCAGGGCGCAACCCGAGAAAACATCACCGCAGGCATTGTCTGCTCAATTGTCGCCAACTACCTCAACCGCGTTGTCGGCAACCGCACCATAGGCGGCAAGGTCTTTTTGCAGGGCGGCGTGGCGAAAAATCCCGCCGTACCGCTCGCCTTCGCCATGCTCCTTGACAAGGAAATTCTCGTGCCGCCTTCACCGGAGTTGGCAGGCTGTTTCGGCGTTGCCCTGCTCGCCAAGCGCAAACACGCCGACGGGCTTCTTGACGAACGCGCCATCGTTATCGACGATCTTTTGGATCAGGAAATCGGCTATGATCGCATTTTCCCCTGCAAAAGCTGCGAAAATCTGTGTCCCATTCAGGTTCTGAACGTAAGCGGGCGCAAATATATGTTCGGAGGACGGTGCAACAAGTACACGAATATACGAAAATCTGTGAAAGATGTGCCGGTTTTTGATTACGTGCAGATACGGCAGAAAATGCTGTTTGAGGAATATGCGGCTCCGGCAATGGAAAAAGCAGAGAGAAACTTCACCATCGGCATCCCGCGCGCATTCTCCGTCCACACCCTGTACCCGCTTTATTCGTGGTTTTTCCATGAGTTGGGCATCAAGACTTTTCTCTCCGAAGAAGTGGCGCACGAGGGAATTGCGCGAGCGGAGGCGCAGTATTGCTTCCCCGCAGAGATTGCGCACGGGGCGGCGCAGGACTGCCTTGACAAAGGCGCGGACTTCGTGCTTTTGCCGCATTTCCGCGATATGCCCAGTTACGAGGAAAAAGTCCACGCTAACTTTTGCCCGATTACGCAGGCGCTCCCGTATTATATAGAAAAAGCGTTTCCCGACATTGACAAGAAAAAGTGGCTTCCCCTTGTGGTCAGTTTTAAGTTCGGCAACGAGAAGGCGCTTGAGCTTTTTCAGGTGATGGGTGATATGCTGGGCATAAGCCACGCTGAAACGAAGGCGGCTTTTACCGCCGCGCTTGAAAAGCAGAACGCGTACTTTGACGCGATACGTAAGCTCGGCAAGGAAGCGCTTGCGGACGCAAGGAAAGCTGACCGCCCGGTCATCGCCTTATTGGGAAGGCCGTACAACGCCTTCACCCCTGAAGCAAACATGGGAATACCGAGGAAGTTTACAACGCGCGGCTATTCGATTGTGCCGTTTGACATACTTCCCTTTGAGGGCGAGGAAATATTCGACAATATGTACTGGTACTACTGCCAACAGGACGTGAAGGCGGCGTCACTTTTGAAGCGAGAGGACAATATTTACCTCACATTTGTTACAAACTTTTCCTGCGCGCCCGATTCGTTCGTCCTCCATTACGTCAAGTGGATTATGGGGCAAAAACCCTTCCTCGTATTGGAACTGGATTCGCACTCGGCGGATGCCGGCATTGACACAAGGGTCGAGGCGTTTCTGGACATCATTGACGGCTACCGCGCGAAAAAGGGCGAGATAGAAGCAGAGCGTTTTGACAACGGCTGGAAGTTCATTTATGACCCATCAGCGGCAAGCTCTGGCGATCAACTGCGCCTTGACAACGCCAAATCAGGTGAGCGGGTGAAAATACGCGGCAACAAACGGGTGAAGGTGCTTTTGTCGAACATGGGCGCAATATCGACTGAGTACATGGGGGCGGCGGTGCGCAGTCAGGGCATCAACGCCGAAGCGCTCCCGGTGGCAACAAGCAAAACCGTGCAAATAGCCAGAGCCAACTCGTCAGGGAAAGAGTGCGTTCCAAGCCACCTCGTGCTTGGGAGCGCCTTGGAGTTTATTTGGAGCGAGAAGTACCGCAAGGACGAGCTATACCTGCTTTTTGTCCCGATAACCACAGGCCCGTGCAGAACGGGTCAGTATTACATCTATTATGAAAACCTCTTCCGCGATATGCGACTTGAAAACGTAGTGGTTTTTATTCTGTCGGCGGACAATTCCTACACCGAGCTCGGACCGAACTTCGCTAAACAAATGTGGAAAGGCCTGGTGGTTTCTGATTATCTTAAGGACGTTCAAAACTCACTTAAAACAACAGCGGTCGATCCGGTTACAGCGGTCTACGCTTTTGAGCAATCATGGCGGCGGCTAATGCACGCGGTGGAGTTCAAGCCGGAAACGCTCTGGAAGGAACTGCAAAGCGTAGCGGACGATGTGAAAAAAATCCCGCTCAAGCGCAAACTCACCGACTGCCCGAAGGTTTTGGTCGTGGGAGAAATCTACGTGCGCCGGGATGATTTTGCGGTGGGCGAGCTGACAGACCTCATGAGCGACCGCGGCATCGTGGTCAAAGTCGCAGGCATTTCTGAATGGATACATTACCTTGACTTTGTGCGTGAATATTCACTTAACAAACTCATAAACTTAAGAAAACCCGGCACGCGGCTTTTTTCAAAGCCGTGGCGGGATCTCAAAAAGCTAAAAATTGAAGGGTGGTGGAAACATTCGGTGGAAAAAAAAGTGCTTTCGATTTTGGAGCCCACCGGTCTAATACCGGAAACACCCCACGATATGCACGAGATCATGAAGTACACGCAGAAGCACTTTGTGAACCTTGAGCTTAACTCTGAAATTGCCGTTTCATCAGGTTCCGCCGCCGCCGCGATGGACACCGGATATTCAGGCATCGTGAACATCAGCCCCTTTGCCTGCCTTATCGGACGGGTAATCGAGGGAATGTTCACGCCGTGGGCGCGCGAACGAAATTATCCTATTCTTTCGGTGGAGGTCGACGGCAACCTTCTGCCGCCTAACATCGTGAACAAACTGAACATCTTTATGGTCAACGTCCTGCGCTTCAAAGGCGGTGGCGATCTTTCGGCGCTTGTGGATGCGGCGCAGGTACATAAGCTTGACGATAAGACAAAGGAAGCAGGCAAAGACGGCGAATGCGGAAGTGATTGCAGACATTGTGCACTTTCTGCGTAGGAGTTAGCGTAAAAGCTTAAAAAGGGCTGTCCGAGAAGAAAGGACAGCCCTTTTTAATAACTCATGTTATTTGTATAAAGGCAGCCGCTTCACCTGACAAGGTGAACGCGGCTGCTTATTGCACGAAAAACTTACGCCTTTATATCTGCGGCGCTTTTCGTACCGTGTTTAATGGCGGCTTTGCAAGTCTTGCAAATCTTAACTTTTTTCTCGGCAGCTTCCTGGTCATACAGCGTTTTCACATTGCGCCTTTTGCAAACAGGACACTCACCGCGCCCGCGCGCAACCAAGTCCCGAATCCCTTTTCCTCTATGTGCCTTCGACATTCGATCCCTCTCCTATCTGGAAGCCCGCACAGCAGGTTTCCGCGATTGTTTTTTGGCTTCTTTCTTTGCCTGTTTTTCCGCCGCTTCATCGGGGTTCAAGACATAATCAACCAACTCAAGCACCACCATTTCCGCCGCATCTCCGTAACGTTCGCCAAGCTTGATGATGCGGCTGTAACCACCCGGCCTATCCTTCATACGGGGTGCTATATTGGTGAAAAGTTTCGCCACAATCCCTTCGTCAAACAGCCTCCCCGAAACAATACGGCGGTTATGAACGCTGTCTATCTTAGCACGTGTGATGAGCTTTTCAGCAACTCGCCTCACCTCAAGAGCCTTAGTTTTGGTGGTGCGAATTCGCTCGTACTTAAATAACGATGTTACCATGTTGCGTTTCAGCGCCTTTCTGTGCGCTGACATCCGCCCAAGGGGGTTAAAGCCTCGTCTATGCTTCATTTCCGTCTTCCTTCTGCTGGGGCGGAACCCTAACGGCGTTTTTCAGCACGTTTACGTCGGTAATCCCCAACCATAAATTCCATTCTTTGAGCTTCTCCTTAATTTCAAGAAGCGACTTCTTCCCAAAATTGCGGGTTTTTGCAATATCATCTTCAGTTTTTAAAGTAAGTTCGCCAATTGTCTTTATGTTTGCATTCTTAAGACAATTTGAAGACCTCACCGATAACTCAAGCTCTTCCACCGGCGTACTCAAAATCTGGCGCACCCGGTCGTCCTGTTCATCAAAATCATCGTCGGAACCAAAGCTGTTCTCATCAAAATTGATAAACACCGAAAAATGATCCTTCGATATTTTTGCAGCCTCCGCAAGCGCGTCTTCTGGTCGTATAGTCCCGTCAGTCCAAATCTCAAGCTCAAGCTTATCGTAATCGTTTCGCTGAAGAACTCTCGTGGGTACAACCGAATACTTCACCTTTTTAACAGGCGAAAAAATCGCATCAAGCGGAATTGTGCCAATAACTTCAACATAACGCTCGTTTACTTCCGATGGAACATAACCGCGCCCAAGTTCAATTTGAACCTCAAGTTCAAGCCGCACGTTATCCATGAGGGTCATAACATGCTGACCCACACTTAAGACTTCCACCTGCCCAGGACGGGCAAAGTCCCCGCTTCGGACTTCGCATTTGCCTGACCATTCGTACAAAATAACGTCTGACTCAAGGTCGTCAGGCAGTTTGAGACGAATCTGCTTGAGGTTGTTGATGACCTCAAGGGTATCCTCGACAATGTTGGGAATCGTCTCAAACTCACTTGAAATCATGTGCGCCGTTCCCGCTTCATCGTAAGAGGTAATCTTAACTGCAGTTATCGCATACCCCTGTATGGAAGATAGGAGAACCCGACGTAAAGTATTGCCTACAGTCGTGCCGAATCCCGGCTCAAACGGAGCAGCGCTAAACTTGCCATAATCTTTTCTCAGCTCGCTGTGCTCAAAGGTAATACTTTTAGGACGCTTGAATCCCTTTAAGAGATTTTTACGGGCCATGAGGACTCCTTACTTAGAATAATGTTCGACAATCATCTGTTCCTTGATGTCAGCCAAATCTGTGATGTCGCTTCTTCGGGGGACAACCAGAAATTTCCCTTTCATCGCATCGGGATCCAACTTAAGCCACGGCATCACGCCTGACTTACCGTACTCTTTCAATGCATCCTTCAACAATGCCAAACCTTTACTGGATTCGCCAATTTCAATAACGTCCTCAGGTCGCACCATGTAAGAAGGAATGTTTACTCGTTTTCCGTTTACCTTTACATGCCCATGCAAAACAACTTGCCTCGCCTGGCTTCGGCTAACCGCAAAACGTAGCCGATAGACAACGTTATCAAGGCGGCGCTCCAAAAGCGCAAAAAGGTTCTCACCGGTTATGCCGGGCATACGCAACGCCCGCTCGAAGAAAAGGGCAAACTGCTTTTCCTGCATCCCATAAGTCCGTTTAAGCTTTTGCTTCTCCCGAAGCTGTAAACCGTAGTCAGAACGCTTTCCAAGGCGCGCTTTGGGATCCTTGCCCGGTGTCGGACGTTTTTTGTTGATAGGGCATTTATCGCTCTTGCAGCGGTCGCCTTTGAGCATCAGTTTCTTCTGTTCCGTCCGGCAAAGCCTGCAGACAGGGCCAGTATATCTTGCCATAATCCTTTCCTCTCTATGAACGTGCCGTTAAATACGGCGTGTTTTGCGCGGCCTGCAGCCGTTATGCGGAATCGGAGTTACATCGTTTATCGATTTAACCTTAATACCTAATACACCAAGCTGGCGGATAGCCGACTCGCGACCGATGCCCGGCCCCTTTACGTACACGTGTACTTCCCTAAGCCCCACCTGCATCGCCTTCTGCGCGGCAGTTTCGGTCACGCTTTGGGCGGCAAATGGCGTAGACTTCTTCGCGCCACGAAACTGAAGCTGACCTGAACTCGCCCAGGAAACAACATTCCCCATGAGGTCTGTGATAGAAACTATCGTATTGTTGAACGTTGCCTGAATATAAACGTTCCCTTCGTATACTGATTTCTTTTCTTTCTTTTTCTTGTTGGTGTTCTTGCTAGAGCTAGCCACTATATCCTCCGACTACTTTTTCTTACCGGCAACGGTTTTCTTCTTGCCCTTACGTGTGCGGGCATTCGTCCGCGTCCTCTGTCCGCGCAGGGGTAGCCCCTTGCGGTGCCTCAAGCCACGATAACACCCAATGTCCATAAGGCGCTTTATATTAAGGGCAATCTCCGTACGTAAGCGCCCTTCGACTTTATAATCGCTTTCCAGAATGTTTCTTAAAACGTTCAGTTCCTCTTGGGAAAGATCGTTGATCATACGCACGGGATCAATTTTTGCTTTGACACAAATAGCATCAGCGCTGGATCTACCAATGCCGAAAATATAGGTCAACGCAATATTCACGTGTTTATTCGGGAGGTCTATCCCCACAAGACGCGCCATATACTCTCCTATCCCTGTTTCTGCTTATGCTTGGGATTGATGCAAACGATACGGATAATACCATTTCGTTTGATCACCTTGCATTTGTCGCAAATTGGTTTAACACTTGTTCGGACTTTCATCCTCATACTCCTTCACAGGCTTGAAAAGCCCTACCATTAAAGCAAATTTCATTCACTTAGTCAACGCAACT
>JAIRQD010000198.1:0-3033 GCA_031256655.1 Treponema sp.
AAGCCGACCATTTCCTCAAAAGCGCCGCGAGTGCCTGAACCTTCTTCGCGGGTTACCACGGCGATTGTGCCGCTTTTGACATCGCTGACCTGATTCCAGTCAGTGATTGCGCCTGTGTAGATGCCGCGAATTTGCTCCATCGCAAGGTTGGTTATCGGGCTTGAGTAGTGCACGATTAAGGCAATGCCGTCAATGGCAATAAGCTGTTGATTAAGCCCCATACCCAGTTCGATTGGGGTAAGTTCGCGGCTGGTCATGCCGAGCTGGTACAAAACGCCCGCGTTCCGTATGCCGTCGCTGGAGCCTGTGCTGTGTACGTTGATTCTCGTGTCGGGGTTTACGGCGTGGAAAGCATCCGCCAGAAGATCGATCACCGGCACAACCGAAGTCGAGCCTCCGATTTCAATGACAAACTCATCCTGCGCGTCCCGGCATCCTGCCGCAAACATAACCAGAACCAGCGCTGTTACCATAATGACAAATCGTTTCATATTTTCTCCTTAAATCAGCGCTTGTGAAGCGCCGCTCTTAAAGTATCGTACATTGCAGAGGTTAATGCACGGGTGTTAGGCGACGGTGATTGATTTGTTAGAAATTGGTTAAATGCAAGCGTATTGTTCCGTGCATTGTCCACCGGCGTATTGTCAAACAAAAATGATAATGTTATACTACGCTAACACCTGCGGAGGTGAATGTCGTCTGGTGGCGGCTGCGGACTTCAAATCCGTCAAAGGGGGGAAACGTCCTTGGTGAGTTCGATTCTCACACGCCTCCGCCATTTTTCCCTTTCGATTTTTCCCTTTCGATTTTTCCCGCTTTAGTGTATAATCATACAAATGGAAAACGATGCTGGCGGACAGGTTTTGCGCTCGAAAGCGAGCCTGATAAGAACCGCCTCCCTTGTCGCGCTAATAGGCAACTTGGCGCTTGCAGCAACGAAAATAATCACGGGTATTTTTGCAAACAGTCTGGCGCTTGTTGGAGCGGGCATTGACACTTCGGTTGATGTGCTTATTGCGATTATGAGCTTAATTGTGGCGCGTATCATCGCGCGCCCCGCTGACGAAGATCATCCGTGGGGTCACGGCAGGGCGGAAACGGTTGCAACCGCGCTACTTTCGTTCATACTTTTTTTTGCGGGTGCGCAGTTAATTTTTAGCTCCGGAAGGGATATTATTTTTGGCGCAGAAAGGGAAGTGCCTGAACTTTCAGCGCTTATAGTAACGATAATTTCAATCGCGGTAAAATTGCTTTTGGCGTGGTCACAATATTTTCTCGGCAAAAAAGCGGATTCGTCAATTCTTAAGGCGAACGCGAAAAATATGTCTGCCGATGTTCTTCTTTCCGGAGGAGTGCTTATAGGAATCGGTCTTTCCAAACTTTTTGACATCGCTGTTATTGATTCGTGGGCGGCGCTTTTGGTCGGGCTTTGGGTTATAAAATCCGCGCTCAGCATTTTTCTGGAAGCCAATACAGAGTTGATGGATGGCGGTTCAAACAGGGAATATTACCGGCAAGTCTTTAATGCGGTGAACTCCGTCGGGCAAACGCTTAAGCCGCACCGCGTGAGAATGCGGCGCATTGCCGGTATGTGGGACATCGACATTGATATAGAAGTGAAGCCTGATCTTACAATTACCGAAGCTCACAAAATAGCCTTTAATGTGGAAAAGGCGATTAAGGCTCAAGTGGAAAATGTCTATGACATAATGGTTCATGTTGAGCCTGAGGGAAATTGGGAACAGGAAGGCTACGGGCTTTCAGAGAAAACTCTTGAAAAAGATGTGGACGATGACAGCAAAAAACATTAGCAGGGCAGCCGCAATCTAAACACTGAACCTTCTCCGGCGTGGCTTTCTACTTCGATATTTCCCTTGTGAAGCAAGGCGATGCGGCGGACAATAGAAAGCCCAAGTCCGGTGCCTTTTGTTTCGCGGTTTCGAGAGCGGTCTCCCCGATAAAAGCGCTCGAAGATGCGCCCCATGTGTTCAGCGGGAATTCCTTGCCCTTCATCTTTCACCACAATAATAATTTGGTCATCGTTCCTAAAAGCATTCACACGCAAAACTGACCTGTCACCCGAATACTTAATTCCGTTATCAAGCAAGTTCACAAGCGCCTGAATAATTAACTGTCCGTATAATTTTGCGCTCAAATTATCATCACATGAGCTTTCGATAGTTATGTTTTTCTTTTTCGCCTGCATTTCCACCATGCTGACCGCTTGCTCAATAAGCGCCGCGATAGACGCTTCCTCCATTGCAGGCTGTGCTGCTCCTTCGGCTTCAAGACTAACCAGTGTCAAAAGATCGTTTGTGAGATTTTCCATCGTCAAAATGTTTTTATTAATTATTTCCACAAAGCGGCGTATTTCGTTTTTGTCATCAAGTTTTGATTCCAACAGATTTTCAAGATACCCCTTTGCCACTTGCAAAGGAGTCCGCAACTCATGCGAAACATTTGCGGCAAAATCTTTTCGCACTTGTTCAAGCTTAACAAGCTGCCCAATATCGGCAAGCACAATTACAACTCCCTGCGGCTTGTATTTTCCGTGCGTTTCATTGAGCGTTTTTTCTAGCGGCGCGGCAAACGCCCTTAAGTGCTGTTCAATCCCTGCCACATAACGCCTTATTGTGAGTTCGCACGGCTTGCCGGTTTCAAGCACCTGACGGGCGGCGGCTTCAAGTTCCATCGAGCGGCTGAACGACAAAAGCGGCATTCCGCAAACATCATCGCAATAATCTTTCTCACTTGCATAGTCAAGCAGCGAGCAAATTCTGGGATTTGCAAGGGTAACTTTTAGCTCGTTATCCAGAGCAACAACGCCTTCAAAAAGGCTGTTAAAAATTACTGAAAGTTTTAACTCTTCATCTTCTGCCGCTTTCGCTTTTGCCGCAAGCTCTTTAACCAATTCCTGTAGTTCTGCATTTGCTTTTTTTAATACCGAAACATCAGACCGAAAAATCGACCGGAAAAATTTTTTCATGGTTTAATATAACAGCAAAAAAGCCGCGTTGTATAGTAATCGTTTGG
>JAIRQD010000007.1:0-5654 GCA_031256655.1 Treponema sp.
GAAGGCGGACGGCAAGGAAGCGGCGAAGGAATTGTCGATTGGGTGCTGTCGGACTTTTCGGCAAGCGAAAGGGAAACGCTTGAGGGCGTTCTTGAAACGGGGGCTGAACTTCTTGTGCGCGCTTTTTGCGAAGGCGCGGAAAACCTGCTTCCTGAATGGGCGAAAAAAACAACGCTCAAGATTTGAAGCACGTTTGAGTTACAGAATACCTGCGACTTTTTTTGTCATCAAATCAATCGCCTTATCAATGTGTTCCGGGTCGATAAACAATAAATATGCATCGTTTCCCGGGTAAACATCGTCGCATGGAATATTGTTTTTATTCAGCATCAAATAGATTTCAAAAGCTTCATCGTAATTAACTGTTTTTAAAAAGCAGTCACCAAAAAACTTTTCCTCATCGCACTCGTCAATCAACTGTAGCGCTTCTTCCTCATGTTCTTCGGCAACGTAAAGTTCAAACGCTTGCGAATCATTTAACTTGTCGGTGAACTCATCAATCGGAACATTCAGATCATTGCGTTTTTCCCGCGTTTCGATTAACCTTTTGCTGCCGGTTCGTAATTCTCCCAGAGTCCAGTGTCCCCATTCTACCTGAATATGCAGTTTAATGCTTGTTACAGGAATCTCATACTCTTCAAGCAAATCCCTTATCGCAATAATTCTATGCCGTTTTGGGGATTTGAAAACCATTTTTTCCATTACGCGTTGTGCACCTTGTATAAATATCTGTCAAACAAAACCTGTTCGCTAAAGGAGTATGCGGAGCGCAAAAGCAGATCGTACTCGGCTGTGAGCGCAAGGCAGGTTTCGGCGCTTGAGCAGTTGTAGCGCCGCGCCGCCGCCGAATAATCGCGCTTTGCGCCGGGAGCGGAAACGCCGATTTTTTTGTATTCCCATTCATCCTGCACACCCGCTTCTTTCAGCGCAAGGTAACTGATGAGCTTTCTGAAACAGGAGGCAAGCCCCGCAAAAATCGCGGGCGGCGTTTCCTTGGCGGCAAGCAGTATTCGCGCGCACTCAAGGCTGCGGGAAAAGTCACCGGATGCGATGCGGGAAAAAAGCGTGAAAGCCGATTCTTCGCGTGTGTGGGAAAGCCACTTTTCGACATCCGCATCTGTTACAATACTTTTTTTGTCCAAAAAAAGGATGAGGCGCGAACATTCCTGCTTTAAAGCGGCGGTGTTGTTTTCGACCATTTCTAAAATCGTTTCCACGCCTTCATTGCTGATTTTAAAGCCTTCTTTTTGAAAAAACGTTTTTACCCATTCGTATTTGCGGCTGTCAGAAAGCTCCCAGAATATCTTTTTTTTGGCGGCAGAAATCGCCTGTTCAAGCGCCTTTGCGACACTTGTTTCTTCGGTGACAAGAATGAGAAACGTATCGTCAGAAGGTGCTGCGATATACGCCGCAAGCAAATCGACATCTTCCTTTTTTTTGATTGCGTCCGCGCACTTAACGAAGAAAAGCTGCGTGTCGGCGAAAAGCGATCCGTTACGTAACGCGGACACAACTGCTGACAATTGCGTTTCCCCCGCGTAAAAGACAGTTTCCTCTACAGCGGAGTTGGCTCCGGCGGCTTCGCTGTCGCCGATATTTTTCCTGATTTCATCTATTGCCGCTTGCTTTTCGCCGATTTCCGGTCCCATAAAAAGCCAACAGGCACCTTTTTTGCTGTTCCTCATGTGTACGAGCGAAGAATGTGGGCGAGTTTTCCCAATACACGTACGTTGCCGCTGCTGTAAATCGGGGAATAGTTGCGGTTTTCCGGTTGAAGGCGAATGCGGGCGTTTTCACGGTAAAAGGTTTTTAGCGTTACCGAATCATCATCGAGCATCACAACCGCAATTTCGCCGCTGCGTACAGTTTGCTGGTGTTCAATTACCGCCGTATCGCCGTCCACGATGCCCGCTTCCTCCATGGAATCACCCCGAACACGCAGAGCAAAATATTGTTTGCTGTCTTTTAAAAGCGATTGATGAAACTTTATGGAACCGTCCATATTTTCCTCAGCCAGCACCGGACGACCGGCGGCAACAGTTCCTATCATGGGGATTTCCCTGAATTCATGCTCCTGCGCGGGATCCGTTACTTTGGGTTTTACAAGTTCCATCGTGCGGGGTTTGTTGTCGCCCTGTCTCAAAAGCCCCTTTTTCTTCAAAGCAGTAAGATGATCGTGTGCCCCTTTAACAGAAATAGAGAAAAATTCGGCTACTTCCCTGATTGTGGGCGAATAAGCGTTGGCACTTATGTACCCCGCAATAAATTCCAATACCTCTTCCTGGCGCTTAGTAGGCTTCTTCATCCTTCTACCCTGCCTGTCTCTTTTTTTCGCTTTTATTTATAGAGGTATTCTAACACACGATCCGAAAAAAAAATAGCCATCAATGCTATTCTTCTTCAAATTTGGTCAAAAAAAGGTTGGTCACCGTTTCAACCGCCAGTTCTTCGTCTTCCCCTTCGGCGGTTATGCGTAACTCTGTCTTATAGCCGGCTGCCAGGGTTAATATGCCCATAATGGACTTCGCGTTTATCTTGTCGTTACCCCTTTCAATGTGAATGCTGCACTTAAAATCCTTGCAAGCCTGCACCAAAATAGCGGCGGGGCGGGCGTGTATGCCTGCTCTGTTGGAAACTGTAACCAAGCGTTCTGTCATAACGTTGCCTTCATATTATGTCCTCGCCGCCAAAATAAACGGCCTTTGCTGTGTCGCTTTCTATCCATCGGAGTATATTTTGATTAAATTCCTTTGCTGCGTTATAACCCATAGTTTTAAGCCGCTCGTTCATTGCCGCTGTTTCTATGATTATGGGAATGTTCCGCCCGGGTTTTACAGGGACTTCCAAAAACGGGACTTTTACACCCAAAAGTTCCATGCATTGTTCCTCCATGCCAATCCGGTCGTAGTTTTTTTTGGAATCCCACTCCTCAAGCTTCACCACCAACTGTATCTCTTTGCGGTCGCGGATTGCGCCGACTCCAAAAAGGTGCGTTATGTTGATAATGCCCATTCCCCTAATCTCCATGTGGTGCGCGATGATCTTATTCGCGCCGGTTCCAACAAGAATATTGCCGTTTACGCAGTGGATGTCCACAACATCATCGGCAACAAGGCGATGCCCGTGCATGATAAGTTCCAGCGCGGTTTCGCTTTTCCCAACCCCTGAATCGCCGAGAATGAGAACGCCCAAACCGTAAACTTCCACAAGAACCCCGTGTATTGTCTGGCGCGGCGCAAAAATCTCGGCAAGAACCCGAATTATGCGCGTGCTAAACTCTGTCGTGGCAAGGCTTGTTTGCAATACCGGACAATTGGCAATCTCTGCAAGTTTGATAAACTCTTCCGTTGGGATAAGAGAGTGAGAAAAAACGCAGCATGGAATGGGATGCTCAAACATTTGCTTGAGCGTTTCTGTCGAATTAGTTTCGTGGAGCTTGCGCAGGTACGCCGTTTCGCCCTGCCCAAAAATCTGAATCCGCTCAGGCGCAAACGAATCAAAAAAGCCTGACAAAGCAAGACCCGGGCGGTTAATGTTTGGGCTGCTTATTACACGGGAAAGCCCTTTGCGCCCGCCCAGGCATTTGAGGTTTAAGGAAATGTGCTCCTTTAAGTCAATGTCAAGCAGATCCAAAACGGTAAATTGTGTATCGCCCATAGGGACATCATAAACGAGAAAGGCAACTGGTGCAATGAGGCGCTGACCGTGCGAAAACGCTTGAGCGTGCGAAGTTTGTTGTCTGCCGGGTTATTCATGCTCCAAAAAATCGCGCTTTCTTCTTGCCGGTTTTTGTGCTAAAGTGTTGTTGGTGACCGTTTGTCGGGTAATTACTATGCTTGTACGTACCAGGAGATAACAATGGCAAAAATTGTTGAATGTATTCCGAATTTTAGTGAAGGCTGTAATCAGGAGATTATTGACGCGCTGGTGGAAGCGGGAAAAAGTGTTCCCGGTGTTACGCTGCTTGACCATTCTTCCGATACCAGCCACAACCGCAGCGTTTTCACGCTCGTTGGCGACCCAAAAGGTATTGCCGAGGCAGCGTTTAAGCTGTGCAAACTGGCAAGCGAAAAAATTGATATGACAAAGCACAAAGGCGAGCATCCGCGAATGGGCGCGACCGATGTTATTCCGTTTGTGCCAATTCAGGATGTTTCGGTTGAAGAATGCGTGGAGATTTCCAAAGCTGTGGCGCAGAAAATGTGGGATGAGCTTAAAATCCCAAGTTTCCTTTACGAGTATTCTGCCAGCGCTCCAAACAGAAAAAACCTTGCGGACGTTCGTAAAGGTCAGTTTGAAGGAATGCCTGAAAAGCTGCAACAAGAGGAATGGGTGCCTGATTATGGTGAGCGGAAAATCCACCCGACAGCGGGCATCACAGCCGTTGGTGCGCGCCCGCCGCTTGTTGCCTTTAATGTAAACCTTAACACGTCAAATCTGGAAATCGCGAACAAAATCGCGAAATCGATCCGCGGTATCAGCGGCGGCTACAAATATTGCAAAGCAATAGGTATTATGCTTGAAGATCGCAATATCGCGCAGATTTCGATGAACATGGTCAATTTTGAGGGAACACCCCTTTACCGTGTTTTTGAAGCCATTCGCTTTGAAGCAGAGCGCTGGGGCGTGCAAATCATCGGCAGTGAAATTATTGGATTGGCGCCCGCAAAAGCGCTTATTGATGCCGCTGAGTATTACCTCAAAATCGAAAACTTTGATTACAGCAAGCAGGTATTGGAAAACCATCTGTTGTAGGGAGCGAACATGAAACTTGCGAATAAAACAATAATCGACTTTACCGAAGTGCTTGCCTCAAGCGAACCTGCTCCAGGCGGCGGCTCCACAGCGGCGCTTGAAGGTGCGCTTGCCGCGTCTTTAGTGGAAATGGTTACCGGTCTTACTATAGGGAAGAAAAAATACGCCGAGCATGATGATCTGATGAAGGAAATAGGCTTGCAAGCCGCGAAGCTGCGCGCCGAGCTTACCGATGTCATAGATCGTGACACTGAGGCGTTTAACGGTGTGTCCGCGGTTTTTGCCATGCCCAAGGAAACTGACGAGGAAAAGAGCCTGCGCTCGGATGCCATGCAACAAGCGCTCAAGGCGTGCACGCTCACTCCCTTTGAGATGATGCAGTGCGCGCTTGCGGTGCTGGAACTTGCCGAAAAAATGCTTGGCAAGTTTAACTCAAGCGCGGCAAGCGATCTTGGCGTTGCCGCGTTGAGCGCAAAGGCGGCGGCACAGGGCGCGTGGCTGAATATCCTCATCAACATAGGCGGCATAAAAGACGAGGCTTTTACCGGAAAGTACCGCGGCGGGGGCGAGGCGATACTCGCCAAAGCCCTGCCGCTTGCCGACAAAATCTACGCGCATGTGCTGGATTGCGTGTAGATATGCCCATACTGACGCGCAAAGATGAGCTTTCTGTCAGCAACTGGAGCGGGGGCAGCACGACACAGCTTTTTCTGCACCCCGCTGGCTCCAGTTATGCGGCCCGCGATTTTCAGGTACGCGTTTCTTCCGCGACTGTTGACCAGACGCCGTCAAATTTTACAAGCCTGCCGAGATTCCACAGGGTTTTAATGCCGCTAAGCGCCCCGCTCAGGCTTGTATTTGAAAACCACGGCGAAGCGGCGCTTAGCCCTTTTGAAACT
>JAIRQD010000068.1:0-4720 GCA_031256655.1 Treponema sp.
GCTACCGCAAGCGACATATCAGGAATCATAAGGCACTCAACGGTCGGGTCAGAGGCGGTGTGGACAAACATGACGGTGCGGCTTAACGCGCCGCCTTCCTCAAGGGTATCCTTAAAGTACAGGTAGTCATCGTATTTCAGCCCCATAGCCCCAAGAATGATGACGTCAACTTCCGCTTGCATGGCAATACGCGCCAAAAGCTCGTTGTACGGTTCACCGGAAACGCTGAAAATCGGGAGTTTCTGTGACACAACCAGTGTGTTAAAAAGGTCGATCATGGGAATACCCGTGCGAATCATTCGTTCAGGGATGATACGCTGGGACGGGTTAACCGAAGGACCGCCGATGGGGATCATGTTATCTTTAAGTGCCGGTCCCTTGTCGCGGGGATCACCTGAACCGGTAAAAACCCTGCCCATGAGGTTTTCAGAAAAGGAAACCTGCATTTGGCGGCCCAAAAAGCGCACCGTGTCACCAGTGGAAATACCCCTGCCGCCCGCAAACACCTGGAGCGAGACAAGGTCGTTTTCAAGGCGGTTCACTTCCGCCAGCGATGTTCCGAAGGCGGTGTCCACCTCCGCCAAATCTCCGTAGCGGATTCCATCGGCCTTGACCGTGATAACGCTTCCGGTAATTGATTCTATTTTACTGTATACCTTTTTCATTACACTTAACCTCTTAAGCCAACAGTTTTTCGGCTGTTTTATCCAGCCCGCCGGATCGTTCCGCTATCATATCGTCGATCTCTTTTTCCAAAGCGACAAATTTCTCGCCTTTCCATTCAGATCCGTTAAAGTCAAGGAGCTTCTGCCTAAGTTTATTAAACCAGCCGCGCCCCTCGTTTTTATCTTCAAACGTAAAACTCGACCCAAGAATCTTCAACAGCAGCCTGAAAACGTAGATTTGACGCTCAGGCTTGACCGCCGCATCAACAGGATCAAAGGAGTTCTGCTGAAAGTACACGGTGTCTACCAAGTCGCCTTTAAGAAAGATGACATAATCGTCTATGCTGGTACCTTCTTCGCCGACAACCTTCATCATCTGCTCAACTTCGCTTCCCCGCCGCATGAAGCCGTGGGCGTATGAAACCATTTCACCGGAAATTATCCCCTTGTACTTTGACCACGATTCCATAGGGTGGATGGCGGGAAACTTACGTGCGTCTGAACGCTCACGGGAAAGACCGTGAAAAGCGCCAACAACTTTAAGCGTTGCCTGCGTGACAGGCTCCTCAAAGTTACCGCCTGCCGGGCTGACCGTTCCGCCGATGGTGACTGAACCTATTGTGCCGTCCCGCAGGCGCACTATGCCCGCCCGCTCGTAGAAACTCGCGATGGTTGATTCAAGGTATGCGGGGAAGGCTTCTTCGCCCGGTATCTCTTCAAGACGGCCTGACATTTCCCTCATCGCCTGCGCCCAGCGGCTGGTGGAATCAGCAAGCAAAAGGACGTTAAGCCCCATTTGGCGGTAGTATTCGGCGAGTGTCGCGGCTGTGTAAACAGACGCTTCGCGGGCGGCTACGGGCATGGATGAGGTGTTACAGATGATGATCGTCCGCTCCATAAGCGAGCGCCCTGTTTTTTCGTCTATGAGTTCGGGGAACTCTTTAAGAGTTTCAACAACTTCACCCGCCCGTTCCCCGCACGCCGCAACAATTACAACGTCAACGTCGGCAAAGCGGCTGGTTATTTGCTGGAGTACGGTTTTGCCCGCTCCGAAGGGACCGGGTATGCAGTAGGTTCCACCGCGCGCAACAGGGAAAAAGGTGTCGATAAGACGCACCCTCGTCACCATTGGGTCTTTGGGTTTAAGCCGTTCTTCGTAGCAATCCACCGGGCGCTTTACAGGCCAGCGGAAAGACATGGTTACAGGAACGGTATTGCCCTTTTCATCTTTCAGTTCGGCAATTGTATCGTTGATTTTGTATGAACCGGCGGGTTTTATCGAAGCGACTGTGTAGTTTCCGTACATGGAAAAGGGAACCATGATGCGGTGGGTAAACGACCCCTCTGGCACGGTGCCCAAAGAGTCAGCGCGTTCCACCTTGTCACCCTCTTTTACCGAAGGCGTAAAAGCCCAACTAACGTCTGACGGGAGCGGATCAAGATATACACCGCGCTCCAGAAAGTAACCGGCTTTTGCCGCAAGCTGGGGCAAGGGGTTTTGAAGACCGTCATAGACCTGCCCCAGAAGACCGGGACCAAGTTCCACCGCAAGCATATCGCCTGAGTACTCGACCGAATCCCCAACCGTAATCCCCTTGGTTATTTCAAAAACCTGAAGCTGGGACACATCGCCCCTGATTCGGATTACCTCGCTTTTCAGCTGCGTACCCGCAACCTTAACATACCCTACTTCGTTCATGGAAACAGCGCCGTCAAACCGCACGCTGACCATATTGCCGTTTACGGCAACCACAGTACCTTTTGTTCCAATCATTTTTGGTCTCCAAGAATAGCGGCGTATAGCCCCTTGTATTCAGTAAATCCTTCTTCGGTATTAAACGCCATGCGGCGCTCCATGAGCAAGAGTTTGAGCATATACGCGTAAATTGCGTTTTCGCTGAAAATATCAAACCCCTGCAAACCCTCTATTGTATCCCAGCGTGCCTTGTCAAGGAAAATTTCAGCCTCAAGCGGGGATTCTATCGCGCTCGCCGTCCGCGCGGCGGCAGCCGCATCAAAGGGATAATCATGCACATCAGCAGGCACCCCTTCCCTTTTGAGCTTTTTTGCCCTGACTTTGGCGAGGTTTTGGCGCAAGGTTCTCTCCCATTCCTTCCATTTGGTGACAAACTCCGTCCGCCCCTCGGATTGCCGGGCATCGGGATCATCGTCCTTTGAAGGGAAAGAGACTTCCAGCGTGCAGTGCTCAAGTTCCGCCAAGTCGCCTGAACTTAAGTGCTCGGCGGCAAGCGTTTTGAATGCTTGAGAACTCATCGGGACGTTTTGTCCGTAGGAGAGGTGGGGAAGCTGCGCCGCCAAGTAATAATACTGCGACACTGTTACATCCCTTTGCTGCTTGAGCCGAGAATTTCTGCAAGACGCGGATTAACATAAGCTGAAAGGAGCTGCGCCACAGCTTCGGCGGAAAAGTCATAGTAGGCTGAACCGTCTTTTTCAGCGATGCGGAAGCCTGAGCTTAAGTTCCGCACGGGCTTTAATTCCACGCCTTTTTTAAGTTCACCTGCCAATTTATCGTTAAACCATGAAGAGAGTTTTTTAAGATCGCCATCGGTTAAAAGGATATCCAGCGGTTTGTCACCGCCTTTTGCCGACCATGCTGCAAGCACTTCAGGTAAGGTTGCCTTAAGGGCATCTTCCCCGTAAGCTGCCGCGCTTGATTGCGCCACAATTTTATCCAAAAGCCCTTGAATCTCGCTTTTGAACGCCAGTATCAAGTTGCGGGAAGCCTGTTCCAAAGCGGCAATGCCCGCTTTTTCAGAGCGCTCGGCATCCGCCTTGCCGCGTGTTATAATGTCTGCCGCTTCTTTGTGCGCCGCCGCTATTATGCGAGCTGCCTCCGCTTCCGCCTCTTTTTTCAACACAACGGCCTCGGATGAAGCGGAGTCGATGCCGTCCTTTTTTATTTTATCGATCAACTCTTGCAACTGGATTTCCATACGTTTCTTCCTATCTCCTCGCTTCTCAATTTGTTTTATTTTAAGATTACCAATACTTTCAGTGTTCGATGCTAACATGCTTTCAAAAGACTGTCAAGCAGTAATGCGATTTATACCAAAATGGTTACATGTTCCACTCCTGCAAAGCGCTCTTAAACGCGGCCGCCGATGCTTTGATGATTGTTTCATCCACGCAATAAGCGAAACGCAGCCAGCCTGGAAAGGCAAACAGCGAACCCGGGACACTTAAAATGCGGTGTTTGTTTAAGTGATCGCAAAAAGCGTTATCACCTGTCTCGCCGGATGAAACGCGCTCGGGAACCTTGCAAAAAAGGTAAAACGCTCCGTCAGGTCTTGCGTAGCTTATTCCGCAGTCATCAAGGATTGCCGTGAACAGGTTACGTCTGCGCTCGTATATGCTCACGTCCACTTTCGCGTGTACAAGGCCTGCTATAGCCCTCTGCATAATAGCCGGCGCGTTCATAAAGCCCAAAACTCTGGTACAATAAATTATGGCATCCATCAACTTGTCTTTGCCGTCCATAAGCGGGCTTAAGGCTATGTAGCCAATGCGCTCTCCGGGAAGGGAAAGGCTTTTTGAGTAGGAGTTTACAACAACAGCTTGCGGATAAAGGTTTAGAACAGGCGGAGTTTCAACACCGTCATACGTTATCTCGCGGTATGGCTCATCAGAAATAAGATACGGGTAACGCCCGCATTTTTTCCCATGTTCAGAAAGCGCTTGCGACAAAGCGGCAAGAGACTCACTTGGATACATCCGCCCGGTGGGATTATTCGGGGAGTTTACAATTACGGCGGCGGTTTTAGGGGAAAGCTTAGCGGCAAGAGTGTTGACATCAAGACCAAAATCAGGAAGAGAATCCGCTTCAATTATGCTTCCGCTGTAATTTGCCGCATACGGGCGGTATTCCATAAAGTAAGGGCGGGAAACGACTATTTCATCATGCGGGTTTAAGATAGACTTAAAAAGCACATTAAGCCCGCCTGCAGCGCCGCAGCACATGGCAACGCAGGAAGCGTCAACGGTTATGCGCTGTTCCTCTGATATTCTTTTTGCCAAAATCGCACGGACATCAG
>JAIRQD010000089.1:0-5416 GCA_031256655.1 Treponema sp.
ATTTTCTCCAGCAGGTTGTCGGCTTCTTTTTTTGCTATGGAGGATGTAGGCTCGTCCATTATGATAACTTGTGAATTTTTGCTTATCGCCTTGGTAATTTCAAGCATCTGTATGTCGGCGAGGGTAAGATGTTTCAGTTTAGTATGTATACCCTCGGATAAGCGAGGATTGTCGAGCAGCCCCTCGCGCTGCAGAAGTTCTTCGGTGGTTTTGCGAACATGGTGCCAGTCTACACGTCCCATTTTGGTAAAGGGAAAGTCGCCCAGAAACAGACTTTCCGCCACGGACATCTCAGGAACAAAGACGCACTCCTGATATATCATGGAAATACCTTGCTTGCGCGCGTCCACCGGGTTATGGATGACCACCGGCTTTCCTTCAATAAAGACCTGCCCGGCATCCGGCTTGTATATCCCGTTGATTATCTTCATTAACGTCGATTTTCCGGCACCGTTTTCTCCGCAAAGGGCGTGCACCTCACCGCGCCGTGCCGAGAAACTTATGTCATCCAGCGCCAAAACACCTGGAAAGGCCTTGGTTATGTTCTTTAACTGGAGGAAGTCTTGAAAACTGGTGGAGGTGCTCGCACTCATGGCAACGTCGCTGGTGGAGGGGGAAGAGGGAATTTCAATCTCTCTCTCGATCATGCTAAAAATTATACCACAATTTTTTGAAAGCGCAATACCCCCGAGCTACTCGAATATTAACCTGTAGTCGGTATAAAAACCAGGCTGGCAGCGTTACTCTTCCATGACCAAATAAATATCTGCTTGACTTTTGCACTTTCAGTTGTTAAAGTGTTACCGGTAGCGGTTTATCATTAAAACTCGTTTGAAATTTGTGTGAGCGCCGGACAGGGAGTATGTTATGGATAAAAAAGCACTAGAAAAGATCGCTTTGAGCATGAGGGCACTGACCATTGATGCTATCGAGAAAGCCGGTTCCGGCCATCCGGGTCTTCCGCTTGGCGCGGCGGAACTTGGCGCGATACTGTACGGAGAATTGCTTCGCCACGATCCCGCCGACCCGGCATGGGCAGATCGTGATCGTTTTGTTTTTTCTGCCGGACATGGTTCCATGTTCCTGTATTCCCTTTTGCATATGTCAGGCTACCAGGACATGACACTTGATGATATCAAGAACTTTAGGCAAATCGGTTCGCGCGCGGCAGGCCACCCGGAATACGGCTTGGCATCAGGCATAGAGGCCGGCAGCGGCCCATTGGGGCAGGGCATTTCAATGGCAGTTGGTTTTGCCGTAGCCGAAACCATGCTTGCCGCCCGCTTCAACACACCCGCGCATAAAATTGTCGATCATTACACGTACGTTCTGGCCGGCGACGGCTGCCTGATGGAAGGTGTTTCCGCTGAGGCAGGTTCATTCGCGGGGCATTATGGTCTTGGAAAGCTTATCGCGTATTACGATTCCAACAAAATTACCATTGATGGAAGTACAGATATCACCTTTACCGAGGATGTGGCAAAACGATACGAGGCGTATGGCTGGCAGGTACTGTGCGGTTCCATGTATGATTTTGATGAGATCGCGAAACTCACCGCTAAGGCAAAGGCCGAAACAAACAAGCCGAGTCTTATTATCCTTACTTCCATTATTGGCAAGGGTTCTCCGAAAACGGAGAATACCGCCGCCGCCCACAGCGGAACGCTTGGCGCGGAGGGAGTCGCTGCGGCGCGGGCGCACCTTGGAATCTCAGGCGATTTTTATATAGCGCCTGAAGCGCTTGATTATTTCGCGGGGAAACGGGCGGAATGGAAAAGGGCGCGCGAAAGCTGGCTTTCTACGTTCGAGTCCTGGTCAAGCGAAAATCCTGAAAAGCGCCGGGAATGGGATGAATTTCATTCAGGAAAAGTGACCGTGTCCGTGCCGGAATTCAAGGTGGGCGACAAGGTTGCCATTCGCGCGGCGGGGAGTAAGGCGCTACTTGCGATGGCGGAGGCAAACGCGAATTTTGTCGGCGGTTCGGCAGATCTCAAAGACGCCAACGCCGCAGGTCTTCCCCCTGGTGCAGGGATATGGACACGCGAAAATCGCGCCGGACGTTACATCTACTTTGGTATTCGGGAATTCGCGATGGCGGCAATCTGCAACGGGATTTCTCTGCACGGTGGCCTGCGCGCTTATTGCGCGACTTTTTTGGTTTTTTCCGATTATATGCGTCCGGCGATACGCCTTTCTGCGCTTATGAAACAGCCGGTGATTTATGTCCTTACCCACGACTCGATTTTTGTAGGTCCGGACGGCCCTACGCACCAGCCTGTTGAACACCTTGCGAGCTTTAGGGCAATGCCAAACTTGCGTGTCCTGCGCCCCGCTGATGCTGAGGAAACAGCCGAAGCCTGGGTTATGGCGATGGAAAGCGGATTGCCCGTTATTATCGCCATAGCGCGTCAGGATGTCGTTACCTTCCAAAAGGACGATCCAGCATGGAAGGATACTATACGATGCGGCGCGTACATAGTCAAACAAGTCGAAGGAACACCTGACCTTGTTGTAATTGCCACCGGCTCCGAAGTGGTAATGGCGCTTGCCGCTGTCAAGGAAATCGGGGGCGGGAAAACGCGCGTGGTTTCGATGATTAGCCGTGAACTTTTTGAATCTCAACCTGCGGCGGTTCGCGATGCGATTATCCCACCCGGCACAAGGACTGTAGTCTGCGAGGCTGGCGCCAGGAGCGGCTGGGAACGCTGGGCGAAACCGGAAGACATTCTTTCGGTTGACAGTTTTGGCGAATCAGGCCCTCCGGCGCACGTTGCTGAACATCTTGGTATGACGACCAAAGCTCTGGTGGACATTATTTGCCGGGGATAACACATGAATATCAGCGAGATTTTCAGCCATGTTGACCACAGCAAGCTTGGACCGTGTTGCACTATTCAGGATATCCGGCAGCTCTGCAACGAAGCTGTCGAAAATGAAATGGCTTCGGTGTGCATCCCTCCGTCATTTGTCAAAATGGCAAAAACCATGTGCGCCGGAAAAGTCGCCGTCTGTACGGTAATAGGGTTTCCGCTCGGATACAGCACCACCGAAACAAAGCTGTTTGAGACTAAAGACGCACTTGCAAACGGTGCTGACGAAATAGACATGGTGATTAATTTGGGTGATGTCAAAACCGGAAACTTTTCGGCTGTAACGGATGAGATAAAAAAAATAAAAGCCGTGTGCGGCGGGCACATACTGAAGGTTATTGTCGAGACTTGTTATTTAACCAAGGAAGAAAAAGAAGCCGTATGTAAATGCGTGACGGACGCAGGGGCGGATTTTATTAAAACATCAACAGGCTTTGGCTCAAGCGGAGCGAGCATCGAAGACATAGAACTTTTCAAAAAGCACATAGGGCCCGGTGTAAAAATAAAAGCTTCCGGAGGCATCAAAACCTTTGAGGATTTTGTCTGCTATCTGGAAGCCGGCTGCGAAAGGCTTGGTACAAGCAGTGCGATGACGATCCGCGGTTAAACTGGGAATCACTGAAGGCGTTTATCGTTCCCATCCTTCGTCCCTTGCCTCCGCCGCCTTCCGGTGGTATAGTGGCAGAGGGCAGGGGATTGTGCTGGCTTTTAAACGATTTTCAGAGAACGTTATAGAAAAACTCAAGGCAGAAATAATCGAGGCGGAGGGGAATGAGGTTTTCGCGCTTGGCTTTCTTTCAGGCGGCGGTGAGAAAATAATAACAGACCTTGTTATAAAAGCGCGGGGAAACAGCGGCGCGGTGCTCGCCTTGAATGAGTTTTTTCAGGAAGGTGATGTGCTTATCCATAATCACCCTTCAGGCTTCCTCACCCCAAGCGACAACGATCTCATCATCGCCTCACGCGCGGCGCAGGCAGGTCTGGGCTTTTATATTGTCGATAACGGCGTGCAGAACGTTTATGCTGTCGCGGAGCCTGTAAAAAAACGCGCGATAAAACTCCTTGATCCGCAAAGTATAAGTGCGGCGTTACAGCCGGGCGGCAAAATAAGTGAGCGTCTTCCCGATTACGAAATCCGCGAAACGCAGCTTGATCTTATGCGGTTAATAATACAGGGCTTTAACGAAGATGGGCTCGTTGCCGCCGAAGCTGGTACAGGTGTGGGCAAATCTTTTGCTTACCTTCTGCCTGCCCTCACGTTTGCCGCCGCCAACGACCAGCGCATCGTAATATCAACGGCTACCATCACGCTGCAGGAACAGCTTTACAATAAAGACATTCCGCTGGTTCTTTCAGGGTTTGGAAAAAAAGTGAAAGCGGTTTTGGTAAAAGGGCGAACAAACTATGTTTGCCAAAGGCGGCTGACTGACGCGCTTCGGGAGCCTGACCTTGACGAAGATGAACGGCAGCAGACTGAAGCCATCGCGCGCTGGGCGCAAACAAGCGAAAACGGCAGCCGTTCGGATTTGCCGTTTATGCCGCTTGAAGGTCTTTGGTCGCGCATTTGCTCGGAGGCGGATTCCTGCCTGTCCATGCGCTGCCAGGAGCGGGAGCGCTGTTTTGTGATGCGGCTGCGGCGGGAAACCGCTGACGCGCGCATTCTTGTTGTAAACCACCACCTTCTGTTCGCTGACCTTGCCGCCCGTGTAAGCGGGGCAGGGTATGAAGCCTCCGTTGTGCTTCCCCCTTACCGCCGCGTGATAATTGACGAGGCACATACAATAGAAGAAGCTGCCACATCGTTTTTTTCGCACGAGTTTAGCCGCTTGGGTGTTTACAGGCAGTTGAGCAGGCTTTACCGAAGGCGGGGCGCTTCCAAACGCGGGCTTTTATTGCGCCTTTTTTCTCTGATTCCTGACAGAAACCCCGAAGAGCTTATTGACAGCATCGAAGGCAGCTTTGAAAAAATCCGCGCCAGTGTTGACAGCCTTGATGAAGCGGCGCTTTTGCAGTGCGGCGGGGAAGGGGTATTCAGGCTTACACCCGCGCGGAAGAACGCGATACAGTCGCATCTGCTGCCTGAGTTTGCCGCGTTGAAGAAATGCCTTACTTCACTCGCAGGCTTTCTGCGCGAACTGCTTGAGAAAGTTCCTGAAGAAAGTTCTGACGACAGCGCTGTATGGGAAGTCCGCTCGGCACTGCGGCGGCTTGATACAGTGGGTTCTGTTGCCGCCTCGTTTCTTGAATACGATGAACAGCCGCACAATGTGATGTGGATACAAAGGCGCGCAGGCAAAACATCAGGCGATCCGCCTTGGGCTGTGTTCACTGTAACGCCGTTGGATGTAGCGCCGTCTTTGGAAGAGGCTCTTTTCCTGCCCAACAAAACGGTCGTATGCGTTTCGGCAACGCTGACTGTCGCGCAATCGTTTAATTACTGGAAAACTCAAACAGGTTTAAGCCTTGTCGAAGAAAGCGGCGGACGCGAAGTTTTATCAGGCGTTTTCCCTTCGCCCTTTCCCTATATCTCGCAGGTACTCCTTGCG
>JAIRQD010000110.1:0-8184 GCA_031256655.1 Treponema sp.
CGTACCGCAGAGTGCCAATATTCTACAAGATTATTGCGGGATTTGTGCTCGGCATCGGCATAGGGATCATTTTCGGGCCTGCCGCCGCCGCATTGCAGTTTTTGGGCACCATCATGGTCAGGCTCATATCGATGGTTGTTATACCGCTTGTCGTGTGTATGATGGTTGTAGCTGTCGGCGAGGTTGGCGGTAAGGCTGTCGGCAAAATGGGAGGGTTAACAACGCTTCTTTTTACGATTTCCACACCTTTTGCCATTGCCATCGGGCTGGTTTTCGCTTTTCTTTTTGACGTGGGCGCAGGCATACCTGCACCTCCCGCAGACCCATACGCGGCGGCGGCAGGCGCTCCCAGTTTTATCGATACGCTGGTTAATATCGTGCCCAACAATATCTTTATGGCGCTGTCAACCGCGAACTTGCTTCAGGTTATGACATTCTCCATTTTGATAGGTGTTGCAATTTCTGCGATGAACAATCGGGGACACGCTTTTATCCTCATAGAGTGGTTTAAGAGCTTCGGTGAGGTTATGCAGTTAATTCTCAATTATGCGATGGGTTTTATGCCTATCGGCGTTATGGGGATTATTGCATGGCTGGTCGGCACTCACGGTCTTGCTGCATTGCTTCCTTTTGCCTCTTTCATCGGTGCCGTTTACGCAAAGACATTTGTCCTGTTCCTCTTCGTGCAAGTGATTTTCTTTGCGTGGATTTTGGGCGGCATCAGCATAAGAAAATACTTGCAAGCCGCAAAAGAGCCGTTGCTGTTCTCGTATGCAACTAACTCAAGTTTTGCAACATTGCCTTTGGCAATGCAGGCGGCAAAGAAAATGGGCATAAAAGACAGGGTTGCCAACTTTGTCATTCCGTACGGGGTTGTCGTTAACATGGACGGAACGGCCGCGTACCTTGCCATCGCAACGGTGTTTGTGGCGCGGATTTACGGCATTGAGCTTGGTATGCCTGAGCTGATTATGATTACCGTTACCGCAACGCTTGGCTCGTTCGGCGCGGCAGGTACGCCCGGCGCGGCTGTTGTTATGCTTAACGCCGTGCTTATGATGCTTGGGCTTCCGCTTGAAGCTGTCGCCCTCTTGATTGGCTTTGACCGCTTGTTGATTGGCCCCACAAGATCATTCCTCAACATGAACGGGGACTTGGCAGTTGCCGCTATTGTACAGCGCTTTGCAGACAAAGGTGATCCGGAAGACGAAGAAAAACCTATTGAACAACCAGCCTAAAACGTAAAAACCGGCAAAGCAGCAGAATTGTTCCGCTGTTGCCTTGCCGGTTTGACTTTTTGACAAATCAATTTTCCAGAGGAGGAAATTGTTGTGCTGAGTATTTTAAAGAGTATTTTCAGAGGTTATGTAAATATACCCATCTTTTATAAGATTTTTGCCGGGTTTGCTGTAGGTATAGCATTGGGTGCTATCTTTGGTGAAGCGGTAGTGGGTATGCAATTTCTAGGAACCATTATGGTTAGGCTTATATCACTCGTGGTTATACCCTTGGTCATCTGTATGATGGTTGTAGCAGTTGGAGAGGTTGGCGGGAAATCAATGGGCAAGATGGGAGGTTTGACCACACTCATCTTTACAATTTCTACACCTTTTGCCATCGCCATAGGGTTGTTTTTCGCCTTTCTTTTTAATGTGGGTGACGGTATACCTGCGCCTGACGTAGTAAACGGTGCTGTCGCCGCTGCCGGGGCTCCAACTTTCATCGAAACTCTTGTGAACATCGTGCCCAATAATATCTTTATGGCAATGTCAACTGCGAACCTGCTTCAGGTTATGACATTCTCCATATTTATAGGGGTCGCCATTTCTGCTATGAACAACAGAGGTCATGCGTTTATTCTTATTGAGTGGTTTAAGAGCTTTAACGAAATTATGCAGAAGATTCTTGGTTATGCCATGGGCTTTATGCCTTTTGGCGTAATGGGTATTATGGCATGGCTGGTTGGTTCCCATGGTATTGCAGCATTGTTTCCCTTTGCTTCATTTATCTTTGCTATTTATGCCAAGACTTTAGCTATATTTTTCATCGTACAGGTACTCTTTATGGTTAGGATTTTGGGTGGTTATAACATGGTAAACTACCTGAAAGCCATCAAAGAACCCATCCTGTTTTCGTACGCTACCAATTCAAGCTGGGCGACATTGCCGTTGGCTATGGCTTCGGCAAAAAAGCTAGGCATAAAGGATAAGATTGCCAGCTTTGTCGTACCGTACGGAATTGTAATCAATATGGATGGGTCAGCATCTTACTTAGCAGTTGCTACAGTGTTTGTGGCGAATGTTTTTGGCATACATCTGGGTATACACGAAATGCTGATGATTATTATTGCTGCAACTCTTGGCTCCTTTGGTGCGGCGGGCACTCCCGGTGCGGCTGTCGTTATGTTGAACGCTATTCTTTTGATGCTTGGTTTGCCAATCGAAGGGGTTGCCCTTCTCATTGGTTTTGACCGCTTGTTAATTGGTCCTGCCCGGTCAGTTCTTAACATGAACGGTGACTTGGCCGTTTGCACAATCGTACAACGCTTCGTTAAGGAAGAACCGGAAGGCGAAGAAAAACTGGCTGAACAACCAGCCTAAAACGTAAAAACCGGCAAAGCAGCAGAAATGTTCCGCTGTTGCTTTGCCGGTTTGTATTTGTATAGGAATAAGAGTTGCCTGATGGTCGCCCCAAATGAAACCATATTATGCTGCATTCACTTCCTGTAAATCTGAATTCTGGAAATTCCAGTATCAAAGCAAAATGCAAGCGCACCGCACACAAAACTACTTTGCCATATTCCAGAACTCATCCATAATCGCCAAGTTTGCCGCTGTCATCTCCCTGCCGCTTTCTTTCATCCGCTGTTCCACATATTTAAAACGTTCGCTAAACTTGACATTCGTCCGTTGGAGCGCAACAGATGGCTCCACTTTAAAAAAGCGGCAAAGGTTTACCGCTGAAAAAAGCAAGTCGCCAAGTTCGCCTTCCAAAGCCGCTCTAGCAACCGCGTTGCCGGCAACCGCGTTGTCCGTGTCCGCTGCATTGCCGGCGGCGGCTAATGCGGCAGCGGCATCCTCAACTTCCTGTAATTCCTCTTTTACTTTGGCGATAACATCCGCCGCATCCTGCCAGTCAAAACCAACCTTTGCCGCTTTTTTCTGAAGCTTGCAAGCTTTGTCCAGCGGCGGAAGTCCGCGGCGTACATCGTCAAGCAGGGAGTTTTTTGGCGCGCGCCCTTCTTTTTCAACTTTTATTTTTGCCCAGTTCTCAAGGATTTCATTTGAAGTCAAACCTTCCTCAGATTGCGTTTCCTGCCTGTCTTTCTCGCTTTTAAAAACGTGAGGATGGCGGCGGATTAGCTTTTGGGTGTTTTCGTTCAAAACGTCCGCAACCGAAAAAAGCCCATCCTGTTCATACATATACGCGATCATCGCCGCAACCAAAAAAATATCCCCAAGTTCTTCTTTAATGTGCGCAGATTCGTTTTGATCAATCGCCTCAACACATTCGTAGGTTTCTTCTATCAAACACCCCCGAAGCGTTTGGGGAGTTTGCTCAATGTCCCATCTGCAGCCGCCCGGAGATCGCAGGCGGACAATGACATCGTAAAGTTCTTTGAACGCGTGCGAAGTCGAACCCGAAGCACAAAATGTATTTTCATCGATGTTGTATGCCATGGAAAACAATATACAAATTTTATGTCAACGGTGCTAGTAGAAATGTCCCTATTGGGTGCGAAAACGAAAACCTGCTTTCCGCCTGAAAACCCGCTTGGCAGTATTTTGACAAAAAGTAATAATACTTTATGGCATCAATTGTTCTTGCAACCATTAACGCAAAGTGGATTCACCCTTCTTTGGCGCTCAGGCTTTTAAAAGCAAACTTGGGCGATTTTGAAAACTCCTGCGAGATTATGGAGTTTGCCCTTAGGCAGCCTTTGGCCGAAAAAGTCCGCCCGCTCCTTATAGCCCGCCCCCGCGTTCTTGGGCTTTCGGTTTCCATCTGGAATCACGCGGCAACAAGTGAGCTGCTTGAAGCTTTGTCAAAAGAGTGGGGAAAACCGGACGCGGGGGAAAAGCCGTTTGTTGTTCTCGGCGGGCCGGAAGTTTCATGGCTGCCGCGCGAGGATGAAATTTTTCGCCATGCCGATTACGTGATTTGCGGCGAAGGGGAAGAGCGTTTTCGCTCGCTTTGTTTCCGCCTTTTGAATGGCGAAAAACCTGATACTCCAAGTTTTGCGCCGCCATGCAACGTTGAGATAACGGCAATAACAAACGCTTACCATTTTTATACTGATGAAGATCTTCAAAGAAAACTCACATACGTGGAAGCATCGCGCGGATGCGCCTTCGCCTGCGAGTTCTGCCAAGCGGGAATTGACAAAACCGCGGTGAGGGAATTTCCCCTGCACACTTTTTTGGCGGACATGGAAAAATTAATCAGGCGGGGGGTGCGCACTTTTAAGTTTCTGGACAGGAGCTTTAATCTTAATATTACGCGGGCAATAGCGATTGCTGAGTTTTTTCTCAAGCAGCTCCAAACAGCAGGTGAAACAACAACTCACGGGGAAACTCCTTTCTGTGTCCACTTTGAGATGATCCCGTCCCGCTTTCCGCCTGAGCTGCGGGATGTTATCCGCCGCTTTCCGCCGGGAAGCCTCAGGCTTGAAATCGGGATTCAGACATTTAATGCCCAAACTGCCGCGCTCATTGGCCGCGCGTGCAAAGCGGAAAAAGAAATCGAAGCGCTCGAATTCCTACGGCGGGAAACAAATGCCATTATACACGCCGATCTTATCGCGGGGCTTCCGGGGGAAGATTTCGCGTCATTTGGTGCCGGTTTTGACCGGCTTTGGCAGGTTTTATCGGGAACGCATTCAAACCGTACCGCAGACAGCGCCGCTTCGTTTGAGATTCAGCCGGGCATACTCAAATGCCTTCCCGGAACGGCAATCGTCCGGCACAATACGGCTTACCGGATGCGTTATTCGCCGCAGCCGCCTTACGAGGTGATTGAGACTTCCGCACTTACAGCGGCAGAATTGATGCGGATAAAAAACTTCGCCCGTTTTTGGGAACTTATCGTAAACCGCAATCCGTTTCCGGATGTGCTTGCGCTTTTTCTTCCGCCCGGAAAGCCGGCGTTTGACAGGTTCATGTTTCTTTCTGACAGGCTTTTAGAACTTTTCGGCAAAAACTGGGGTATAGATCGGCAAGAGTTGAGAAACGCTTTTGTTACATTCGCTATGCTGCATTCGCCTAAGCTGCTGTAATTCTCGCAGAAATTATCCAGACAAGCCACGCGCACAAGGTGACAGCCGTGCACAGGGCAACCCTGACCGTGTCCGCCTTGTTCACCCGCGAGATTTTTTGGCACACCAGTGCGCCAATAACCATGCAAATTCCGCCTGCGCCACCGCCTAAAATCACAAGCGGAAACAAAAGCACAAAAAAAACCAAAAGCCAGCCCGGCATTTCCACATACGGCTTGCCGCTTTTCAAAAACATCCCATCGACAACAACATCAGGCGCGTTGTTGTACATCGCAAGCCGCGCTTTTTTCCCTTCAAAGGTAAACGGCTCATCCAAACCAAGCCAAATGCTTCTCATAGTATTTTTAATGATGGTGGGCTCACCGTTAATTTTTAGGATATGGCTGCCTTTTACCTTTTCGTGCGAAAACGCATAAGTTTTGCCATTATAATCGCTTTCCCATTCTGTTATTTTTCCCATTTGAAACTCCTTTAAATTTTTGCTATAAATTTGTATCTGCGATGTAACCGTACAAATGGCAAAAATCAACTGCAAGCTCACTTATCAGATTTTTTTACGATGCCGTGTGCGTATCGCGTAAAATCGAACTGAAACAAAGCGGAAGAGGCATAAACAACAAAGTTAAGACCAGAAAAATTATACTCATTGTAATTTAGGCTAATTTTTTAATTTTGAGGAAACATGCATTATTGACATGGTTTTTAATACGTAGTATCCTACAAAAAAATATAATGTATGTAATATAGGTGCGTTATGACAGTGGTTTGGCGCACTCGCGTATTTTCTAACAATAAGGAGTTGTTATGAAAAGGTTTTTTATCTGTCTTGCGATTGCCCTACCGGCTTTTGCTTTGACCGGATGTCCGGGTGCTCCGGCTCCTCAACAACCAATTACGGCTTATGCACCATTGCTTGATCTCACGGGTGATCCGGCTCCTCAACCCATGGCTGCCGTAATTGCTGCCCACGCGCCCTTGCTTGATCTCACAGGTGCCCAGACGCATGTTGTTGCGCCTGGAGAGACACTTGTAACTGTAGCACAACGCTTTTTTGGTGGGGTTCCAAATGTCGGAAATGCCGGTGTAAACAACGGGTTTTATTTTCCAATAATCATTTTGGCTTCAGGTGTGACCCTTGCTGACCCCGATCTTATTCAACCGGGAATGGTGCTGACAGTTCCTGACCTTAGGCGGAACCTTGATAATCCGGCAGCACGTCAGGCAATCAGGCAAAGCATGTTGGAAATAGCGGAGATTTACCGGGTCGAAAATAGGCGTCCCGCGAAAGTTCAATCACTTATAGCGCTCGCTAACTCATTATGAAGATGCGACGCTCGTTTTTTACATCAGAATCGGTAGGCGAAGGTCATCCTGATAAGTTGTGTGATCAGGTGTCGGATGCGATACTTGATGCCTGCTTGAAGGCTGACCCGCTAAGCCGGGTTGCCTGTGAGTCGTTTGCGTCAACTTCGTTAGTTTTAGTGGGTGGCGAGATTACGACGACCACCTTTGTTGACTTCCAGCAAACGGTTAGGGAAGTTGCAAGGGAAATCGGTTACACTAACCCCGCTTATGGACTTGATTATCAGTCCATGGCGGTGTTGGATATGATCCACAGCCAATCCCCTGACATAAGCCAGGGCGTCTCCGGCACCGGGCTTGAAAAGTACCACGGTCAGCTGGGTGCAGGTGATCAGGGGATGATGTTTGGTTTTGCGTGCAATGAAACAGATGAGCTTATGCCTCTTCCAATTACGCTTGCCCATAATCTGCTCATTCACGCAACTAAGCTGCGCAAGGATAAAACAATAAAATGGCTGCGTCCGGATTCCAAAAGCCAAGTGACGATAGAGTACGATGGGCATAAACCCATTCGCATTGATTCTGTTGTTATCTCTCATCAGCATGATCCTGAAGTTGGTCACGCTGAAATTGAGGCGTGCATAATCGAAGAGGTTATCAAACCTGTGCTTGAACCTACCGGTCTTTTGGATGCGACTGCCAAATATTACGTTAATCCCACAGGCCGCTTTGTCGTTGGTGGGCCTTTCGGCGATTCAGGTCTTACCGGCAGAAAAATCATCGTTGACACCTACGGCGGCATGGGACGGCATGGCGGGGGCGCTTTTTCAGGCAAAGATCCCACAAAGGTGGATCGTTCCGCAGCATACGCCGCTCGTTATGTTGCAAAAAATATCGTTGCTGCAGGATTTGCCAGCCGCTGTGAAGTTCAGTTGGCGTATGCAATAGGCGTCCCTTTTCCGGTTATGGTAACTGTGCACACTTTTGGCACAGGCAGTGTCGAAGAGCAGCGCATTGAAGAAGCGATAAACAAAGTTTTTGATTTAAGCCCGGCAGGAATTATTTCGAGTCTTGACCTTCGCCGTCCGATTTATCGCAAGACAGCAAGCTACGGTCACTTCGGACGCAGTGAGTTCCCCTGGGAAAAAACCGACAAGATTGAGGAACTGAAAAAAGCCATCGGCTAATTTGAAGCGCTTTGTTCCACCATTGGGACAAAGCGCACAGCAAACAGGTTTCTTTCGATAATCTTGTTTTCTTTTTTTGTTATAAGCTTTAAATATTGTGAAGAAGCGTCTTTTCCAACAGGCACGATCATAGTGCCTGAATTTTTTAATTGTTCAATAAGTTTTTCTGGAATGTAAGGGGGAGCGGCAGTTACCATAATTGCATCAAACGGCGCTTCTTCCTCCCAGCCTAAAAAACCGTTTCCATGTTTGGCATTTATATTTTTTAAGTTAAGAGATGAAAAGATTTTTTTCGCCTGCAAAACGTGAGCTTCCAGCAATTCAATTGAAAAGACATCACACCCAATATGCGCAAGAATTGCCGTTTGATAGCCTGATCCGGTTCCGATTTCAAGCACTTTCATGCCGGCGCTTGGGTAA
>JAIRQD010000154.1:0-2585 GCA_031256655.1 Treponema sp.
CCCTTCCGCCTGCGGCAGTTTGGGATACGCCTTTGCCGATGCCGAGTATGCCTGCAAAGTTATCGCCATTACCGACAACCTCGTTCCTTACCCGCTCGCTGATTTTTCAATCAGCGAAACGTTCGTTGATTTTGTCGTTCAAGTTGACAAAATAGGCGATCCGGCGGGCATCGTTTCAGGCACAACACGCATCACCCGCGATCCGGTCGGGCTTTTGATGGCGGATTACGCGGCGCAGATCATCCGCCGCTGCGGGCTTTTAAAAGACGGCTTTTCGTTCCAGACCGGTGCAGGCGGCGCGTCACTTGCCGCGGCAAAGTTTCTAAAAGATATTATGCTTGAAGAAAAAGTTTCAGGCAGTTTCGGCATGGGCGGCACAACAGGATACCTTGTTGATATGCTTGATTCCGGCTGTTTTCAGACACTGGTCGATGTGCAGTGTTTTGACCTCGCCGCTGTGGAATCACTGCGATCAAACCCGCGTCACAGTGAAGTAACGGCGGCGCATTACGCAAGCCCCGATGCAAAAAGCGCCATTGTTGACAGCCTTGACGTGGTAATTCTTGGCGCAACCGAAATTGACACAGATTTTAATGTCAACGTGCACACAGACAGCAGCGGGTTTATCATGGGCGGTTCCGGCGGCCACAGCGACACGGCGGCGGGCGCAAAAATCGCCATGATCATCGCCCCGCTTGTGCGCGCGCGGCTTCCCATCATCAGCGAAAAGGTGCTTTGCACAACCACACCCGGGCGCACAATTGACGTGCTTGTAACGCAGCGCGGCATCGCCGTCAATCCGTTGCGCGGCGATTTGCGCGACCGCCTAACGGATTCAGGCATAACGGTGACGGACATTCACGATTTGTACAAAAAAGCGATTGACATTACCGGAAAGCCAAATGCCCTTTCGCAGGGCACTCGTGTGGTGGCGGATGTTATTTACCGGGACGGCTCGCTTATCGACCAAATCCGTCAGGTTCAGGAATGACGTCCGGAATGACACACATTAACGAAATCCGCCAGACAGACACAAAAGCCCAACGGCAGTTTGACGCTTTGCTTGAAAAAGCCGCTCTCAAGCGGGATAGCAATCTCGACTACATCGCGGGTCTTTACGATAACAGCCGCAAACTTCTTGCGTGCGGCGCGTGTTTTGCAAACACTTTGCGTTGCCTTGCCGTTGACAGCGATTATCAAGGCGAAGGGTTTATGGCTCCCATTGTCACTCATCTATTAAATTACCTGCATTCCAAAGGCAATAGCCATTCGTTTTTATACACAAAGTGCGAAAACGACACGATTTTTTCTTCGCTGGGTTTTTACGAGGTAATTCGCCTTGAAAACGAATTGCTGTTGATGGAAAATCGCAAAAACGGCTACAAGCTGTTTTTGGCAAATCTTGCCAAACAAAAAACTCAAGGCAAAACTGCCGCAATCGTGATGAACTGTAATCCCTTCACTCTTGGGCATCGCCATCTTGTGGAGCAGGCTTCCGGTGAAAACGATATTGTTCACTTGTTTGTCGTCTCCGAAGACCTCTCGTTTTTCCCCTTCGCCGACCGCTACAGCCTTGTTCAGCAAGGTTGCGCCGGTTTCCCAAATGTTGTATTTCACACAACAGGTAGCTACATGATTTCAAGCGCGGTATTCCCCGCCTATTTTATACAGGATGAAACTCAAGCCATTGAATTACAGGCGAGACTTGACCTTGCGATTTTTACACAAATTGCCGCTGCGTTAGGCGCAACTGCCCGTTATGCCGGCGAAGAACCGTTAAGTGTTGTCACGGGGATTTACAACAAAACCATGCGCGAAAATCTGCCACTGTCAGGAATTGAGTGTATTGTGATTCCTCGCAAGGAAGAAAGCGGAGCGGCAATTAGCGCTTCAAGAGTGCGGATGCTGTTGCAGCAGGGGCGAATTGAGGAGACAAAATCGCTCGTGCCGGAAACGACGTTCCGCTATTTTTTCTCCGAGTCAGGACAGCGCGTTATAAAGCGGCTGTCAAGTGAAGAAAATGTGACTCATTATTGACAAAGCGATTTCCCTGCGATTTCCCTGTAGGTCTTTTGAATTATCAGTTTTTCATGATTATTTATTTTTTTTAAAAAAACTTGTTGTAGAATTGCCGCATTAAGGAGTTCTACTATGAAAACAAAACGCTTATTGTGGTTTTTTACGGTTGCCGCACTTGCAGGCTTTAGCATGACAGCGCTCGGTTCCTGTTTCAGCCCTTGGTCAGGCGATCCTGGAACTATAACTATTGACTTTGGCGATCCTGATGAGCATGACAACGCCGCGGGCAGTGCCCACGCGCGCAGTGCTGTTACGCCTGATGAAGTCCCGACTCTGACCCACATAATAACACTCACCGGTCCCGGTGCAACCGTCACTGAAAGGCTTATCGGTGCCGGCACTGTCTCCATTAATCTGCCGGCCGGCAGGTGGTACATCAGGGTGCGTGCCGAAAGTCCTGAACCTGCGCTGACACTGCGGGCGCTGGGCTTTGGGCGAGTCCAGGTCGTGGCAAGACATAGCACCCCTGCAACGATTGATATGATAAGCGCCACGGAAGTTGCAAA
>JAIRQD010000004.1:0-4735 GCA_031256655.1 Treponema sp.
GTGGGGCGGATCGGAGGGTGAGGAGCCCATTTGCGCAGGATTCCCCGCAAAGGAGACGATGAGCTTTCTGTAAGAAAGCCGGCTCCGGCGCGGACTCTCCAAGCGGGCGACGAGTCCCTTCTATACGCCCCACAGGGTGTTATTCAGGATATTTACGCAACATAGTTTTGTCAAAATGAGAATTGCTGAGGCGTGATTTGAGTGTTATCAATATGAAGCCATTAAGCAAAAATTGCGTTTTCCAGCGGTTCTCGCCCCCTACAACAGCGCCTCAACATCAATCTCCGCGGCGATGCAGGGCATGGTCAGACCCCAGTTTTCGAGCACTTCCGGGTGAATCTCCCCGAAAACCCCGATGGGTTTTCCGCGGTACAATACCGATGCCGCGCGCCCGGGAATGAAACGGGTATCAGCGCTTTCCTCAACATCATAAGAGCGGGCGATGTAGTAAAAAAGTGTTTGTATAAGAGCGGCGGCAGTGTTGAAGTTTGCGTCCTTTTCCGAGTGCAGAAAGCCCAAATAATGGCGGGTTAGCGAAAGGTAATTGTCTTCATCATCAAGCCGGGCGATTTTCCCGATCTCAAAAATCTTGTGCGGGTAGGAGGCATGACCTGAAACGGCTTCGCTCATCAGCAAAGACGGAATGACAGCATCGCGGACGTATTCGTAGTTTTCGGTCATGGGGTTTGAGATGCGTATGATGCGGCCTCCGTCAGAGCGCATTTTGTCCACGAAGTCTTTGCGCGAGCCTAAGTAATTGTAAATCATCTCCTGATAACCTGATCCCACCATAAGTTCCTTGACCTTGCGGCTGAAAAGAGTTACAGGCGTGAGGCGGCCTACGGTGAAGTCGCTGGGGCGTTCAGGCTTGAACGAGGAAAGTCCCCGCCCTATCATCACGTCCTCGGCAACGTCAGCGGCGTGGAGGAAATCGTTGCGGTATTCAGGCGGCCATGCCTTTACGCCATCTTGTTTGAGTTCCTCGCCCCGTTCGGATGAGTTTGACTTTTCCGCCTTCACGCCCATTTTTTCAAGGGCGGCGATGCATTCGTCCGCATTGAGCTTTTCACCCAAAAAACGTTCCACACGGTTAAGAGAGCAGAAAACCGGCGTTTGGAAATAAAACGGCGTAACACAGTTTTTGCCGTAAGGCGTGTCAAACTCGTAATTTATTTCGACAGGTTCTATCGTAAAGCCGTTGTCGGCAAGGTCGCACGCCACAATCGAAGCCGCCAGCGTTACGGCGTTCATGTCGGTTCCGGTGAGTTCCACAAAAATGTCGCTGTCGCCGACCTGCACAGCGCCGATGTCGGCTGAGTTGATGATGGGCGGGTAGGAAAGCACCGCCCCGTTTGAATCGGTCAAAAGCGGGTGGAGGCTTTCGTGCGCCTGAATAAAAGCGTACTCTTTCCCTTTCGGGTGCTGTTTGAGAATCTCACGCAGTGTGAGCGGACCATCCCAGGCAAGCGGCACGAAGGAAACGCTGTCCGGGTCTACGCCCTTGTAAACGATAGGCCACTTGATGATTGAAGTGCGGTAAATCCCCATGGAAATTGTCCTGCGTTTGCGCCCGAAATTCCACGCGAGTTTTTCCTGCGTCTGAATAATGTCGCGCAGCATTGGATCACTGATAACTTTACCCGACGCGATAAAACCTGTAAGGAAGGGGCGCACACCGGACACGCTTTTTTCGACAATCGCCTTGTGCTTCGCCGCTTTCACATTTCCGGGCGAGGAAAAAAACGGGTATTCGCTTGATTTCCCGCCGTTATACACCCGAAGCTGCCTGGCGCATCCGGCGGTTGCCCAGAGGTCGGGGCGGTTGGTGTCGTTCAGTTCTATCTTCATTATGCGCTCATGCGCGGGCAAGCTTGGGTCGCCCGGCGCGTCCAGTTCGGCTTTGGCGCAGACGAGGGCTTCCTCGAACGCTTCTTTTGTGTCCCAGCGCCTTCCGGCAAGGGCAAAAAACATTTCTTCGTTTACATCTATCTTAGGCATAACGCTCAACCTCTGTATGCTCATTTCGTGTCCGTCTTAATCGGACGCTTTCAATATCGTAGCTGAAAAGATCCCGCAGATCGTTCAGCCCCAGCGCCATGAGCGCCATGCGGTCTATGCCTATGCCCCATGCCGCCACCGGCACGTTCACACCAAGGCTTTCGGTCACTTCGGGGCGGAAAATGCCTGAGCCGCCCAGCTCAAACCAGCCGAGTACCGGATGTTTGATGTGGACTTCCACCGAAGGCTCGGTAAACGGAAAATAACCGGGAACGTATTTAACTTCCTTCGCGCCGGCAACTTCCCGCGCGAAAATTTCAAGCATTCCCAAAAGCGTGCGGAGGTTCACATCCTCGCCAAGCACTATGCCTTCAGTTTGGTAGAAGTCCGGAAGGTGGGTAGCGTCAACCTGATCATAGCGGAAACAGCGGACTATGCCGAAGTATTTGCCGGGGATTTCCGCTTTTGGCAAGGTTTTTGCCGAAAGCACCGTGCCCTGACTGCGCAGTATGAGCCGCCGGGTGAACTCCCTGTCAAAGGCGTAGTTCCAGCCGCGGCTTCCGGTTGCCCCGCCGTTTTCGTGGGCGGAAGCGACATTGGAAAGCCAGGGCTCTTCGATGGCTTTGGCAAGCGCGGCTCCTCCTGACGGGCTGCTGATGCGGTAAACGTCATGAATGTCACGGGCGGAATGGAACTGCGGCATAAAAAGCGCATCGGAGTTCCAGAACTCCGTTTCCACAACCGGCCCGTCAAACTCGGCAAAACCAAGCGAGGCAAGTTTATCTTTCACGTCCTCAAGAAAAGATGCGTAAGGGTTGGTGCGCCCGGGCACAAGGCGGGTGGGGGGAACCTTCACGTTGTATGAGCGGAAAACTGTGCCCTTCCACGAACCTGATTCAAGCATTTCAGGCGTGAGGTTTCCGGTTTCGTCCCCGGTGATTCCTTGCGATTTCAGGGCGGCTGCGGCAAGCTCTGCGGGAACGGAACCGTCTTCGGCAACCGCAAAAGCAAACACCACTGTTTCCCTGTCCACCTGGCGGAACGCGGCATCCGCGGCTCCCCGCTTTTTGGAAATGCCTGAAATCAGGCTTAACTCTTTAGCCGAAAGGTCTGTTTCCGCGAGGATGCCTGACGTTACGGCTTTATTCAAAAGGCTTCTAATCACGGCGAAGTGCTCTCCGGCTTCGCCTTTGGCTGGTCTGCCGTCAACAAAGTCATCTTGCCCCAAGGCTACGATTACCTTTTTTTCGCTATCCAAAGAAAGAACGCCCAATTTGGAAAGTGCGCCGAAAGCGCTTCCTGAGTCTTTGTTTTCAAGGTTAAGTTCACGCGCGATGTCAGGCAGGCTCAAGCCGCTTTTTGCGCGGACAAGTTCCACTATCCGCTCCTCAACCGTTCCCCGCTCCTGCCAATTCCGCCCAAGTTCGGTCAGTTCGTAAAACACCGCAGGGATTCGGCGCAGTTCGCTTACTAGACCCTTGCCAGCCAGCCACGAAAGCGCCTGATTGCCGTTTCCGCTTTTAAGACCCAAGTCCTTTTCGACCTTCCCGACTGTGAGCTCATCGCTTTTTTTGTAAGCCAGGAGGATGCGAATTTCCAGGGGATGAAGATTTTTCACCGTGGTTTGAATATCAATGCCCATGCGGGCATCTTAGCAATTTTTGGCGCTTTTTGCTATATGGGGGAATGCATTAACGCACTCATCCACCAAGCCTGATTTTGCTCCCCGGCGGAACTGACTCTGTGATCCACACATTGCCGCCAATAACGCTTCCCTTTCCAATAACGGTTTCGCCGCCCAAAATCGTGGCGTTTGAATAAATGGTAACATCGTCTTCGATAGTCGGATGGCGTTTGCGGTTGCTTTCTCCCTTTTTCACAGAAAGCGCGCCAAGCGTTACACCCTGAAATATTTTGACGTTTTTCCCGATAACGGTCGTTTCGCCGATTACAACACCTGTGCCGTGATCGATGAAAATCGCTTCGCCAAGGTGTGCGCCGGGGTGAATATCAATGCCGGTGCGTCCGTGCGCAATTTCGCTCATCATGCGCGGAATGAGCGGCACCGCGGCAAGATAAAAATAATGCGCAAGCCGGTTCACAACAACGGCTTGAAAACCCGGATAAGAAAGAATGATTTCTTCAACAAACTTTGCCGCGGGATCGCCGCGAAAGTTAGCCTGCAAATCCAGCGACAAAATCCGGCGCAGATCAGGCAGCTTCGCAAAAAAGCCTTCCACCAAACGCTCCGCCTCATCGTGGCAATTTTCACTCTCGCAGTTGATCTCGCCGGAGCGGGCGGCAAAGGTTAGGCTTTTTTCAATCTCGCGGATTAACTGGCGGGCAAGGCGGAAAGCTTTTTCCGATGTCACAAGTTTCAGGTTATTTTGGTTCAACTCTGAAGTTTCCCGAAACCCGGGAAAAAGCAGGCTGTCCAATCCGGTTAAAATATTTTCGATGCTCGTTCGGCTTGGAAGATTCCAGTGCCCTGAATGATTTACCATTTCATGGGTGCCGTAACTATCCAACAGTGAATCGATGTGCGAGTCAAGGCTAATCATGAAAATAGTGTAGCAAAAAACTAATGAACCGCAAAGGGGATTATTTCGCGTATCTCAACTCTGAACCGTGCGCGGGCAGCCTGACGTCCGGCAGACATCCAGAAAAACGGAAAATCTTGCAGGCTGATAAAGCCGGTCGCTTCTCTTGGACGGTTACGTTCGCTGGCTTGAAGCAT
>JAIRQD010000080.1:0-9702 GCA_031256655.1 Treponema sp.
GAACCATTCCTGGCAATGAAATTTTAGAATGTACTCACATTCATCGTGAAAGCGGAAATGCCATGATAATTTTAAAATGGTAAAACAGGAGGGTAATGAATTTAGAATACTGGTTTGACCAAATGACTTTTGTGTCGGAACGGTCTTTGTCACTTCTGAAATTCACAGGTTTTACGGAGGCTCCCAATGACTGAAACCCAATTCAAAGCAACCCTGCAAATGCTCATCCCACTTGTCATCAAGGAAATAATAAAAAGCCGCAATGTAGGCGAACAGGAAGCCTTTGAATTATTGTATTCTTCATTCCTGTATAGCAAACTGGAAGTGGAGTCAACCAAACTATGGCATTTTAGCCAGTTGACTTTAGCGAATTTGCTAAACGAAGAACTTGAAACGGGAACAATAAACTTTCCGGAGGAAGCTTGCTGAAAATCAGCTTCCATGGCGGCAGGAGAAAACTAATGAACAGCAACGTTGAATTTATCGCCTATTGTTTGGAAGAATACAAAACCGCAAAGGGCATGACCGGAAAAGAAGTCATTTCACTTTTTAAACAATACAATATCATTGATTATATTGTTTCCTGTTACGGAGCCTTACACACCATGGGCGGTCTTGCCATTACCGAAGATATAGATTCGCTTATTGATAAGTGAAGTGAGAGTCGTGACCGAGTTTACTTGGGCATGACCGAACGAGCGCGTCATCGAAGGTATGCAAAAAAACAAGTGTTTGATTGGAAAAAGCAGAAGCCTAACCAAATATATAACAATAATATGCTCAATGTATTTACAACAGGCATATTTAGCGATACAATACAGGTATCGACAATAGTAAGGAGATTTTTTATGCCAAATACAAGCATGAATATCCGCATGGATAGTGAAGTAAAAAGACAGGCACAAGAACTCTTTGCCCAATTTGGACTTGATCTGACAACGGCTGTAAATATGTTTCTAAGGCAGTCTATAAGGCAACGAGGTATCCCCTTTACGCTACAATTAGATCCATTTCATAGTGAAACAAATCAGGAACGACTACTACAAGCGGCGAAGCGTATGGAAAGAACCGGCGGAACTGTCCATGACTTGATTGAGATGGAAGATGATTAAATCATGGGATGATGATGCGTGGTCTGATTATCTTTATTGGCAAACACAAGACAAAAAAACATTAAAAAGGATAAATAACCTTTTAAAAGATATTGATAGAAACGGCTATACCGGGATTGGAAAACCGGAGCCTCTTATCGGAAATTTAAAAGGGTATTGGAGTAGACGCATAGATGACTGCAACCGCATTGTATATCGCATTAAAAATAACAGAATCGAGATAATACAATGCGGTACACATTATAGAGATAAATAATATTCCTGATGCATTAAAGCGGCTGGAGGTGTAAGCGCCTGGCAAAAAACCATCACACGCACCTTACAACGTATCAGGCGTATCCAGCAAGGCCGGCAGGCGCATGGTCGCCGGCATATATCCCATGCGGCGTTTGCGGATGTTGATGTCCAAAAGGGCAAACCCGTCATCGGCAAAAACGTGGAAGCCCCGGATGGACAGAGGATCGTTTTCGGAAATGCCCATCTCATCGGCGATGGAACCGCGCACTACGCGCTGAACACGGAAGGTCGGCGAAAAGCCGGTTCCCGCGTGGGGTGCCAGTATTATGCCGAAAAGCGGCGCGACTATGCGCTCACGGGTGTCTGTTTGGGCGGCGGTTATCATGGGGAAAATCGGGCGGCCTGCAAGCCTGATAATGTGCTCGACAACAGCGCCATCGGGCTCCTGCACTTCCATCGTTATAAGCTCACCCGGGCGCAAGGAAAAAAGACGGTCTTGCAGGGCGGGGATCAAAGCGCCTTGCGGAGCCCTGACTTGCTCACCGTTAATTGACCTGATTATAGAGCCTTGCCGGATGCGCTGTTCGGCAGCGGGGGTCAGCGGGGCAACGTAAATGATTTCCGCCGTGCCGGTGAAAGTTTCGCTTAAGGAAAAGCCGAGCCACGGGCGCTCTGCCCTGCCGCCTGAAATCATGGCGGGCAAAGCGGCGGCAAGGCGTTCGGCCGGTATTGCGAAGTTAAGCCCCTGAAAGTTGGCAGCTCCGGCAAAGACCACGCCGACAAGCCGCCCCGACATATCCAAAACTGGACCGCCTGAGTTACCAGGATTTACCGCCGCGTCTATCTGCAAAACATCCCCAAGCTGCAAAAACCGCCGTCCGGTTGCCGAGACGATGCCCTGCGTGACAGTTTTGGCAAGTCCAAGCGGCGAACCAATAGCGTGAATTGTATCGCCCACCATTGGTACTGCCCAGTCGATGACGCAGTACACATATTCGGGGCGTATGCTCGTCCGAATCAGCGCCAAATCCAGCGCCTTGTCCCAGCCGACCACTCTGGCGGGCACGAGCGGGCTTGTAGCATCGCCCATGCGGACGAACATTCGGGAGCGCCCCCTGAACGTCGGATCAACTTCGCTTGCGATAACGTGATAGTTGGTGATGAGCAATCCCGATGAATCGACAAAAAACGCCGAGCCTATCGACCTGTCAGGGATTCCCATACCGCGCTGTATTCTCATGCCGCGATCTACCCAGACAGTGGCGACTCCCTGAATCATGTCCGCCGCTGTGTCCCTGCCTGTGGCGAAGTTAAGCGCTTGATGGTGAATGTCGGCGGCCCTGCCTAAATCGGCGATAATTTCAAGGAAAAACGCCGCTGTACGGCGCTGGCGAACTTCGACAGCCCGCTGGAAAAACAGATAAGCATCGTCAAAACTCAAAGGGCTCAATTGATGTGCTCGGGCAGCGGCAAGGAAAGCTGAAAGGTTAGTGCCGCTTTCAAGCTGCTCATGCGCGTAAGCTAAAATGAGGTGCGGTTCTTCGCCGGTGCTTTCCACCTCAACACCCAGGCGCGAAAGGGAGCGGGCAAGGGATGCGGCATCTTCCCAGCGGTTTTCCTCGATTGCGGTAATTTGGATGCTCTGCAGACGGGAAAGGGCATCTTTGCGAAGCAACTCAAGGCGCTCGCGTATTTCGGGATCAGCTCCGTATGCCACCGGACTTGACGGCCCGAAAACGATTTCATAAACTTCCAAAAGATGAAGCGCCCGCGCGGGGTCTTCGTTTACGTAGCGGTAAATGTCATTCAGGCGTATGTCGCGTATGCCCAGCGGCGGCTGTAACCTGCGCTCCGCAGTTGCCTGCGTCTGGCAAGAGGCGAAAAAACCCACCGCAAGGAAACAGAGAAGGGTATAAGATATCCGTATGCGCTTTCTAATCATACAACCATTGTACCCCGTAAAAAGTATACTCCACTTCTCTATTATAATGCCACATATCCTCAAGTTCAACTGTAACAAGCGGCGCGCTGAAACGGCGCACGGTGTCCATTCGTCCGCTTAAGGTCAAATCCACCCTCTGCAACTGCGGCAAACCTCTGAAAAACTCCATGTCGGCAACCACGCGCCCGCCGACAAATTCCTGCGCCCGAACGGGAATGCCTGAATCAAGCTCAATAACCTCAACGCCGCCGTGAAACTCCAAACTTGGGCGCTGCAAATGCAAGGAGTTGGAAACCAGCGCCCTGCGGTTAAGAGACGGCACAAGCGGGTCGCGTTCGGGGAAAAGCAAGCCGCTCCCCCAAACATTACTGAACACAAACGGCGAATGAAAAAACGCAAACGGGCGTGGAATGTACGTCACCCCGTTAAGCACAACGTCCAGTATCGCCGGATGCCGCTCCCAGCGTATGACCGCCGTGGGGGCAATACCGCCTTCAGGCGGCAAACGCGCCAAAGCCCGCACCGGCAAACCGCCCTCGAAGTACACGGTTATGTCGCTTTCGTTGTCCTGATCCGCATCAAAGACCAGCCGCACGAGCATCCCGTCAATGTACTCCGCGAATGTTTCAGGAATGCCGTCACCGTTGGCATCCTCTGTAATAACACCGTTAAACTCACTAAGGTTTCGCTCAAAAAGCAATATCGCGTCAAGATCTAACATGAGAAAACGCATATCGTCGAGGATGTTGCGCTCAATTGTTGAAAAGGCAAAAAGCTCGTTCACCGCGGTTTCTTCGTCAATTGCCAGAAGGCGCAAGGATGCGGGAAGGGACTGCTGGGAAGGCGGGTTTAATGCGCGATACGCAAGGATTAGGCGCGTGGCTTCCGTCCTGTCCCAGATGAATGGCGCTGCCATCCATGCCAAAGCGGGATCGTCATCCAGCAGGACAGGAAGGCGGCGGATGACCAGTTCCAAAAGCCGCATTTCTTGAGGGGACGGCATATGCCCCGCCCGCTGCCGCGCGTGTAGAAAATCAAAGAAAACCCGCACGGGTTCAGTTTCACGGGGATACATATCAAGAACCTGTTCTGCGCGGGCGAAAAAGTCCTGTGGGCGGAAGGCAGCCAATGCACGCAAATTGAGCACAGCTTCTTGAGGGCTTGGGCGCACCCGTGAAAGCTCCGTCAAAGCTTCGTGGTGAGCGCCGGTTTCGATGAGGGTGCGTGAGCGCAAAAGGCGGGCAGCTTCGCTGTCAAACATATCCCAGCGGTTGAGGTGAAGCGCCGTATCAAGTGCCTCAAGCACAAGACGGCGGCTTCCGCCTGTGTGCGCCCGCGCCTGCGCCAGCATATACGAAATGTCAGATGAGACATCGGCAAAATCCGCCGCCCGTTCAAGACCGGCAAGCGCCCGCTGCCAGTCGCCGCTTTCTATCATCCTCTGCGCCCACAGCGCGTACTGTCTGGCGACCGCGCTGTCCCGCAACGGGAAATCGTTAAACGCCTGCGCGCTTGTCGCCGCAAGAAATAATACGGCAAGCAAAATCGCATGGCGCAGGCGGTGAACGTTAAGGCGCTTCATTGGCTATCCCTCCGTAGAAGAAGAAACCTGCTGGATTGTGGTTTCCCGCGTTTCACCGGATGCGCCTGCTTCTGCCGCGGCAGAAGCCTCGGCGGCGGGAGCGGGACGGTCAATCAGCGAGGAAGAGTTTTCCCGTTGGGGGAAACCGAGCAAGGTGCGGATTTCGTCATCCAGCAGGGTTTCCTGCGTAAGCAGGGCTTCGGCGATTTTTTCCATTTCGTCTTTGTGGGCGAAAAGAATGTCTTCCGCCTGCTGGCGTTTTTCATCCAGTATACGCTTGATCGCGCGGTCAATTTGCTGGGCGGTTTCCTCTGAATAATCTTTGTGGCGGGCAATTTCCTTGCCCAAAAAGATCGGCTGATCTTCCTGCCCGTAAGTGACCGGCCCCATTTCATCCGCCATGCCCCACTCGCACACCATGCGGCGAGCCATCTCGGTGGCTTGCTCAAGGTCTTGCTTTGTGCCGGTGGTGGTTTCATCGTAAAAAAGGCGTTCTGCCGCCCAGCCGCCGTAGCAGATGACGATGCGATCCAAAATCCAGCCCCTTGTGCGGCTGTAGCTGTCCTCCTCCGGAAGCGACATCGCCATTCCAAGCGCCCTGCCGTGCGGCACAATTGTCACTTTGTGGAGCGGGTCGGCGTGGGGCAGGTAATAGTGAAGAAGTGCGTGTCCCGCCTCGTGGATGGCAGTCATGCGGCGTTCCCTGTCAGAAACAACAAGCGTTTTTCTGGCAACGCCCATGAGGATTTTATCTCTTGCTTCTTCAAAATCTTCCATTTCCACGGTGGCTTTGTCTTTGCGGGCGGCAAACAGCGCCGCCTCGTTGACAAGGTTAGCCAAATCCGCCCCGCTCATGCCAGGTGTTGCCCGCGCGATACGCGCCATATCGAGCTTTTCGTCTTTGGGGATTTTATCGGCGTGTATCTTCAATATATCTTCCCGCTCTTTGATGTCGGGCATCGCTATCATCACCTGGCGGTCAAAACGACCGGGGCGCAGAAGCGCGGCATCAAGAACATCGGGTCGGTTGGTGGCGGCAAGAATTATCACGCCGTCTTTTGCGTCAAAGCCGTCCATCTCGACAAGAATCTGGTTGAGGGTTTGCTCACGCTCGTCATGACCGCCGCCGTAGCCCGCGCCTCGGCTGCGCCCGACCGCGTCAAGCTCATCGATAAAAATGATGCACGGAGCGCTTCGTCTTCCCTGCTCGAAAAGGTCGCGGACGCGGCTTGCGCCAACACCTACAAACATCTCGACAAAATCCGAACCTGACATATGGAAGTAGGCAACTTTTGCCTCTCCCGCGACAGCGCGGGCAAGAAGCGTTTTCCCCGTGCCGGGCATCCCGACCAAAAGCACGCCTTTTGGAATGCGCGCGCGCATTTTCGTAAACTTTTGCGGGTCTTTAAGGAAGGAAACAACTTCCTCAAGCTCGTACTTGGCATCTTTTTGCCCCGCGACATCCTGAAACGTGATTTTTTTCCCGCCGTCATGATACTGCTTGGCGCGGCTTTTCCCGAACTGGAACGCTTTGTTGCCCGCCCCCTGCATGTGCCTGAACAGGAACAAAATCAGAGCGAAGCCGATAACCCAGGGGAGCATCTGGAGAAAAACCGTTCCCAGCGTTACGCCCCTGACCGCGCCTGACACGTTGACACCATGTTCCATCAAGAGCGGCATAAGGTAAGGATCGTGAAAGGGGATAAGCGTCCTGAAATGCTGTGTGACGGCGTTGTTGCGCCTGATGCCTTCGATGACTGTGTTGTCGTGTATCGTTACGTCAGTAACTTCGCCCAGTTGAAGGGCGCTGATAAAAACTGAATATGGTATTTCCTGACGCTGGGGTTCCTCGTTGCCTCTGAAAAAGTGGATTGCAAAAAAGCCTATCATGGCGAGAAAGAAAAAAAGCGCAAAGCGATTTGGCCGCCCGTTTCCTGTCATATTGGGTCTGGGGGGTATTTTGTTATTCTGATCATTGAACATTTAAGCCTCCGAATATCTGAAAAAGGCAACAGGCGGACTCTCCGGAAGTATCCGCGCTTATTACCAGCAGTTCTCCATTTGCCGCAAAACAAATAAAAGCGGATGTCCCATCTTTATCCTCGGCAGTGATAATTTTTGCATAATGCGCACGGGCATCCACTTTAAGTATATCAGAAAAACGGCGTTTGTCTCCCCCCTTACAAATCAAATCGGTTCCCCTGTGACTGCGCAGAACGAGCGGCAATGCGGCTCTGAAACTACCAACAGGATTTCCTGCGCTTGTTATATCGGTTGCCAATACACGCAATACCGTTTTATTTTTTGCTTCCTTTGAATTCAAACCCAACACGTTTCCTTTAAGTGTGTACTCCCCGGCTTCTGTAATCACAAGCGAAAATCCCCGTTCGCTTACCTTTTTATGCGCCAACGTCAATTCCACAAAGCCGTCACGCTCGGTAAAACGCACCCCGCCCAAATCCTGCGAACGCCCCTGCCCCGCTTCGCTCTGTTCTGCGCCATCGTGCATGGCATCGCGCACGGCGCTACGCACCGCGGAACGCCGCAACGGGCGCTTGTTTTCAAGCATGGTTGCGCCTGAGAAAAGAGCCTCTTCTCTTAGTATCGGCGGGGCGGAAAAGAAATTCGCAGCCGGAAGCAAGAGAGTTTCCAGCCCGCTCCCCTCCCATTTAAGACGCTTTTCCGCTTCGGCGGACAGGAAATCGGCGGTAAGGGATTGCGTTTGGGCGAGCGCCATAATCGAACTGCGCCATGAAGGGAAAAACTCATCCAACACGGGAACGAGATTGTGCCGTATGCGGTTGCGCAAAAAGCGCGTGTCTGCGTTTGTGGAATCTGTGCGGTAAGGGATGCCCTTTTCGGCAAGGTAGTCAAGAACGTCCTGCCGCGTCAGTTCCAAAAGCGGACGCAAAAGCCGCCCCTTCACGCTTGGCATCGCCGCAAGGCCTGTGGGAGCGGATCCCCGAAGAACGCGCATGAGGATGGTTTCATGCACATCGGTAAGTGTGTGGGCAGTGAGAATAAAGTCCGCTTTTATGCGCCCCGCTTCTGCGCGAAAGGCTTTCTGGCGAAAAAAGCGCGCGGCGGCTTCAATGCCTGTGCCGTGCCGTGCGGCAAATGCGGTGATTTTGCCCTGCGGGAAGGAAACCACGCGGCAAGGAACGACGAGTTTTTTGCACAGTCCCTTTACGGCGCTGGCATCGGTTAGGTTTTCATCGGGAGGGCGTATCCCGTGGTTTACGTGCACACATTTGAGGACGAAGCCTTCCGTCAGGCGCAGGGCGGAAAGGGCAACAAGCATTGCCGTTGAGTCAGCGCCGCCGGAAACCGCGGCGAGGTATCTACTGGGACGGGCTGTTTTTGGGCAAGTCTTCGCGAGAACGCCTGCAAGGCGGGATTCGAGAAAAGAGCGGGTGGGCTGCACCGATTAACTATAACTGGATGGCTTTGAGGGTGTCAATTGAGAGGGCGGCTGACGTCAAATACATTCCTGAAGTTTTGCCCGAATGATATCGTTAATAACAGCTGTCTGACTCTTATTGAATGCCTTTGCCTGCAGGCTCAAATATTCGGCAACATCCTTATCAAGTTCGTTTAGTGACAAGGTGTTATGCGCCAAGCCCGGTTTTCCCCCCTGTTTCAAGAGATTTGGTCCCGGCTCAAAGACGTTTTTAGTGTGATAATCATCCCAGTACTCACATTCTGAATCAGTCATTCCGGTTTTTCGCTCTATTTCTGTCATGGCATCGTATCTCCCTCGAACAGCCGTAAAAAACGGCTTTGGCATGGCATAGCGTGAAAAATGTTTACGCTACTTTTTCCTGTTTCATTATACAATATTTCAACCGGATTTGCTTTCATGTCGAAGCCTAATAGTAGGTACACGTTTTCACGGTCGCCATATTGACCCATATAGCGACAGGTTTTAAAAGCATGGCGAATATCAGCTTCCTCAAGACCATGTTTGAAGGCGGTGTGGCGAAAGATAAAATCCAGTTCCATGCCCTACTTTACCGTATTCAAAAGGTTTGGAACAGCGGTACGGCAACTACCGGAACAGCCTTAGAAAAACCTTTTGAAGCGGTGTCAGCGCGACCGGTTCGTCTGTCAAAGGCTTTTCTAAAAACCTGACCAGCTCCGCCACCGTTCTTTCGATTACCTCGCGTTTTTCTCTGGTAAGCGGCGCGACATAAGCCGCTATTGAACGCATTTCAGGGCTTGCAGACTGCCCGGGTACTTCGGTGTACGGAATCTCCTTGCCGGTTACCAGATACTCTACTGTCACACCCAAAACTTGGGCAATGGCTACGGCGTTCTCGGCGGACGGCATAGTGCCATTGGTCAGCAGATAGTTGTCCAGTGTGCTTTTTGATATACCTGTCGCGTGAGCCAGTTCCTTTACCAGCATACCTCTGTACTCAAGCTCTCCTTTCAGATGCTTGCTGAAACTCATAAAGCATAATATCCAGATTTGGTTAATTGACAATCTCCATTAACTGAATTAAGTTATATTAATCAAATATGGTTAGAATAAAATACTAGCCATATCTGATTAATACAAAGCTTTGCCAAAAGCAAAAGGAGAAAAGTATGGCAAAGAAATTATGGCTTGGAATGTTGGCAATGACGCTGGCATTCGGAATGATCGTTATCGGGTGCGACACCGGCACTGGAGGTGGGGCTGGCGGCGGTATAGATACTGCTCTTGTCGGAACATGGGATTTCATTGGTGGCGATATGACTTATGTATTCGCCGGAAATGGAGACCTTAGAATTTATGAAGATGGACAACATTTCCAAACTATTAGATGGTACACTAGCAACGGTAT
>JAIRQD010000099.1:0-23378 GCA_031256655.1 Treponema sp.
CTTTTATCATTTCGGGTTCTGATGAAAGGTCTTCGTCTTTTTTATCCTTCACATCTCGTTTATTTACAAAGGGCTGAAAGTTTGATCCGTATTTTATTCCATAAGGCGGGTCAATATAACCCATTTGGACTTGCCCTGCCATTCCTTCTTTTTCAAGCATGGAATTCATTATTACCAGGCTGTCCCCTGCGATAAGGCGGTTTGTCCATTTGTTTTTATGTTGGTAAAATTCAAATTTGTTGCTCAATTTTTTGGCAATGTCCGCATCGGATTCAAAGAGCCAGCCTTGTTCGTCGTGATAATCGTCTCCCATTGTTTGCACAGAACGGATTATCTTATGGGGTTTTATGCTTTCGTGAATGTGTATTGATGATGTTGGTACTTCAAACGAGGTTCCTTCTTTTTTCCCTGCCCAATTAAGAGAAGGGTCTATGTGCGGGTCGTGTTCGTATTTTGCTTCCGGGGAGGCTACTGTGTCATAGCGCGCCATGCCTACGGGCGGGATATTGGCACGGTCGTGTTCGGGGTAGGAGTATGCGTCTATTTGCTTGAGTTTACTGGTGTCGTAGTCATGAATGGCTTTAGCGGGCTTCTTTTTAGGCATGGGGTGGCTCCTTAATCTTTAGTTTTCCATTCATAGCTACTGCCGTCTTCCAAACCTAATTCGCTACCATTCGTAGAATAGTATTTGTGGTGGAATTTCTTCAATGCGATAATAAATTGAGATATTTGTAGAACCGCATCACTGTTTGTTGGTAAGGATGCCTCATCAAGAAGTTCGAGAAATTCGGTCGCTGGCTCATTCCTTAATAGAAAAATTGCTTTTTCCAGCTTTTTGTTAATTATATTAATCTTAAACTTATTTAATGGTTCGTCTTGTTTTTTTTTGGATAGCTCGCGTATTTCTCTTAAATCGCTGTTTATAAGTGGATTTATTGTTGAAAATAATTTTACATCGTCTTTTGTAGGCCAGAATTCTTTATCCACTTCAGTTTTCCGTTTTTTTCCCATAGTTACCCCCTTATTTTTTGGGCTCTGTTGTTTTAATTGGCTCTCCGTTTTTTCCAACGATCCAATGCCAACCATCTATGCTGTCAAAAATGTTATCAACTCTCATGTTTTCAAGACAAGTTAGATATTGCGATAATACCATAACGACATCACTGTTAGTGGGCATCTTGTCTTTGTGAAATATGCTAAAACTCTTAAACGGTATATATTTTTCTTCCAATATCCTATTGGCCTCTTGCAAAAGCTCGTTTACAAAGAATAATTTAAACTCATTTAAGGCATCATTTTGAGATTTCTTTGATAGAACACTAACCTCATTGTACATTTCTTCCATTTGAGACTGTACTTTAATAAATGATTCAATTACATCCCTTTTCAAATTATTGCTCCTCATATTAAAAATTAAGATGGCAATGCCCTTGTAAACTCAATATACTTTTTATTAATAACTTCTATTGGTGTACGGTTTTTTTTTTTTTTTTCTGTACACATCAATTTCAAGTCTTCATCAGTTAATACTATTATACATTTTCTTTGAGCTGACCATAAATCAACAGTATTCTTCAATACATTACGAGGTATATTATTTCTTGTAAAAATAATCCCAAACCTTCCAAATGAGTCTTTTAAGTATCTATTCAACTGATCGACATGATCGGTATTAACCTCTTTAACATTCTTGAGTTCAAAAACAATTTGTCTACAATCAAAGGTATCAAATAATTCTTTTAGAAAAATATCTGAGCAACTATTATAAAATATAAGATCTCTTATTGATACTCCACTTATTGTTCTGCTTTGTTCTTGCGCAAAATCAAGATGCGGATATAGTAGTGAAGCTAATAACACACAAAGAGTTTCTTCATATTTTTTGTCAGCATTATCGGTTTTCCCCGTTGGCAGTTTTAAGATTGTGTCCATTTTTCTTTTTACTGACAAAACAGGTAGTTGCTTAAATAATAAATCATTTTTGCAATCTTCTTTCTGTCTTTCTTTTATTTGAATATACTGTTGAACAATGTCATAATTATCGCGGTTATATAATAACACTTTTACTCTTTCCGGTTTTTCGCCCGCTTTTATAACTTTTGGAATGTGATAATCATTGCAATAATTTGAGAAATTTATGTAATTGGTTTTTCTTAGCCATCTTTTGGGAACGAAAATTATTGGATGCTTTGTCTTGGGGTTTATAGGTAGAAAGACATCTTCATTATGCATTTGCTGTTTTTTTGTTTCAAAACAATTCAAATTAACTTTCTCGATTGGTATATTGTGCTTATCGCAATTCTCTATCGTAAAATCAATTAAAAATGATTTAATTATACTTGCAGATATATCGCTTATCCTATCTTCTGCGATATTATCGATTAAAAGTTGAATAACCTCCAGATGAATAATCCCATCTTTTCTTACTTGGGGAATATTTTTATAGAGAGAAAATATTTCTTCTGCTGTTTTTTCGCTAAACTTCCTTCCTGTTCTCGTTTTTGATAATCCTAGACCAACTTCATTACATTCAGAACAATTGACTAATGTTTTAATGGCGTCACAATCGCCTTTTTGATATTGTGCGCCAAGATAGTTAATACTATTTATTAAAGTCAAATGTAATGAATTATCTTGCATTGATGGAGACTTCCACAACAAAAAGGGATCAATATAAAATGGAATATCTTCATCAAGATAAGGGATAACAAAATCAACATCTTCTTGGCAAAATGGGAGATTGTGAAAATCATTCAATCTTGGCCTAATCATCGTCATTTACTATCCAAACGCCTTTCTCTTTTTCTCAATATAAACCACATGGATAACGATCATGTAGCAACCTGCCGAGTTGAAAGAGACTTAAAGCCAATTTTGACTTGTCCTTCCAATGCCAGTATCTGAACTCGTGGCATATATTTCTCCTCGTTATCAGAGTATAACAGCCTCAAAGAGCCTTCTACAAGGGGGAACCCAAGCCGCTTAGGTTTACAAAACCATAAAAATACCACCCACGCCCTTTCATACCTTTACAACCAGCCTCAAACCGTGCAAAATTGGTTAAACTGGGTAGTTATAAGGGGGAAAGTATGAAAAAGTTAATCGTATTAGCTTTGTTCTTGTCGGTGGTGGTTTTGCCCGCTTTTGCGCGGGAGGCGACAATAGCCGAGCTTGTGGAGATGGCGGTATCAAAGCTAGACCGTCCAGTGCCTGAAGGCTTTCAGCGTATCGATAGGACTACTTTTATAAATGATAATATTATTGTTGTTGCCCCTAATGGAATTACCACGATTAGCACTTTCGGCAGATCCTTTGAAACAACCCGCGAAGCCTACATCTTGCTCGGCTCTTTTTTTGATTATTTTGAAAATACCCACAACAACTGGGCTTTACATATTGACGTTGCAGGCGGCGCTGTATATATCAACGGCGGAATTTTCGCTTTTATTCAAAGACCAGCCCCAAGAGATGACGGACGGATCGTGACACAAGTTGCCTTTACCAGAATTGACATTTTCAACCTCTAAATCTATATGCCACAAGGCTAATCAAATTGCCTTGATGCATATAGATTGCATAGTGTTCTGAAGCTCAAATATCCGCCCAACGCGCTTAGTCCGGTGAAGAACATATTACCCCATCTCAAGCGCAGGGGGCTCTGCGTTTGCGCGCCGGACGCCCTCACTTTACACCCTGTATTCACCAAGGCTTGTGCCGCCTTCAACTCCTTCAAACCTGAAAACGCCTGTTTGTCTAAGCCTTGCTTCAGGGCGGCATAGTGCAAGAATTCCTTGAATTAGCCCAACCATTCCTGGAATGGCTGTCCAACTGAACAAAATTTTGAGAATCCCCATCCCGATATTTCCGGCAATGAAACTATTCACTCCCAAACTGCCCAAAAGAATCCCGCAAATGCCATAGGGCAATTTGTCAAAAACTTTATACTCTCTATCCGCCATTTTCGCCTCCTAGTTTTCATATAGCCTATAAAACAAGTCTTTTTTTGTCAACAAACCAAAACCGGCTCATAAAACGCAGCCGCAAAAGCCTTGATTGAGTTTCGCAAAAATGCTAATCTGTGCGCACGATAAATTGCCTGTCAGCAACGACTTTCAGGCGGCGGTAACCTAGCGCAGAGCGGAAACCCTTGCCGTTCTCACCCGCCTTAACAAAACAAGGATGGATTCCATGCAAACATTCTCACGTTATCGCTTTCTCGATGTCATTGTGGTCTTTCTGGTCGCTATTCTAATCACCAGCAACATCGCTTCTTCGGCAAAAATTGTCGATTTGGGCATCACCCTTTTCGGTTTTGGCGGAATTCCGCCTGTGCGGCTGGCTTTTGACGGCGGAACGCTCCTGTTTCCATTTGCCTATATTTTGGGGGATGTGCTTACCGAAGTTTACGGCTTTAAGCAAACCCGCCGCGCCATTTGGCTCGGTTTTGCGGCATTGGCTTTTACCGCGCTGCTTTTTTTCGTCCTAAAGCACCTTCCCGGCGAAGCACACTGGGAAGAACGTGCCGGAAGCGCCGCATACAACGCGATTCTTGGTGGAATAAGCTCAGGCGGCATTGTGCTTGCAAGCCTTTCGGGATTTCTGGCAGGGAAATTTTCAAACGCAATAATTCTTTCGCGCATGAAGGTTATTATGAAAGGGCGCGCATTTTGGGCAAGGGCAATTGCTTCAAGCGTAGTGGGGGAATTTCTTGACACGTTTGTTTTTGTGCTTGTTGCAACTTTGACAGGAGTGTTCATGTGGGAACTTTTTGCCGCTTTGGTTATCACAAACTACCTTTTTAAGCTTTCAATCGAAGTGCTCGCGGTTCCTTTCACATCGATTGCCGTGCGCAAGCTGAAAAAAGCCGAAGGAATCGATACGTTTGATGAGGATGTCAGGTTTAATCCCTTCTCACGTTAGCTTTAAAAGGCTCCAATTGACACATTTAAGTTTGAAGGGTAGACTGAAATAAGTGAATACAACGAAGAATGTGCTTATTATAACAGATGGAGCCGTAGAAACAGAAAAAATCGCCTCCGCCATTGCAGCAGCATTAGATGGCGGCAAAGTGGAGGTAAAAGCGGCAGGCGATTTTATGGGGAACGACATACTCCCTGCGGATGTGTTTTTTCTCGGCTGCGAAAATCCCGAACCTGAAACGTTTGCGTATTTGGCGGATGTGCTGCGGCACATTAACCTCGCAGGCCGGCTGTGCGGGATTTTTTCCCCGAAGTCAGAAAAGGCCGTTCAGTATCTTTCCGCACTTGTTCATGATTGCGAGGTCGCTTTGCACCCCGAACCGCTTTTTGCCAGTTCCGTGGATTCTGTGAAAACATGGGCTCAAAACGTTGTTTCAGGTTCGTTTTGCACACGCAATGATTCAAAATAGAGGTAATAAAAATGCCAGAGAAATTTGATCTGGACAATTGCATCAGAAAGGTTCCTGATTTTCCCAAAAAAGGAATCCTTTTTTATGACATCACAAGTATTCTTATGAATCCGGAAGCGTTTCGTTATTGCATTAGATGCATGATGGATCTTTTCAGAGACAAGGACATAGACGCCGTTGCCGCAATTGAAGCCAGAGGTTTTCTTTTTGCGGCGCCTTTTGCCATCCAAATGGGAATTCCCCTGATACCAATCCGCAAGAAAGGCAAGCTCCCTGGTGAAACGCTGTCCAAAACCTACGATCTTGAATACGGCAAGGCTGAAATCGAAGTTCAAAAAGAAGATGTTCCCGTTGGTAAAAAAGTTTTGCTTATGGACGACTTAATCGCCACCGGCGGCACGCTGAATGCGGCGCGCGCCCTTCTTAATGCCGGAGGCGCGGAAGTTCCGGGTATTTTCAGCATAGTCGGGCTTCCAAAACTGGATTACGAAAAAGTCCTTGCCCCAACGCCGATAAACACCCTAATTAATTATTACACGGATTAAAAATCGGATTTAAGTATTTTTTCAGATCTATCTTTTTCGCAATCTTCCTTATTACAAGCCTGTAAACAAGGGAGGATATGGCGATGGAAAACACAAAATTAACAGGAACCATCCACGCGGAAACGGCTGGCGGAAAAAACCCGAATAGAAATCTGCTGTAGACAAAAAGAACAACGGCAAAACAGAGCGCGGTAACAAGGATATTAAACACCGTTCCTGCCAAAATGAAAAGAACGGTGCCGGTTTTCTTATTCATCAAGTGAGTTGGTGTTTGCAGCCGGATCAACGGCGGCTTCCTCCAAAACCTGTTTTTGCGGTCTCAACATTGTTACCAAAAGGATGAGGCACGAAACCACCACAGCCGAATCGGCGACATTGAATGTCGGCCAGCGTTCCATGCCGAGAATGCCGAAAAACCGCACGCTGATAAAGTCAACAACGCCTTCCGGGCGGAAAATGCGGTCGCCGATGTTGCCAATTCCGCCGCCAATAATACCGGCAATTGCCCAGCGTTGAAGGCGGCTAAATTCCTGCGTGTGGAAGTAGTACCAGACAAGCACAATGAGCACGATAATCGGAACTATTATGAACAAAATGAGCCGCCACGGCTGTGGAAGCCCGTAACCTATGCTAAAGGCAATCGCGGGATTACGCACATGGAACAAAATCAAAAAATCGTTTCCAAAAACGTCTGTGATAAACGTTCCAGGCCGCGGCCAATTCCGCACGACAAAAGCTTTCGTTGCCTGATCCAGAATTACCACAAAGGCGGTCAGCAAAAACGGCAAAAAAAGCGCTTTGTCTTTGTTAAACTTCAAGTAAGACATCTAAACCTCTTCCAATTTTATAAGCCTGTCGGCACATCAATAAACTCACAATCAATGTTTAGCTGATTGGCGCAGTCTTCCATCACGCGCCTTACTCCCCAGACTTCAGTGGAATAGTGCCCGCCGGCTATAACATTCAAACCACTTTCCAGTGCGTGGTGATACACCGTATGGTTAGTTTCTCCGGAAACGTAAAGGTCAACACCTTCTTCCAAAGCCTGAAACGCCTCGCTTGAAGCGCCGCCTGAAATAACGGCGCAAGAGAGATTAACTTTTTTCCCAAAAGGAAAAGCTCCAAGCGGCGGGCGGTCAAGAAAGCTTATCTTTTTAACCGCCTCATCGACAGTCAGCGGCACAGAAAGCTCTCCCTTATAACCTATTTTTTTCCCCATATATACGCCGAACGGCTTCGGCTCTTTCACGCCGAGTTTTTCCGCCAAAATCGCGTTATTGCCAACCTCCGGATGCTGATCCAGCGGCAAGTGAACGGCGTACAGGGCGACATTATTGTCCAAAAGCAGCTTAAGCCTATCGCGGTGGTTGCCGGAAACCCGCAGCGGCTTGCCCCAAAAAAGCCCGTGGTGCACAAAAATAAGCCCCGCCCCGGAATCCACCGCCCTTTTGAAAATTTCAACGCCAGAATCCACCGCAAAGGCGATTTTTTTCACTTCAGCGCCGTCATTATCAACCTGAATGCCGTTCATTGACGAATCAGCATCCTTAAAACCGTCTATATCGAGAAAACTACGAAAATATTCATCGAGTTTACGTGTAGTAAGCATCATGCTGGAAAGAGTATACATACTAGCCATATAAAAGTCTACAATATTAATTCATTGATTCCCCAACTTTGCGGTGTTACCATATTGTTTTTCATCCCTTAATACGTAATACTGGAATTATGGATTCTGGACAGATTGTATATATTTCGCTGCGCCTTGCTTTGGGCGGTGTAGCGTGTTTTCTTGCGATCATGCTGTGGTCCCGAACGAGGGATGTCGCATGGATGCTTATGGTTATCGGTGTTATTGCCAGTTACGTGGAAACCGTCTACGCTACATTGGGTGTTTTAGGCATTAGCAGCACAGGTGTTCTGGATGTTGGAACGGTACCGCTCATGTCTATCGTGTTACCTAATATGTCGATGGTATTTTTCATTTCTGCCTTTGTGGTAATGGTTTTTCGAAAATACCGCGTCGGCGTTTAAGTGTGTGAACAGGAAGGAAAGGGAACATGAAAGCTTTGATTCTTGGGTTTGTTGTTATCGCTGTTGCTGTTTTGGCAGTTCTGCCTGCGGGTCTGGACTGGGGAGACGATGTCGCGGCGTTTCTTAGGGGCTCTCTGCCTGTCGTTGCGATTTTAATCAGTTTTATATTGTTTTTTGTCGGTATTGCAGACATTAAAGACAGAGCCGCGTCAAAAAAAGATAAGATTTCCGCTGAATAATCAGTAATTTATCAAAAACCCACCTTACGGGGAGAAGGCTTGCTCTCAAGCCTTCTCCCCGCTAAACAAATGACCCTCTGTTAGTTATTGACATTTAAGTAACGATGAGTTGACAAACACACTGCGTTATTCTAGAATCGTTCAACTCTTACAAAAGGAGTCATGTATGGAATATCGTGTTGAAAAAGACACAATGGGGGAAATAAATGTCCCCAAAAATGCGTACTGGGCAGCGCAAACACAGCGCAGCATACAGAACTTCAAAATAGGCACGGAAAAAATGCCTTTAGAAATCGTGTATGCCTTCGGCATTCTGAAAAAAGCGGCGGCAATAGCAAACCACAAGCTAAAGCCTGAAATAATGACCAAGCAAAAGTGCGATGTTATTGGAAAGGTTTGCGATGAAATTATGACCGGCGCGTTGAATAACGAGTTCCCGCTTGTCGTGTGGCAAACCGGCAGCGGCACACAGTCAAACATGAACGTCAACGAAGTGGTGGCAAACCGCGGCAACGAAATCGCCGGTGAGAAGCTGCTGCACCCAAACAACGATGTTAATATGTCCCAAAGCTCAAACGACACGTTTCCCACCGCCATGCATATTGCGGCAGTACTTGAAATTAAAGACCGCCTGCTGCCTTCCATTGACCAGCTCATTGGCACATTACAGCGGCTGGAAAACGAAAATCAAGGCTTGCTCAAAACAGGGCGCACCCACTTACAAGACGCCACGCCCATCACCTTTGCCCAGGAAATCAGCGGCTGGAGACAAATGCTGGTCAAGGCAAAAGGCATGATCGTTATGTCGATGGATTGCATTAAAGAATTGGCTTTGGGCGGCACGGCGGTAGGAACCGGCTTGAACTCACCGGTCGGTTTTGATGTGGAAATCGCAAAAGCGGTCGCCGACTTAACCGGGGTCGATTTCAAAACGGCGGAAAATAAGTTCCACGCGCTGACTTCCAAAGACGATCTCGTTTTTGCCCACGGCGCGCTAAAAGCGCTTGCCGCCAACTTAATGAAAATCGCCAACGACATTCGCTGGCTTGCAAGCGGCCCCCGCTGCGGCATAGGCGAAATACTGATACCGGAAAATGAGCCCGGCTCTTCAATAATGCCCGGCAAAGTAAACCCGACCCAGTGCGAAGCTGTGACAATGGTTGCCGTGCAAGTGATGGCAAACGACACCGCCATTGGAATTTGCGCCTCGCAGGGAAACTTCCAGCTTAATGTTTATATGCCGGTGTGCATTTACAACTTTTTGCAATCAGTGCGCCTTTTGGCTGACAGCATGATTTCCTTCGATGTCAACTGTGTGTCCGGCATACAGCCTGTCAAGGAAAAAATGAAACATGGGCTGGATAACTCGCTAATGCTGGTTACTTGCCTGAATCCGGTTATCGGTTACGATTCGGCGGCGGAGACGGCAAAAAAGGCTTTTAAGGACAACACAACCTTAAAGGAAGCATGCGTTGCGTTGGGGCATTTGTCGCCTGAAGATTTTGACAAGCATTTTAAGCCTGAAGAAATGATTGCGCCCAAGTAGGCTCTACAAATCGATGTTTGGGGGGCTAGACACTCCTTAAACATCCTTTTACTATCCTATGCGCGCGCCTTAGAGCGATTGTGTTATGTAGAGGAGGAGAGCGAATGGTATACAGCTATTTTCCCGGCTGCACACTAAAAACAAAAGCCAAAGAGCTGGACAAAAATGCCCGCCTTAGCGCAGAGGCTCTGGGCTTCACACTTGAAGAGGTCGATGAGTGGCAGTGCTGCGGTGCGATTTATCCTATGGGAACGGATGAAATTGCGACCAAGCTTGCCTGCATCCGCTATCTGCACGCTTCAGAGAAAAAGGGGCACGATCTCGTTACTTTATGCTCCGCCTGTCATCACGTATTTAAGCGAGTCAACAACGATGTATTGACCGACAAAACGTTCAGAGATACGGTGAACAATTACCTTGCCCAGGAGGAAGAGCCGTACCGCTACACAGGCGGAACAAAGGTTATTCATTACCTTGAAGTTTTGAAAAACCATGTCGGCTTTGATACGATTGCGTCAAAGGTCAAAAATCCCCTTACCGGAAGAAAAATCGGCGCTTACTATGGCTGTCTGCTCCTGCGCCCTTCCGGCGTTATGCAGTTTGACGATCCGGAGAACCCAACAATTTTTGAGGATTTTATCAAAGCCCTGGGCGCGGAACCTGTGATTTACCCTTTACGCAACGAATGCTGCGGCGGCTACATATCGCTTAAAGAAAAGGAAATGTCGCAGGAAATGGTTCAAAAAATCACCGAAAGCGCAGTTTCCAAAGGAACGCATGAATTAATCACCGCCTGTCCTTTGTGTATGTATAACGTGAATAAGTTTTCCGGGGACGATATGTCGGTTGTTTATTTTACCGAACTTTTGGCGGAAGCTTTGGGCGTAAAACAGGCGCAATAAGGAGGAAATCATGCATAACGATAAAGATTTAGCGGATCAGATGCGCAGTATCAGCGGATCAGAGGAAAAAAGATGCATGAAATGCGGAAAATGTTCGGCCTCCTGCCCTGTTTATGAATCTATGGACATTCGACCGCATCAATTTGCTTCATATCTGCGGGAAGGTCGTGTCCGGGCAATGATGGGATCGAAGGCATTGTGGAAATGCCTTTCCTGCTATGCCTGCCTTGAGCGCTGTCCCCGGGACGTAAAACCGGCAAAGCTCATCGAAGCGGCGCGGCTTTTATCCGTTAGGCAATCAGGCGCAAATTATGTAACGCCTGATGATATTCCTGAGTTGGTTGATCCTGATTTGCCCCAGCAACTTTTGGTCAGTGTGTTTCGTAAATACACTAAATAAGGGAGAGTATACAAAGTGCAAAAGATAGGAGTTTTTGTCTGTCATTGCGGGACAAACATAGCAGCCACCGTTGATGTAAGCGGCATAGCGGAAATAGCAAAAACTGAACCAGGCGTTGTGTACGCTGATGAATATCCATATATGTGTTCGGAAGTTGGGCAGAATATGCTTATCAATGCGGTGAAGGAACACAACCTTTCTGCGGTTGTTATTAGTGCTTGCTCGCCGCGTATGCATGAGACGACGTTCCGAAAAGCCGCTGACAAAGCCGGAATCAATCCGTACATGGTTGAAATTGCCAATATTCGCGAGCATTGTGCGTGGGTTCATAAGGACAAAGAAGAGGGAACGAAAAAAGCCGCCGCTTTGACACGGGCGGCGCTGGCGAAAGTCCAGTTGAACCAGCCGCTTTTCCCGGATGAAAGCCCGGTAACAAAGCGCGCTTTGGTTATCGGCGGCGGAATTGCAGGCATTCAAACAGCGCTGGACATTGCCGAAGCGGGTTTCCCGGTTGACATCGTGGAATCAACGCCAAGCATAGGCGGGAAAATGGCGCAGCTGGATAAAACTTTTCCGACACTGGACTGCGCCGCCTGTATTTTGACGCCGAAAATGGTTGACGCTGCCGCACACGAAAACATCACGCTGTACACATACAGTGAAGTTGACAAGGTTGAAGGCTTTGTCGGGGATTTTACCGTTACGATACGCAAAAAAGCCCGAAGTGTTGACATGACAAAATGCACCGGTTGCGGCGATTGCTGGAAAAAATGCCCGGCAAAAAAAGCGCCCAGCGAGTTCGACCAAGGGTTGCGTGCCCGCACCGCAATTTACCTTCCCTTTGCACAAGCTGTTCCCAACGTTCCGGCGATTGACCGCTCGCAATGCACCAAGTTCACAACAGGCAAATGCGGGGTATGCGAAAAAGTCTGCGGCCCCAAAGCCATCTGCTTTGAGGAGGAAGATGAGCTAGTCACCGAAAAATATGGTGCTATTGTGGTGGCAACCGGATACAATCACATTTCTATGGAAAAGTTCGGCGAGCTTGCCTACAACAACAGCAAAGACGTAATCACTTCACTTGAACTTGAGCGCTTGCTGAACGCGGCAGGTCCCACCGGCGGCAAACTCCTGCGCCTGTCCGACAACCGCAAGCCGAAAAATATAACATTCTTGCAGTGCGTCGGTTCGCGCGATATTTCGCCACGGGGAAAAGCTTACTGTTCAAAAATCTGCTGTATGTACACGGCAAAACACGCCATGCTCATCAGGGACAAATATCCGGACATTGAAGTTACGGTTTTTTTCATCGATGTTCGCAGTCCCGGCAAGGCATTTGACGAGTTTTACAGGCGGGCTGACGAAGAATACGGCGTGCGCTACATCAAAGGGCAAATCGGCAAAGTTGTTGATGACGGAAACAGCCTTCATATTCAAGCGATAGATATGCTTGACAACAGGAGCTACAACTTTAAAACCGATATGCTTGTGTTGGCAGCCGCAATAGAGCCTGTAAAATCGGTGCGAAGCCTTGCGACATCATTAACCGCCAGCATTGACACAAACAACTTTATGACAGAGGCGCACCCGAAACTGCGTCCGGTTGAAAGCCCGACATCGGGAGTGTTTTTATCTGGCGTCTGTCAGGGGCCGAAAGACATACCTGAAACTGTCGCGCAGGCGGGAGCCGCGGCGGTAAAAGTTATCGGCTTGCTCGTGAAGGACAAACTGAAAACCAACCCGTGTGTGGCGATGGTTGACGAGCTTTACTGCAATGGCTGTTCCGCCTGCGAGCCTGTATGTTCGTACGGGGCGATAACATACGCCGACTGCGAAATAAACGATCACGGCGTAAAGAGCATACAGCGGCTGGCACAGATAAATAAGGCGCTTTGTCAGGGTTGCGGCGGATGTGTTGTTGCCTGTCCGTCAGGCGCGATGGACTTGCAAGGCTTTTCAAACAGGCAAATTCAGGCGGAGGTTGATGCGATATGTCGATAAATCCCGAAAACAACGTGAAAAAAACGGATTTTACCCCCTTAATTGTATCGTTTTGCTGCAATTGGTGTTCGTATGCGGGGGCAGATTTGGCAGGTTCAAGCCGTTTGACCTATCCGGCGGAGGTAAAAATCATCAAAGTTCCCTGTTCTTCCCGCGTAAACCCGCTTTTTGTGCTTAGAGCGTTTCAAAAAGGCGCGGATGGAGTTATTATTTGCGGATGCCACCCGGGAGATTGCCATTATAATACCGGAAACTACTACACAAGACGCCGCATGACGCTTTTATTCTCCCTGCTTGACTACATCGGCATTGAACGCGACCGCACACATGTTGAATGGGTTTCCGCAGCCGAGGGAGCCAAGTTTGCGGCAACAATGGACAATTTTGCTGCAAAAATCCATGCATTAGGCAAAAATGTGCGATTGGAGGATCTGCGATGCAAGAGAAAATGAGAGCGAGAGCAAAGGATCTGCTCTCTGATGGGAGCGTCAAGCGGGTTTTGGCATGGAAAAAAGGCGATTTCCCCACAAATCCTGAACCGGCTTTCTTTAATACCGTGCAGGAACTGGATAATATGGTTTATGACAAGTTTTGCTCCTCAAATTTGAGCAATATTATGATAGATGCCGCAAAATGTGAGGGGAAAACGCTGATTTTTCTCAAACCCTGCGACACATACAGCTTTAATCAACTGTCAAAAGAGCATCGGGTTTCCCGCGAAAAATCCTTTATAATCGGCGTGGGTTGTGAAGGAAACGTAAAAGTGGAGGAAATGGAGGAAGTCGGACTTTTTGAGAGATGCGAGATTTGTACAAAAACGAATCATGTGGTTTTTGACGAGTTAATCGGCGAGGACGTAAAGCCGCGTAACGGGAAAAACCGCTTTGATCCGGTTGTCGCAGTCGAAAAGATGACCCCCGAAGAGCGTTTTGAGTTTTGGCGCTTGCAGCTTTCCCGCTGTATCCGCTGTAACGCTTGCCGCAATTTCTGTCCGGCGTGCAACTGCAAAAAATGCGTTTTTGACAACACCAAGTACGATGTCCAGCAAAAGGCAAATGTCACGCCCTTCGAGGAGCAGCTGTTTCACGTCATCCGTGCCTACCACGTTGCCGGACGTTGCACGGACTGCGGCGAATGCAGCCGAGTCTGTCCGCAAAACATCGACTTGCAGTTGCTTAACCGCAAGCTTATCAAGGATATTAACGAGCTTTACGGCGAATATCAGGCGGGCGACGACAAAGAAGCCATGAACCCGCTCACCCATTTCAACATGGACGCAGACCCCGAACCGGGCATCGTTCATGAAAGGGGGAATTAACATGAAAAAAATCGCAAAAGATAACTGGACAAAGCTTTACACCGTAATATCAGCCTCTTATCCGCTGTATTTGCCGGTTCGTAAGGGCGGACAGCTAAATTACGCCCCCTGGGAAGAAGGCTGTGAGGCGGACATTGAAACCTTAAAAACGCTGAAATCGCCAAAGACGTTTTTTCTTCCGCAAGTGGAAAACATTTACACTGCCTCACTTGAGGGAAAAAAGATCAAAATTGAAACGCAGCCGTTTATTGATAAGCAGTTTGTGCTTTTTGGCGTAAAAGGCTGCGATGTCAAAGGCGTTGAAGTCCTGGACAGTGTTTTTTTGTCGCACCCTGTGGACAAGTTTTATCAAGCGCGGCGCGAACACGGGACGATTGTGTCGCTTGCCTGTTCTGACCCGCGCGCTACTTGCTTTTGTAAGCCATTTGGCATTGACGCATCACGCCCTGCCGGCGATGTTGTGACATGGATTTCCCCGGACGGCTGGCTGTATTGGAACGCACAAACGGAAAAGGGGCAAAAACTCACAGATTTTCTTTTAAGCGCCGGTCTTTTTGAAGACGCTGACGAGGCGGATGTGCAGAAAATGGAAAAGGAGATAAAGGAAAAGATAAATGCCTTGCCGTACAGTAGCGGCTTGCCGTTGGATGTGTTTAGCACGGAACACTTGCTGGACTTCTTTAACTCGCCTGAATGGGATTCCATGCATCATGCGTGCAAGGCTTGTGGAACCTGTACTTTTATCTGCCCAACCTGCCAGTGTTACGACATAAAAGATTTCAGCGCGGGAAAAAGCGTTATCCATTACCGCTGTTGGGATTCATGCATGTATTCAGATTTTACGCTGATGGCTCACGGCAATCCGCGCAAAACCCAAAAAGAGCGATTCCGCCAGCGTTTTATGCACAAACTTGTTTATCATCAGGAAAAGCACAAGGGAGAATTTTCCTGCGTGGGCTGCGGCAGGTGCGTAAATCAATGTCCGTCTTCTTTAAATATCGTAAAAGTGATAAAAAGTTTGGGAGGCAGCGCCAATGTCTAAAACACCTGATTTTTTGATTCCGCACATAGGCGTTATTGCCGATATTCGGACAGAAACACCTGATGTTAAAACGTTCCGCGTTGTCGGGCAGGACGGAAAAAAACTTTTTCCCCACAAGCCCGGACAGTGCGCGATGCTTTCCGTGCCGGGAGTTGGGGAAGCGATGTTTTCCATCACTTCATCCCCTGAAAACGATGCCGGGCAGGATTTTAGCATTAAGCGAACCGGTCAGTTGACTGAATATTTGCACGCATTGGATCCGGGGGATGAAGTTGCAATCCGTGGTCCATACGGTAATGCGTTTCCTGTTGAAACAGTTTTGAAAGGGCAAAACCTGCTCATTGTTGCAGGCGGCATCGGGCTTGCTCCGGTGGGTGCAGTTGTCAGATATGTTTTTGACAACCGTGCAGATTACGGCTCGCTGGATGTTTTGTACGGCTCCCGCTCCATGGATGACCTGGTTTTTTTGAAGGAAATTGAGGAAACATGGAGCGCCCAGCCTGATACGAAAATCCACTTGACCGTTGACCGTGAGCAATCCGGCTGGAATGGGCACGTTGGCTTTGTTCCGGCGTACCTGAAAGAGCTGGCGTTTTCCACGGACAAAACCGCGCTTGTGTGCGGTCCGCCAATTATGATTAAGTTTACGCTGGCGGCATTACTGGAAATGGGTTTTCAAAAAGAGCAGGTTTATACGACCTTGGAACAGAGGATGAAGTGCGGTCTTGGCAAATGCGGACACTGCACCATCGGATCAAAATATGTTTGTATCGACGGCCCGGTATTCCGCTGTGACGAAGTGGATACCTTGCCGGATGAATATTAGGAGGACACCATGCAGGAAATGGCAAAAGTATACTTTTTTGGAAAGCTTTACACGGTTCCAGCGGATCTCACCATAATGACCGCTATGGAATATGCCGGCTACAAGTTGCTGCGCGGTTGCGGCTGCCGGCACGGTTTTTGCGGCGCATGCGCCACGATTTACCGCCTGGCAGGTCAGCATAAACTCAACTCCTGCCTTGCGTGCCAGACAAAAGTCGAAGACGGCATGTATGTTGCGACTTTCCCATTCTTCCCCACCATGAAAAAAGTATACGACATCGAAAAAGTGAAGCCGGAAGAGCAGTTGATGATGCAGCTCTACCCGGAAATCTACGCCTGTATCGGCTGCAACTCCTGCACGAAGTCCTGTCCGAAGGAATTGTCGGTGATGCAGTACATCGCATACGCCCAGCGGAACGAACTGGAAAAATGCGCGAAGGAATCATTTGACTGCGTTTCCTGCGGTATTTGCGCCACGAAATGTCCGGCGGGCATTTCACACCCTATGGTCGGCGTGCTTGCAAGAAGGCTTGCCGCCAAATACATACAACCGGAAGCCGAGCATAACACGGTGAAAGCTGAATCGGTGCGAAGCGGAGAGTTGGATGCACTTATTGCGGAAGTCATGGCGAAACCAGTCGAAGAAATGAAGTCGCTTTACAATGCCCGAGAAATCGAGAAATAGGAGGAAGCCGATGTTGACCGAACAAATGCTTGAATCGATAAGGAAAGTGGAAGAAACGCGGGCTGAAAGAATGAAATCGGAGCCCAAACGCCTGACTGCCGAGGAGAAAGAGGTTTTGCTCAAAGAGTATCACCCGGACTACAGGGAAGAAGGCTTTCACACCATTGGAATTGGCCCGAACAAAGGGGAAAAAGCGCCGGTTGAACTGACCGAACTCCTCCATTCAAACAGCCATCTTTTCGGGCTGGATATTGATTTAAGCAAAGTGGCCTTTGATGTTGATGTTTTGATTATCGGGGGCGGAGCGGCTGGAGCTTCTGCCGCTATAGAAGCACACCTTGCCGGGGCTTCCGCCATGATTGTTACCAAGCTGCGCTTGGGCGATGCCAACAGCATGATGGCGCAGGGTGGCATTCAGGCGGCGGACAAGGAAAACGACTCGCCGATGCAGCATTATCTGGATGCATTTGGCGGCGGACATTACAAGGCAAAGCCTGAACTGCTAAAGCGCTTGGTAATGGATGCACCGGGCAGTATCCAGTGGCTAAACAGGCTGGGTGTGATGTTTGACAAACAGCCGGACGGCACGATGACTACAACGCACGGCGGCGGCACTTCCCGCAAGAGAGTACACGCCTGCGCCGACTATACCGGCGCGGAAATCACCCGCACACTCCGGGATGAAGTGCGAAACCTTCAAGTCCCGGTTGTGGAGTTCACCGCCGCCATCGAATTGCTTATGGACGAAAAAGGCAATGTTGCCGGCGCTGTTTTACAGAACATGGAAACAGGCGAGCATTTTATTGCCAAGGCCAAAACCGTCATTATCGCCACAGGCGGTGCAGGACGCTTGCATTATCAAGGCTTCCCCACGTCCAACCATTACGGGGCTACAGCGGACGGTTTGATTCTCGCCTATCGCGTCGGAGCGAAATTGCTGTATCAGGACACCATCCAATATCACCCGACAGGGGTCGCCTTTCCCGCGCAGCTTTTCGGCGCGCTGGTGTCGGAAAAAGTGCGCGCTATCGGCGCAATGCTGTTGAACGTGGACGGCGAGGCTTTCCTTAACCCGCTTGAAACACGCGATGTTTCCAGCTCCGCCGTTATTCGTGAATGCAAGTTGCGGAAAAAAGGCGTGCCAACCCCGCAGGGATACGGTATTTGGCTGGATACGCCGTTGATAGAGATCATCCACGGCAAGGGCATGATAGAACGGAGCATTCCCGCCATGTACAGTATGTTCAAAAAGTACAATATTGATATGCGTGAAGTGCCAATATTAATTTACCCCACCTTTCATTATCAAAACGGCGGAATTGAAATTGAAGGCGATGGCGCAACCGGCACCATACGCAACCTGTTCATTGCCGGTGAAGCTGTGGGCGGTATTCACGGGCGCAACCGTTTGATGGGGAACTCCATGCTGGACACGGTCGTTTTTGGTCGTTTGTGCGGAAAAGGGGCCGCCCAAAAAGCCGCGGATGTCTCCATCGGCAAGTTGAGCCTGGGCCATGTGCAGGACTACGCAAAAAGCCTGGAAGATGCCGGTATCAAAACCGGCACACGCTCGCCCCTGCTGTTCCCGAAATATACCAGGGAAGTGAACTAATTGAACTAACCTGAACCTTTTACAAAACTAAGGTTAGTTTTGTAAAAGGCTTTGCGAAAAAGTGTTATAAGCTGCTTTTTCTATTAAATCTTAAGAGGTACATTGTTATGGTTTACGAAACGTTCGATCGGATGGAAGAATTTGTTGCAAAGGCGTTTGTTGCGGCAGGCGTGCCGCCGGAAGATGCGAAAGTCTGCGCTGATGTGTTGATCGAGTCAGACAAGCGGGGAATTGATTCCCACGGCGTGGGGCGTTTTAAGCCCATTTACATTGACCGCATCAAAGACGGAATTCAACAGCCGATCACGAAGTTTGAAATTGTACGCGAAAGCCCCACAACAGCGGTTGTGGACGGACACCACGGCATGGGGCAGGTTATCAGCAAGAGATGCATGACGATGGCCATTGAAAAGGCAAAAAAGTACGGTCTTGGAATGGTGGCAGTCCGAAATTCCACCCATTACGGCATTGCAGGGTACTACGTTACTATGGCATCTTCGGTGGGCATGATCGGGATTACCGGAACAAACGCAAGGCCGTCTCAGGCGCCAACTTTTGGTGTGGAAAATATACTTGGAACAAACCCGCTGACTGTCGGGCTTCCAACTGATGAGGATTTTCCCTTTGTTCTTGACTGCGCGTCAAGCATTACTCAGCGCGGAAAAATTGAACATTACGCCCGTATCAATAAACCGATGCCTGAAGGTTGGGTAATCGACAATGCTGGCCGCCCTGTCACTGATCCTGAAGCGGCCTTAAAAGGCTTTGGAACAGGCGCTTGCGCGCTCGCTCCGCTTGGCGGCATTGGCGAGGAATTGGGCGGCTACAAGGGCTACGGCTATGCGGTGGTTGTAGAAATTCTTTCAGCGGCGCTGCAATCGGGAATGTTCCTGAAAGCCTTAAGCGGCACAGGGCCGGACGGCGAAAAGCGCCCGTATGGACTTGGACACTTTTTCATTGCCATTGACATCAATGCTTTTGTGGATGTCGAGGATTTTAAGCGCACCACAGGTGACATACTCAGGGAATTGCGCGCCTCCGCAAAAGCCGAAGGCGAATCCCGCATTTACACCGCCGGGGAAAAAGAGTACCTTGCCTATTTGGAACGCAAAGAAACAGGTATTCCAATTAACGCCGCAGTGCAAAAAGCAATGCAGGATGCCCGCGATGAATTGAAGGTTGATTTCAAATTCGCCTGGGAAAATTAGGGGAAAATCGAATAGGAGACTGCTCGTTATTTGGGCGGTCTCCTCTCACGTCACAGGATATTGTGCCGGCATCGCTTTTATGCGGTGCGCACACTTCAACAAGCCTTAACGTCCGCCAAGAATCTCATACAGCCTGTCCAGGTCTTCCATCGAGTAATAATCAACAACGATCGTTCCCTTTTCAAGATCGCCGTTTATGACAACTTTCGTGCCAAGGCGCTCTATGAACTTTTCCTGCATTGCGTCCAGTTCCAGAGAGCGCGCGTTTTTGGGAACTGATTTTTGTGTTTTTTTGGAATCGCTTGACAATGCGGCGGCGCGTTTTTCCGCTTCCCGCACCGAAAGCCCTTTTTTCAAAATCTCCCTAAAAAGAAGATCCTGTTCGCGTTCACCGGAAACCGATAAAACCGCCCTCGCGTGTCCGGCTGAAAGTTCGCCCCTTTTCATGCTTTCCTGCATATCTGCAGGAAGCTTTAAAAGCCTCAGCGCATTGGCAACAGTTGCGCGGTTTTTCCCAACCTTTGCCGCAACTTCCTCTTGCGAAAGATTTTCCAGTTCCATAAGCTGGCGATACGCCGCCGCTTCTTCCACAGGGTTTAAATCAGAACGCTGGATATTTTCGACAAGGGTAACAACCATGCGCTTTTCTTCAGAATACTTACGCAGTATCGCCGGTATTTGTGAAAGACCGGCAAGCCTCGCCGCTCTTGTGCGCCGCTCTCCCGCAATAATCGTAAAAGTTCCATCCCCCGCATCTTCAACAAGAATGGGCTGAATTACGCCTTGTTGGCGGATGGAATCGGCAAGTTCGTTAAGTTCATCTTCGCCAAACGTTTTGCGCGGCTGATTCGGGTTTGCGATAATTTTTTCAAGCGGAAGCAAAATCTCACCGCGATTATTACCGGCAGAACTGCCGCCGCCTGAAACACCGGCAGCGCCTCCTGATTCTGACGCATCGGGCAAACTGTCGTACAAAGAATTTTCACCAACCGAATTGTCCTGCGTCTGCAAAATAGGACGTTCATTTTCTGCCGGCAGCAGTGCGGAAAGCCCCTTCCCAAGCCCTCGTCTAATAGCCACGGTCAATGATCTCCTTGGCAAGACTTCGGTATGCCTTTGCGCCGGAACAAAGCGGATCGTATTTGGAAATGGGAAGCCCGTGCGAAGGCGCTTCAGAAAGACGGACGTTTCGGGGAATGATTGTGGAAAAAACCTTGTTTGTAAAATACGCGCTTACTTCTTTTACTACTTGCTGGGTAAGGCGCGTACGGGGATCGTACATGGTAAAGAAAATACCGCAAATTTCGAGCTTTGGATTAAGGTTCACCTGTATGCGTTTGATTGTTTGAAGCAAATGCGTAAGTCCTTCCATCGCAAAATATTCGCATTGCATGGGAATTAAAACCGCGTCTGCAGCGGTTATTCCGTTCAGCGTCAATACGCCAAGTGAAGGAGGACAATCTATCAAGATGTAATCGTAGCGCGAACGCACCGGGGCAAGCGCCTTTGACAGAAAGAAATCGCGCTCCTCCTGTTCGATAAGTTCCACTGCCGCACCTGAAAGATCCATGCTTGCAGGAATGACCGAAAGCCCGTTCACAGGTGTCCGCCGTATTGCCGCTTCAAGCGGGGCAAGCCCGGAAATGAGCTCATACACACCGGGCTTTGAATCTGCCTCGTTAATCCCGACACCTGACGAAAGATTTGCCTGAGAGTCAAAATCCACCAAGAGCACCGTTTTTCCCGCTTCCGCAAGATAAGCTCCAATGTTGATAGCGGAGGTGGTTTTCCCAACTCCCCCTTTCTGGTTCACAAAACAAAAGCTTCTTCCCATTCGCTTATTATACATAATTCCCTTATTCATTGCTACGTGATATACTCTGAAATACAATGAAACAGACACGTATTTTTGCCGTCGATCTTGACGATACGCTTTTGCACTCTGACCTTTCTATTTCCCGCCGAACAAAGAGTGCTATTGACAGGGTGATTTCTGCGGGAGTGAAAGTTGTATTGTCGTCCGGGCGAATTTCGCAGGCGATGGAGACTTTTAGCCGCTTTTTGGGACTTGACGAAAAGCCCGCGTACCTTGTAAGCGATAACGGCGCGCTGATTCAGGAAAGCCACACCGGAAACATTGTCCACAAGTCCCAGATGGACGAACAAACAGCGCTTGCTGTTTTTGATTTGGCGGATGCTGAGGGTTTTCCTGTTTGGATGTACGAAGACGGAATTATGTACCTTTCCCGCGACAGCGCTTATTCAGACCGCGACCAGCGCTTGACAGGCCTTCGCCAGGTGGCGGTAGAGAACTTTCGCTCGCTCTTAAAAGAAGGCTGTTACCGGCTGATTATCCCCGGCGACCCAGGTGTTCTTACCCATCTTGAACACATAATCAATACGTATCTGGGAGAACGGATTACGCTTTTTACCAGCCGCCCTTACCTGCTTGAAATACTTGCGCACGATACGGACAAAGGCACAGCGCTTGCCAAAATCGCGGAGATTGAAAAGGTGAGCGCCGAAGAAACTTTGGCGATTGGCGATTCGATGAACGATGAGGCAATGATACGCTGGGCAGGAACCGGTGTGGTTATGGCAAACGGAGACCAGCGCCTGAAAGCGATTGCTGATTTAGTGACCGAGCATAGTAACGATCAAGACGGTGTTGCCGAAGTTATAGAAAAGTTTTTCGGCACCAACCATGAACATAAATATACGTGAATGATGACGATACGAGAAGCCGCAAAAGCGCTTGGCGCGGAAATTGTGCAAAGTGAGTTTTTAGATTGTGAACTGACAACCGCTTATACTTCGGACTTGCTTTCGGACGTGATAGCAAACGCTGTGCGAACAGGCAGAGGGGCGCTGATTACAATTCAGGCGCATGAAAACACTGTAGCGGTCGCAACGCTTGTTGGCATTTCCGCCGTCATCATCTGCAACTCCCGTCCCATCCCCGATGACATGATTGAAGCGGCAAAAAACGAGGGCATCGCAATACTTCGTGTAAGCGAAAATCAGTTTACAGTTTCAGGCAAGCTGTATCCGTTTTTTATCGGTTCTCAAAAATCAAATTAAACGTCCGCGCCGCAAAGCCGCGGCGGGAAATTTTTCGTTTATCTGCAAAATAGATTCCTCAAGACGGCGCTCTTTCTCATTTTCTCCGTTAAAAAGTTCGCCTTGGTGAACGGCATTTTCAGCTTGCAGATTCATAAGCCCTGCCCCGATAAGGCGGATGCCTCTGCCTTTTTGGTACTTGCGGCGAAACAGCGCAAGAACATTACGATAAAAATCGTTTAACGTACGAATAGGGTTTGAGAATGTTTCCCTCACCACTTCAGTTGTGAAATCGCTGTAGCGGATTTTAAGTGAAATAGTCGCGCTTTTCTCCTTGCCGGAAATGAGCCGGAATATGAGCGATTGGCACATCTCAAGCAGGGTTGTTTCGATTTCAAATTGGTCGTACAAATCGTACTCAAAAGTGCGCTCAGTGCTCATTGACTGGGCGGCGGTTCTGCGGTCAAAACTTTCCGCCGCCTCGCCCCGAACAGCACGATACAAAAACGTCCCTAAAGCGTTCCCGAAAAGCGAAGTCAGTAATGAAAGGGAAAGGCGGTAAATATCATCGC
>JAIRQD010000173.1:0-31686 GCA_031256655.1 Treponema sp.
AAATACATATACGTCCTAGCGAGTGACAATTCCGACAATTACCTTGAACAGGCGTTATTATCCATAACCTCTCTACGCCTTAAAACCCCCGATGCATTTGTAGTTCTATTAATTGATGAAATCACAAAAGAAACTTTAATTGACAAACGGGCTGAAATTTTAAAAGCAATAGATGAATTGAAAGTTATAAAACTTGATGCGCGATTTAATAAACACGCCCGCTCGCGCTGGCTGAAAACATCTATGCGTCAGATTGTCGAAGGCGACTTTTTGTATATTGACAGTGATACAATCATCGCAGAAGATCTTTCTGTAATAAATAACCTCGATATTGAAATTGGTGCCGTTCTTGAGGATCACACGTACTTAGCTGAATATATGCGCTACAGACCAAGCCGCTTAAAGGTAATCAAAAATATGTTCAAAGTTAGAAATTTTAATTATGGCTTTGATTTCAAGATTTACTTTAATGGCGGAGTGTTTTTTTGTAGAGATTCAAAAACTGGACACGACTTTTTTAACGAATGGCATAAATTATGGCTTCAATGCTTTGAATTAAACCTGTTAAACGATCAGGCTTCGCTTAATCAAGCTAATTTCAATCTTGGAAATCCAATAAAAGAACTTGATGGAATATGGAATTGCCAATTAATACATGATGGTGCCTTGCGATACCTTCATACTGCCAAAATAATTCATTATTTTTCAACAAGTGTCCATGAAAAGTATTTTTTGCTAGCAAATAAGGTATATACAGAAAAAATAAAAAAAACAGGAGTGGTTTGTTCAGAAACAATTGATATGTTAGAAAATCCAAAGTCTCAATTTGCATCAAATACAAGAATAATGCTTGTTGACGCAAAGTACAACGACTTTTACGATTCGGCCATTTGCGGGGCGGCAAAGAGAATATATCATTCAAAAGTAGGCGTATTTTTTGAATATATACTTTCAAAAGTAAAAAAAAATATATTTACACCTTTGCGAAAAAAAATATTCTCAAAAAGATAATTATGTCACTCTATAATTACATCAACGCAAACTATCTAAATCCTCTGCAATCCCTTCCGCACAAGTGGCGCTATTTTACAAAGAAGACATATAGCCAGTTAAATAAAGAAGCCAGAAATCATCATATCGTTATTTCGCTCACAAGTTTTCCTGCACGCTTTGATACGCTGCATCTTGCCATAAAAAGCATACTCTGCCAAACAATAAAACCGGACATTATTTTTCTTTGTCTTACAAGAGAGGAAGTAAATAACGAAGCAGAATTGCCGCCTTCTGTGCTTGAACTAAAAAAATACGGACTTCATATTTTCTTAGCTGATAATAACCTGAAACCCCATAATAAATATTTTTATTCTGTGAGAGAATATTCAAAATCGCTTGTAATTACTGTGGATGACGATAATATGTATGATAAAAATCTTGTTTCTGATTTATATGAATCATATTTAAAGTACCCATTTGCTGTATCTGCACGGCGTGTTCATAAAATACTATTTGATGAAAACAATATTCCGTTACCATACAACAAGTGGGAATATGAATACAAAAAAACAGAATTGCCTTCCAATAATTTACTTGCAACTGGAGTTGGCGGAGTTTTATATCCTCCAGACATTTTACCTGCCGAAACTTTTGTTGCCAGTAAAATAAGAGAGCTATGTCTTAACGCCGATGATATTTGGTTAAAATTTATGCAACAAAAAAATAATGTTCCGGTAGTTTGGGTGAAAGGGCAAAGAGTGCACCCATATATAATTAAACGAGCACAAAAAATTACTTTACAAAAAAACAATTATCATGAAAACCAAAACGATAAATATATAACTGCATTGCAAGATCATTACGGAATAAAACTTTCCTCTTAAGTAATTATGCAATATTTATACGTGCTTACAAGCAATGAAAATGATTTCTATTATGAGCAATTCCTCATGTCTGCAACATCTTTGAAGATGAAAATGCCTTATGCCGAAATTACACTTCTATGTGATTCAGAAACAAAAAAAAACCTAACCGGTAAACGCGATGAGTACAAAAAACTAATTACCAATATTATTTCGCCAAAAGCGCCTGCTTCAATGTCACATATAGAAGTTTCACGCTGGTTAAAAACTTCCATGCGCCACTTTGTGCAAGGTGATTTTCTTTTTATAGATTGTGATACTGTTGTTGCCGATGATCTTTCTCCTGTGCATAAACTGAATATAACAGCAGGCATCTGTCTTGATAAGCATTGTTTAATCAGTGAGCATGAAAAAGGCAGTTTTATCACAAACAATGATAAAAAACTAGGATTTGATTCTTATTTATCCAACCGCCATTTTAACAGCGGAGTTATTTTTTGTCGTGACACACCTGAGGCGCATAAAACATTCAACCACTGGCATGAGCTCTGGCTTTTGAGCAAAGGTAAAAACATACTGCGCGACCAACCTGCCTTAAATATGGCGATTTATGAAAACCCAACGCTTTTTAGCGAGCTTGAAGGAATATGGAATTGTCAAATTGCTTATAATGGTCTGCCCTATTTAGCAAGTTCAAAAATAATTCATTACTTTGCTTCTGACTCGCTCCTTCAATCCTCACCGTTCATCCTCTCACATAACATTATTTTTAACCGAATCAAAGATTCAGGAATAATTCCTGATGATGTTTTAGAGATGCTGAAAAACCCAAGGGCGGCTTTTTCATCCAATTCGCGGATAATAGCAGGAGATAATATGCTTCATGTAATTAATAGCGATATTTTTCAGTTTATAGTTTTAGTAAGAAAAAAAATACCGGTGATATTTTTCTTTTATAATTTTTTGGTCTCATTTGTAAAAAAGATTTTTAAGTTTTTTTGGGTGATGGTCAAAAAAAAGTCTGGCAATAAAACGCAAGTTTACAATTAAATGGTAAGCCTAATATGAAAGTTGCAATTATCCATTACTGGCTTTTAAATATGCGCGGGGGGGAAAAAGTGCTCGAATCCCTTCTTGAAATGTTCCCTAACGCAGATATTTTTACCCACGTTTATGATCCAGATGTAATGCCAGAAAGCATTAGACACCGAACCGTTCGTACATCATACATACAAAAACTCCCTTTTGCAAAAAAAATGTATCAGATGTATATGCCGCTAATGCCTAATGCGCTTTTGGGTTTTAATTTACAGCATTACGATCTGGTGATCTCAAGTGAGTCAGGACCTGCCAAGGGTGTGGTGCCAAATCCAAATGCGTACCATATCTGCTATTGTCATAGCCCCATGCGCTACCTTTGGGATATGTATCATGATTATTTTCGCAACTCAAATTTTTTCACCCGTTTTTTTATGAAGCGCCTAATTCCCGGGTTACGTGTGTGGGATGTTTGTTCTGCAAATCTGGTGGATCGTTTTATTGCAAATTCTACTTACGTGGCAAATCGAATCAGGCGATATTACAACCGCGAAGCCACCATTGTTTTTCCGCCGGTTGATATTGAAAAATTTATTTCTATTGAGCGTAACCCACAAGACTTTTACATTTTTTTCGGGCAGAACGCCGGTTACAAACGAGCAGACATCGCAATCAATGCGTGCATCTCTTCGGGGCGGAAATTGATAGTGGCTGGTGCCGGTTTTAAACCGGCAGATAAGCGTATTTTTGAAAAATCAGGTTTAGTAAGTTTTACAGGGCGTGTGACTGATGAGCAGCTTGCGCGGCTATATGCCTCAGCGCGCGCTTTGCTTTTCCCGGGTATAGAAGATTTCGGCATTGTTCCAGTGGAAGCCAACGCCGCAGGATGCCCGGTAATTGCTTTTCGTGGCGGCGGGACATTGGATACAATAAATGAAGGTGTAACAGGTTTGTTTTTTGACGACCAAACTCCCACTTCGCTTATTCAGGCACTTGATCGGTTTGAAGCTTGTGAAGACCAATTCCGTAAACGTGAGCCTTTTTCCAACCATGTTCACAAGTTTTCAAAAGATGCTTTTAAAGAAAAGATGCTCGGCATTATAACAGAGCGGAAAAGGGTTTAAAAGAACAAAATTTGACAATTTAGCGTTTCTATGTTTAGCTTATCATAGATTTCTTGAAGGGGGCTTATTTATAATGAAAAAAACCATCGCTTTTTTGTCCTGTATGCTTTTTTCTGTTTCTGCTTTCTCCTTTGACATGATTCTTACCGGCGATCCGGTGCTGGAAGACATACGCTTTTTGTCTTTAGTAACAGGAACTTCTTTTTTGTCTTTTACTCCACCTCTTGCTCCCGCAGAACTTAGAAGGTTTCTTGATGCCATTAACGAAGACGAACTATCACAAAGCGCGATGCAAGCTTATAATCGTGCACGGGCAAGGCTTGCTCCCGTTTCCCGTATTTCATTTACAGATGATAATTTTTCAGTTCGCCTGAACGTCGACACAACACTGGAAGGCGAAGCAAGATTTAATTCTGAAGTCTCATGGTATCCTCGTTATCAACAGATCACGCCGTTGATTTCAGCGCCGCTGACCGGGTCATTCATGGATACAGTACAATTATACTTTGAACCGATTTTTGCCAAAGGCAGGCGTGATGAGCTTCACGATTATTTTAGGGCAAGTATTCCGTCAGGATTTGGTCATGGGCAATTTAACACTGAAATGTCGGTTCGCGCTTTTGCTGCGGCAGGAGGCAACTGGTGGAATTTTCAAATCGGTCGCGACAGGCTTTTTTGGGGAACAGGGCGTACTGGCAGCATGGTTTTTGCAGACAACTCACCTTATTTTGACTTTGCCCGCATTTCCTTTTTTTCACAAAATGTAAAGTATTCTGTAATTGTAAACCAAATGCCTTTACGTTTGTCACGGCATTTATTTCCAAACGATTGGGATCAGTGGTGGCACGATAATACAGTACCTGATGATGCTATTATTGATCCACAACGTGTACTTTTGCAGCGTTATTTCTATCTGCAACGCCTTGACGTGCGGCTATTCAATCGTCTTAGCATAGGAATTATGGAAGGTATAATGGTTGGTGATTCTCCGCTGGAAATCCGTTATCTAAACCCCTTACTGTTTTTTCACAGCTTATATGCATGGAATGATTTTCCGCTTTGGATGCCCGACAGCGGACACATGGTCGGCTCATTTTTTTCAATTGAGGTAAATTGGAATATTGTAAGAAATTGGGCTGTTCACGGGCAGTTTGTTATGAACGAACTTTCTTTACCGGGCGAAACTGATGGGCATCCGAGTGCATTTGGCTGGATGCTCGGAGCGCAATTTTCGCATTCCTTTGACAATTGGGCAGGGATTTTTTTCATAGAAATTATTCGCACAGACCCGTTTCTGGGCATTTTATCTTCTCCTTACGCAAGTTTTATTCAGATGGACCGTATTGATTATGCTACCGGCATAGGCCGCATTGGCAATTATTATTCCATAGGAACGCCGCGTGATATGTTTACAATAACGGCTGGAACAGATTTTTTCAATGGAAACGGCTTAAGTTTTTCAGGGAGTCTTTCCTGGATTGCAAGCGGCGAGAACAATATAAACAATAGCGTGATATGGAATTGGGGAAGCGGATACCCATACTCAGCGCAAAGAAGCCCAAGTGGAACAGTCGAACACAATTTTGTTCTTTCCCTCGGTTCCACATGGAGACCACACTCATGGCTTTCTTTGAGCGCCGGCATCACAGGAATTGTTGCGCTCAATAACAACCACATTTCAGGCAACACCCAGATGGGCGGACAGCTGGCACTTTCAGCAGGCTTCAGGATATAGGGTTTACCATTTTGGGAAAATCCTCACTCCAAGCATCCCTATAAAGCTAAGCTGGCGGGGATATTGTGGTGTGTTGATTCTTCTGAATTGCCCCGGGCGGTCAGGATTAACTTCACCTTCGATGTCGGTGAAAAATGAGTACACCGCCCCTATTTCGGCAAACACACTTATAGGCAAATTTGACGATGTGAACGAGTACGAGCCGCCAAGCCTGAAAATGTGCATCCAGCGGTATGCGCCGTCTCTCAAGAAAAAACTCCGCAAAGCGTTGCGCTCACGGGGACTAAGTTCTGACCAGTGAGAACTGCCCCCCACCGCCCTGTCGCCGTAGTTTGCCCCGTGCCGCACAAGCTGATACTGAAAGCTCACCGTGCTGCCGGGGAGCGGCACGGCGGAAAAGCGGACGAGCAGCTCATCAGAGTTTGGCGGAAGGTAATGCCCGAGCGGTCTTCCGGCGTTGACCCAGTTTGTCTCCATGGAAAGATTTCCATACCACGGGAGATTTTCGCGCGTGTGGGTGTATGTGAAAGGCTGTACTCTCGTGTAGCCTATCGTCAGCGTATTAAACGGAATGCGGCTAAGCCACGGAAGGCTCACCGATAGACCGACTTGATGGGCGTACATCATGCGGGTCATGTTAAAAAAGTCACCACTTATGTCAGCGGGGCTTACTTCGTCCATGAAAAGGGAAAACCAGAGTTTACCAAGGCCTGGAAAGCGCCCTTGCAAATTAAGGAATGCCCCAAAGTTGTCAAAATCACCGATGACTTGCTGATAAAGAAAGTTATCGATAAACGGGAAAAGGTAACCAAATTCAAATCTGTTTGCCCAAACAACCGCACTTCCGATTCCCGCGTGAAAGTAGCGCCAATTAAACTCCGCCATTACAACAGAAAAATTATTTTGAAAAACTTCCGCCGCTATTTTCTGCCCTCTAGTACTTTCAGGGTCAGTCAGGACAGTTGGTGAAAACTCCAATCTTCCTGCAAGCGCCGATATTGCAAGCCAATTAAAAGGAACCAGCGTCATTTCAGCCGCCAAAAACGGCTGGGCAAACTCATTAAAAACTAAACTGGAACCAGCGCTCATGCCTGCCCATTCGCGCTGTATTCGGGCAATGCGGTACGTCAAGTGCCCGTTAAAAGCCGAACCCGCCATCTCTGGCATCATCGTGTAGCCGATGGCAAAACGCTGAGGCCACGGCTGGAAACCGCCTGCACCTACATTATCCAGATAAAACACCGAACCATCCCAATTTTTGCGAAATGTAAACGGGAAATGGCTAAGTGAATCACTTAATATGAAAATGCGCCTGTTATAGTGCGCTGAGCTTTCAAAGTCATTAGACCTGTATTCCCAGCCGTGGGAAAATGTGTTTGCCGTGCCAAGGATCGCGCGCGGGGCGCGAAGGAGAGAAACACCGAATGCGAGGCTGTAGGTAAAGTTTCTGCCAATATCACCTGCAAAGTAAAAATTGAAATTGAAGTCAGTTGCGACGAAGGTATCCCCGGAAGCCGGATGGTTTGCGCCGGCAAAAAAATCAGGGAGGTCATCATCATCATCGGCGGGAGGCGGGGGACCTTGAAATCCGCCCGCAATTGGAAAGACAGAACCTGAAAAATCCAGATCAAACCCAAAACCAAGCTGCCCTGAAAAACGTACGGCGTTATTTTCGTTCTCAAAAGAGAGCGTTCCACGTGTCCGGTCAAAGCCGCTGAAACTGGGGACTAAATCCTGCTGAAAGCGCCTTATAATCCTACGTTCCGCATCCGTTAACCTTCCAAATCTCAATTCCGCATCGCTGTGTAAAATCTCATCCAGAAACGAAAGCGCTTGCGCTCTTGTAAACGGTCTGGCTGAAGGCAAATGCCTAAGAAGCCCGCGCATCTGCGCCTGCTCGATAACCTCGTACACCGGGTGACCGAGGGGAACAGACAAATGGGTTTGCGCCGGAAGAAAAACATGAACCGCGGCGAGTAAGATACAAACAAAGAAACTCACTTTTACAAACATTTATAATGCCTCACTGTCTTTACTGTAGCGGCTGGTTGCCCAAATGTCAACGCACCGCAACATTTCAGGACTCCGCGGCGGCGTGGTCTTGTAATTTTTCGATTTTTTCTTATCATATAAGATAGATATGACGATGGATCAATTCGATGTCTGGTTTAAATCCAGATACAGTCGCACCAGCTCTGCCCTGACTGCCACCGCCATGATGGTTTCCGACCTTATCGGGGTGATGCTCTCCATCGGTGGGGGCTTTTTTGTTGTAAAAATCTATTACATAGCAATAGGCAGATGGGCTGACTTTTCGTTTTGGTCATTCGTCACATACTGGCCGTATCTGCCCATGTTTATCCTCGTTATCTGGATAATGCGCCTGTACCCGGGAGTTGCCCTTGCGCCGGCGGAGGAAACACGCGGCTTCGCAATCGCTTCGCTTTTGGCGCACGGCGGAATTAACGTTTCGCGCTACATACAATACGGGACGGTCAATTCAGTTTCCACAGCTTTCATCTTCAGCTTTTTGTTTTCAATTATGATTCTGCCAATTTGCCGCGGAATTATACACTGGCTTTTGACGCACGCCAAAATGAAGGGGATCCCGGTCGTCGTTTTTGGATCAGGAAAAACAGGCAAGCTCATTGTTGACAGAATGCTTAAGGCAAAAAAAATCGGCTATGCGCCGGTGCTCATACTTGACGATGATACATCATCAGGCGATTTGTACCGTGGTATTCCCATAATGCATGATACAAGGCTTGGCCCTGAACTTGTCTCGCGCTACAAAATCAAAATGGCTATTGTGGCGATGCCGAATTTAAATCAGGATGAAATGGCGCAAATGATAAATAACTCGGTCTCCGCGTTCAGGTACAACGTGCTCATCCCTGACTTTTTTACCATCAACAATATCTGGATGTCTGTGCGTGACTTTGACGGGGTTCTTGGCTTCGCCACAAGCCACAGGCTCAAAATGTTTTGGAACATCGCGTTAAAGCGCTTTATCGATCTGTCACTTGTCATTCTCGGCGGGCTTGTAATACTGCCGTTTTTGCTCCTTATAGCGCTGGCGATAAAGTTGGATTCAAAGGGGTCTGTTCTGTACGGTCACAAGCGAATCGGGCTTAACGGAAAGCCGTTTAACGCATACAAGTTCCGTTCCATGGTGATTGACGCGGACAAAAAGCTGCAAACAGTCCTTGAAGCGGATCCGCGCCTTAAAGAAGAGTGGGAAGCCTCGCATAAACTGAAAGACGATCCGCGCATAACGCGGATTGGCAGGCTTTTGCGGAGGAGCAGCTTTGATGAGTTTCCGCAGCTCATCAACATCCTCAAAGGCGACATGAGCCTGGTGGGGCCGCGCCCGGTGACGGAACCGGAGCTGGAAAAATACGGGGAAAACGCACACAGAATTCTGACGGTGAAGCCCGGGCTCACAGGGCTTTGGCAGGTTTCAGGAAGGTCTGATACCGGCTACGCGGAAAGGGTATCATACGATTTGTATTACCTTCAAAGCTGGTCGGTGTGGCTTGACATCTGGATTCTGCACCGGACACCCGGAGTAATCTTTAGGGGAAAAGGGGCGTATTGATGGGTGGAATTGTTTCATTAAAAAATATACTGTGCCTTTTCCTTTTGTTTTCATTCCTTTCTGTTTTTCCCGCTCTTTTGCGGGCACAGCCTCTTAACCTGCGTTCCTTTGCTGATCTGTTCCCGGATATAAGCGAAGATCGCAAAAACTCCGCCTTCAGCGAAGAAGGGCTTGTCCGCGTCCTTCAAGCCGGTGAAGCCCTTGAGCTTATTCCCGCTTCAGGTTCGGGAATAGACCTTCACGGGGAACTTGCCCGACGCGAGCACAACTTCCAAACGGAGATCCTTGCCGTCCTACCCCACCCGTCTGTGCCTTTCAGCCGTCTTGACGCTTTTAACGCTTTGGGCAAAATCTCAAACCTGCCTAACCATCTTTTTTTCTCGCACACACGCCAGTCATACGTTTCGCTTTTCCAAAGCGCCACCCGCCTTGAAAGCAACAGCAGAACTGTTCCCATTCCTGACCCCTCACCCGCCTCGATTCTCCCACAATCAGAAACTATTTTTTTGCGACTTCAAGATGTAAACTTCGGCAATACATTTTACCGGGGTGAGTTTTCCGCCAGTCACTATGGCATCATCTACCATCTTACCAATTTTAGAACAATACGTTTTCTTTTGTTTCCGGTTTTAAGGGAGGAAAACCTCTCTGCGACCGTATACATGGAGCCGCTTGCCGAGGGAATGCTGATTTACGTAATCGCAGGGGCAGATGTGTCCGCTTTTGTCGCCTCGCGCATCGATATCCCGTCAGCCATCGCCAGACGCGGTGAACTTTTCCTTAAGTGGGTGAGTTACGGCTTGCAGGCGCTGCACTAACCTTATTCTACGCTGATTTCTGCCTCGGGTGTGACTTCAAGCGGAAGCCCAAGGCGCTCAAGTGTGAGTCTTGCCCTTCTTGCAAGGCTTGCATTGGTGCGGCTATCATCAAGCAGTTCGCGCACATCATCGGCAAGGTGGAGAAACTCGTTGTTGGCTATCAGCTCCAGGGCAAGCGCGCGCTCTATAATTCCGCCGGAAGTAACAAAGCGATGAGCTATACTACCAAGCGAATCAGATTTTGCCGTTGTCAAAACCCTTATAAAACCGTTGTAAAGCCCGGTTTGCCGCCGCGTGTTTGCGTAGTCCATTTCGGCGACAACGCGGAGGGCATACGTATCAGCATCGTTTTGTAAAAGCATATCCGCGGCTAAAACCCGTATGCGGTAAGGGTGGCGGCGCTCGGTGAAAAGTGAGTCCAAAATGCCCATTGCCTGTTCGTTATTGATTGCCCCAAGCGCCCGTATCGCCTCATCCCGCACGGCCGGAACATCGTCGTTAAAAGCCCTAAAGCGCAGGAACGGAACAGCGCTTTCCTGTCGGCGCTGACCTGCCGCGCGGGCTGCCCCCTGGCGGGAACGGAAGTATACGTCCCTGAAACCATCAAGTATTGCCTGTTCCACTTCCTCACCTGAAAAAGGGCCGAGTGAGGCGATTGCCGTTGAGCGCACTGCCGGGTCAGATGACGTAACAGCTTCGATAACGGCAGCTTGGGCCGAATCATCGCCGATAACGGCAACTGATTCAAGCGCCGCCATACGGAGCACAACGCGTTCCCCATCGTCGGCTATCATATCCACCAAAAACTGAATACCTTCGGTAGAGCGCGTTTCCCCCAGCGCCACAACTATTTCCCTTTGTGTTTCGTTGGCGGGGCTGCGATTTTGGTAAAAATCAAGAAGGAACTCACTAACTTCGCAGGCGCGTTCTGATCCGCGGGCTGCTCTGCCCAAAGCGCGGACGGCGTTATTCACAGGGTGGATTTCTCTTGACCCAACCAAATCTTTTATAACGTCAATTGCATCATGGACGTTCATCCAGCCAAGGTAATCCAGGGCGGCGATAAGAGTTTCGTTAGTCTCATATTCCCGCTCTTGTACTACCCTGATTGCCCTGTTCTCAAGCCCTTCTCTCCGCCCCTCGCCGAAAAAGTGGAAAACGCCTGTGAGAATGTTGCGGTTGCGCGTTGTTTCGGCAACGGCGATAAGTTCCTGATCTAAAGAAGTGTCGTTTTCACTGCGAAGCGTCTGGATGAGGGAGGCAATTTCTGCCTCCGTGCCGAAACGCAGCGTGTCTATACGGTGCTGGTCGGCGGTTGAACGTTCTCCCTCTTGCGCATAAACCGCTGCAAACGGCACACACAATACGGCAAAAAATAAAACCAGATATTTTCTAAGCGTAAAATTACCGGCCATCGTCCTTTTCATTTTTATCCTCCGTATATTTCGCCAAAAAATCCCGTTTGAAGGCTAGAAAGCGGTTTTCCACAATCGCTTGCCGCGACTTTTTTATCAAGTCGTGCAGAAAATGCAGGTTATGGAACGTAGCAAGCATAGAGCACAATATTTCCCCGCTTTTAAACAAATGCCGCAAATACGCACGCGAATATGAGCGGCATACTTTGCACTCACACTCTTCATCTATCGGCATAAAATCAAGGCGATTCGCGCTTTTTTTAAGCGCAAAAGCCCCTTTGCTTGTAAACACATTTCCGTTGCGCGCGTTACGTGTGGCAAGCACACAATCGAACATATCGATTCCCTGCTCTATGGCGGCGAGAATGTACTGGGGCGTGCCTATTCCCATGACGTAATGCGGCAGGTGCGGCGGCAAAAGCGAGGCTGTAAGCGCCAGGTACTCATAAAAAGCCTGTTCAGGCTCGCCCACCGAAAGCCCGCCGATAGCGATACCCGGCGGGTCAGAGGAAATTACCCGCTCGGCGCTTTCCCGCCGCAAATCAGGGAAAAAATTGCCCTGCACAATGGGGAAAAACTGCCCGCCGTAGCCGCCTTTTGTTATCTCTTCCTCCCAGCGCTTCCTTGCCCTGTCCATCCACATCGTTGTTGTCCGCACGGCGGTTTCAGCCTCTTTTCTTGAAGCGCCGTAACTGGTGCAAACATCAAGCTGCATTTGAATATCGCTTCCAAGCGCCGCCTGCAATTCAACCACACTTTCAGGCGTCAAAAAATGGTATGCGCCATCGATGTGGGAACGGAACTTTATCCCTTCGCTTGTAATTTTTCTAAACGGTGCGAGGGAAAAAACCTGAAAACCGCCTGAATCAGTGAGGATGTTTCTGTCCCAGCCCATAAAGTTGTGAAGACCGCCGGCGGACGAAAGCACATCCATGCCGGGGCGCAAAAATAGATGATACGTATTTGAAAGAATTATTTCAAAGCCAATTTCCTTTATATCCTCACGTGTCAGGGCTTTTACTGTGGCGTTTGTTCCCACAGGCATAAAAACAGGCGTTTGGACAAGACCGCGGGGCAGACGCAAAACCCCTGTCCGCGCTGATGAGGAGGAATCAGTTGCTGTCACTGTGAAAATAGGCTGGGGCATTTTTTAAGTTTTCGCGGAGCGAAGCAGGAAAAGCCCAATGGCAACAAAAAGCAGAACCGGAAACCACGCGCCGATTAGCGGGTAAATGTGACCTGATTGCGCCAGCATCATGCTTATCATTTCGGTTACGTAAAAAACGACTGCCACACCAAGGCTTGCAAGAAGGCTCATTAAAAGAATGTTTTTCTTAAAACGCCCGGCCATCGAAATCGAAAGTATCATTACGACAAAAGGAACAGTCGCGAAAGAAAAACGGTGATAGTAATTGGCAAGCGCGTTTACAACAGGAAGCCCCGCCTCCCGCAAATCGCCAATCAAAAGCCGCGCGTCCCTGACACGCAATTCTTCAGGATTTACCATGTTTCGCCTGAAAATATCAGGGGTTTCCCTAAACTCATTGGTGCTTTCAAGCGGCCTGAAATGCAAAAGACCGCCATACCACTCATAAATTACCGGATTGACAAATGCCCAATGATAATTGTTCCAAACAGCCTGTGGCGCGCGTATGAGGGACACAAACTGCCCCTGCGCATCCTGTTCGATAATATTCACACCATTAAGGATTTCCAATTGGCTGTCAAAAAAATCCACCGCATATAACAACTGTCCCTGGCGCGCCCTGATTACAATATCAGACCTGGTTTCAGGTCCCTGCAAGTTTAAAAGGCGGTTTGTAAGCTCGTTTTTCATCCGCATCGTGGGAACAACAGCAAGATCTTCGAAGAAAAACGAAAACAGCGATGCGGCAAACCCTATGACAAGCAAAGGCATACTGAAGCGTGAAAACGGAACGCCTGCGGCAAAAACTGAAGTCAGTTCGTTGCGGGAATACAGGTCGCCAAGAGTGTAGGCGGAGGCAAACAAAAGCGAAACAGGCAAGGCGTATGAAAAAGCCTGGGGAAGAAAATAAAAGCTTGCGCGAAAAATGTCCTGTGCGGAAACTTCGTTGTTAAGGTAGCGCACAATGTGGGCGAAAAGGTCGATTAAGGTTATAAGAAGCACGAACATCGCCACGGCGATCAAAAAAAACGGAAAAAACTGACGTACCAGATACTTGTCCAGTACTCTCATTTTCGTATCCTTATGATGCACAGGATTAGCCCGATGGAAAGGGCTAGGACGTTAGGCAGCCACATCGACCAAAACGGCGAATAGCCGAAACGTATACCAACAGTTTGCCCGCCCAAAAGCATAGTCCAGTAAATCACAGAAATGAAAATCCCGAAAATAAAGGCAAATGCCTGACCGCTTTTTTTGGCGAAAAGGCCGAGCGCAACGGCAAGGAACACAAACGACAGCGCACCGAAAGGAATTGAAAACTTTTTGTAAAACTCAAGCCGGTAAATGAGCAGGCTGCGTTCAGCGCGCATTGCGGCAACCGCCTGAATCTCGCGTGAAAAAACGTCGGAGTAGTTTTCCCGCCTGTTCCACGCAGAGTCCCCGACACCCATCCTCAGGCTGTTTTCGAGGTTCAACCCTTGAGAAAGGACGCGGGTGCTGCGCCCGTCAACGCGCTGGCTCTGATCTTGGGTGCGGTTGACAATTTGGCGGTGCAAATCCACCGAACTCATTTCCCTGGGACCTATGGCTGTGAGCGCTTGAATGAAGTCTTCCTGGGGTACCCAATACCGCAAAAAAGCGCTGGTTGCGTAATCGTAATCATCCCTGACGATTTCCCGTGAAGACTTCACGAACACGTTAAAAAGGTCAAGACTCAAGCCCTCACGTCCGCCGTCAATGAGTTCGGCATTTTCAGCCATGATAAGGCGGCGCTGACCGTCTCCTGTGCGGTCAAGGATGAGGATGTTCTCAATATCCCTGCCGCTCACCGGCCCCATTACAATGACGGTGTCCCCGAAACGCTTAACGGAGTTCGGCTGTAGTTCCAGTGCCGGGGTTGAAACCAAAATTCGCCTGTAAAGGCGGGCAAACTGAATGGTTCCGGCAGGGAGCAATATGTCGTTGGCCATGAATGATAGAGTAGAAATAAGAATCCCCACGGCAATTGCGGGGGCAAAAATCACACGGTAGGAAAGCCCTGATGCAAGCATTACAAGCACTTCGTTTGACGAACTTAGCCTGCCGACTGTCATGAGCGTTCCCATGAGGGAGGCAAAAGGAGCAGAAAGGGCAATTACGGAAGGCGAAGCAAAGAGAAGGAGCAAAGCAACCTGGCTAAGAGGAACTTGTTTGGCAAGAATTTCCTGCGCCATAAAAAGCAACTGGTTGACGAAAAAGATGAAAAAGAAAAAAAGGAAAGAGATGGAAAAGGAAAAGAGAATGTCTTTAACCAGATAGCCGAATAACGTCCATGAGATGGATCTACCCGGCGGCGGCAACGACGGCTGGCGGCGGCGTAAAAGCGAGGAGGTATCAATTACCGGGTGCGACCCAATTCCGCTCATAAGTTCCTACACTCCTGTAGAACCAAAACCGCCGGAACCCCGTTCCGTAACAGACAAGGAGGCAACTTCGAGTATTGCGGCACGAATCACAGGCGATATTACCAGTTGGGCGATTCTGTCGCCATTTTTCACCGTAAAAGGCCCATTGCCAAAGTTTATGAGAATCACCTCCACTTCACCCCGGTAATCGCTGTCTATCGTCCCCGGAGCGTTCAAAACCGTTATCCCCGACCTGTCGGCAAGACCAGAGCGGGGCCGTACTTGCGCTTCAAAGCCCGACGGAATCTCAAAAAAAAGCCCCGTCGGCACACGAACCCTTTCAAGCGGGGCAATAGCAATATCCCCTTCAATAAAGGCTTTGAGATCCATGCCCGCAGCCTCTGCACTTGCGTACCGTGGAAGCTCAACTTCGGCGGCTTTTTTTTGCACCCTCAAAAGCGGCGCACCAGCCGAAATTTGAGCCTCCTGTTCCAAAGTCACAACCCTACCGGCGCCGAAAATCCCGCCTGCCGTCCCGGTCGGAGCGGTTACGGTCACGATTATAGCCGCCTTCCCTTCCGTATCCGTCACCGCCGCTTTCGGGGCTGCTGCCGTCAGGATCAATCGCGTCAATGTAGGAAAGGTTAAGCCGCCCCATTTTGTCAATCTCAAGGAGCTTCACCTGTATTTTATCCCCTTCCTTCACCACGTCAGTCACCTGCGACACGCGCTGGCGGGAGAGCTTGCTGATATGCACAAGCCCCTCTTTTCCCGGAAGAATCTCGACAAAAGCGCCGAAATCCATAATGCGCTTTACAGTTCCGTTGTAGACCTTTCCCATTTCAGGGTCAAGCACAATACCAAGCACAGCGGTTTTGGCATCTTCGGAGTCTTTGGACGTTTTCCCGAAAATCGTGACGGTTCCGTCATCATCGGTGTTGATCTTCACGCTGTACTGCTCGCAAAGCGCCTTGATATTCTTCCCGCCGGGCCCGATAAGCGCGCCGATTTTGTCGATGTCGATGCGCATGGTCACGATCTTGGGCGCAAACTCACTAATTACTTCAACAGGCTTGCTGATGGTGGCGTTCATAATGTTGAGGATGTGAAGACGCCCGCGTTTTGCCTGATCGAGGGCTGTCCTCATAATTTCTGAACTCACCCCTACAATTTTAATGTCCATCTGGAAGCCGGTAATGCCGTTTTCCGTTCCCGCGACCTTAAAATCCATGTCGCCCAGATGATCTTCATCGCCGAGGATGTCAGACAGAACTGCATAGCGGGCACCCGGGTCGCTGCTTTCGGTGATAAGCCCCATAGCGATGCCGGCAACCGGTTTCTTTATGGGCACGCCAGCCTGAAGCATAGAAAGAGTTCCGCCGCAGACTGAAGCCATAGAAGAAGATCCGTTGGATTCCATTATCTCTGAAACAACACGTATTGTGTAAGGAAACACATCTTTTGCCGGTATCATGGCTTCAAGCGAGCGGCGCGCAAGGTAGCCGTGCCCGATTTCGCGCCGTCCTGTGCCCATGCGCCCCACTTCACCCACCGAAAACGGCGGAAAGTTGTAATGCAGGATGAAATGCTCCCGCTTATCCCCGTCTATGTCGTCAAAAACCTGCTCGTCAAATACCGTGCCAAGTGTTGTCACCACAAGCGACTGCGTTTCTCCGCGGGTAAAAAGCGCCGAACCGTGCGTACGGGGAAGAATGCCGACTTCGCAGGTTATGTCACGGATGTCCTCCGTTCCGCGCCCGTCAAGTCTGCGCCCCTGATTGAGTATGGCAAGCCGTAAAATGTCGTACTGCATATCCTCAAAAAACGCGTTAAAGAGCTTTTTCTGCTTGTCATCTTCCAGTTGGGCGGTGTAAGCGGCGGCGGTTTCGGACTTCACCTTCGCTATTTCCTCGTGCCGCTCCTGTTTTGCTTTGATAAAGCAGGCTTCTTCAAGGCGCGGATAAGCGGCGGCACGAATTGCGTCCTTATTTTCAAGACTATAGGAAAGTTCGGTTAAAGCGAACTTTGGCTTACCCGCAAGTTCGCGCAGTTTTTCCTGAAGATTGCACAGTTCAATTATCGTCGCGTGGGCTTTTTCGAGGGCTTCCATCATGAGGTCTTCGCTTACCTCATGCGCGCCCCCTTCCACCATCGTGATTCCGCCTTTCGTCCCGGCAACAACTATCTCAAGGGAAGATTTCGCTATCTGTTCGTAGGTTGGGTTTATGACAAGCTCGCCCTCCACCTGGCAGATACGCACACCCGCCATTGGACCGTTAAAAGGAATGTCTGAGATATGCACCGCCGCTGAAGCTGCGATAATCGCCAGAACATCAGGCGGATTGACCTGATCGGCAGAAACCGTTGTGGGAACGACCTGTATTTCTCGCCCGATTGCAATACCGAAAAGCGGCCGCATTGGGCGGTCGATGAGGCGGGAAATGAGTATTTCCTTGTCCTTTGGGCGGCTTTCCCGTTTGATAAACCCGCCGGGAATCTTCCCCGCCGCGTAATATTTTTCGTTGTAATCAACAGTGAGGGGAACGTAATCCATCCCCTCCACCGCATCCGTTGAGGCGCAGACGGTGGCTATCACCGCCGAACCCGCGTACTGCGCGAAAACAGAGCCGTTTGCCTGCCGCGCGATTCTGCCGGTTTCAAGAATAAGTTCCTTACCGGCAATTTCGAATGTTATTTTTTGAAGCATAAATTCCTTAAGTTTATTTGCGCAAGCCCAGTTCTTTTATAAGCGCGCGGTAGCCTTCGAGGTTGGTGCGCTGGATGTATTTCAACATTCTGCGGCGCTGCCCAACAAGGATTAAGAGTCCACGCTGGCTGGACTTGTCCTTTTTAAACTGCTTGCAATGCTCGGTGAGCTGATTTATCCGCCCTGTAAGCAAGGCGATTTGTACTTCTGTAGCTCCTGTGTCTTTTTCGTTCTTTCCGAACTTCGTTATGGTGGAACTCACTTCTTCTTTGCTTAATGCCATTTATACACTCCTGAGTATTGCCTATAGTTTACTATTATTTCTGGAAAAGTCAATCCGGTGACGGCAATTAAAACTTTCACGCCCTATTGACACAAATTATGCCGTGTGATAGGGTGTCTTTGATGTCGGGGTACGTTCTACCGCGATGTTTTATGTGTTTCATGCCGTTACAACAAATCTGTTGCCAAAAATGGTGCAACAAAAGCGAAATAGACAACAGGGTTTTTCAAAACCAGCCAAAAGACACTTGACACACGTGTAAAATACACGTATAATTTGTTATGACGGTTCGGGAAGTCTTGAAAATTTTGCATAAAGACGGCTGGTTCAAATATGAGCAAAATGGCTCTCACATCCAGCTTAAGCACCCTGTCAAGAAAGGTCGTGTAACCGTTCCAGATCATAAAGATGATTTGAAAAAAGGTTTGCTTCACAGCATCTTTAAGCAGGCTGGATTGAAGTAGGAGGCTCGTATGCGGAAACTGACGTACCTTGCGGTATTTGAAACTGATGAAAATCCGGGAATCGGCGTGTACTTTCCCGATGTCCCCGGTTGCGTCTCTATGGGGAATAATTTTGACCATGCTGTGCAAATGGCAAAAGAAGCCTTGTCTCTGCATATCTACGGAATAGAAAAAGATGGAGAGGTGCTACCGGAACGCACCGAAAAAGTTCCACAAATAAACGCTGGTGATATGGTTGTACCGATAACCGTCTACCCTGATATTGTCAAAGACGAAATGAATAACCGCCGTGAAAAGACTACTGTTACCATACCCCATTGGCTCAAACAAGCTGCGGAAGCCGAAGGGCTCAATTATTCCCGGCTCTTGGAGGCAGCCATCAAAGAAACGCTAGGTATCGCCTCTTAAAGCAAAGTTTGAGCCGGGAAATTAAGCCTTATTTTCACTCTGCCCGTCTTTCAAGACCGTGTTCAAACTTCTTGACCTGTTGGGTATGCGGATAAAACTGGAGCAGAAAAACGCGTAAAACCAACCCCGAACCAGCCGCAGCAACAAATCTGTTGCCAAAAATGGTGCAACAAAAGCGAAATAGGCAATAACAACAACATCGTATTTGTGGGGTAAGGGCTAGATTAATATCTGTCAATTGGTAAGTTTTTCAATAAAATAGCCAAAATAGCCAAAATAGCTCAGCTGGTGATCCACCCCCTCGCGGTGATACTTTTGGTGATACTTTTTATTTTTTCTGTGTTTCTTGGTGTTTTGGAATGTCTTGGAATGCGCCCTATTGACACAAATTATGCCGTGTGATAGGGTGTCTTTGATGTCGGGGTACGTTCTACCACGATCTGTTGTAAACTTTCCGCCGTCTTAGCTCAGCTGGTAGAGCACTTGACTTGTAATCATGAGGTCTCCGGTTCGATTCCGGAAGACGGCTATGCGGCGGTTTTTTGAAAGTCAAAATTGCCGTTACTGTTCGATGTTTTGTGCATTGGTATTTGGTTTTAGTTTTTAAATCGGGGAGTTTCCAGAGCGGTCAAATGGGGCAGACTGTAAATCTGTTGGCTCAGCCTTCGAAGGTTCGAATCCTCCACTCCCCAAAAAAGGCACAGTCAACACTGTGCCTTTTTTTTCGCCATTAAGCCTGTTTGCAAATAAAACGCTATCTTCGGGCGGTCTGCCAGACGGTGGGACGGTAACGCTCAATATCAGAGTCAAAGCCGTCCATTGCCCTGATTAACGCCAGCCAGTAATTTGCTTCAGTGTGTGAAGTGTACGGACCTACGCGCACGCGGAACCATGTTCTGCCGGCAACTTCGCGGTTTTCAATGACTGCGGTAATTCCCATGAAAGCAAGATCATCCCGCGCTCGCTCGGCGTTGGCAATGGTGGAAAAAGAACCTGTCTGCACCCAGTAATCGTTGATCATCACCGCCGGCGCAGGTGGTGCGGGAATAGGCGCTGCAACCGCCGGCGCAGGACGAACCGGTGCGGGAGCTGCAACCACTGGAGCGGGGCGAACCGGTGCGGGAGCGCTGGGCATTACGGTTGGGCGAGGTACGGTTATCACCACAGGTGGAGCAGGCTGCTGGACACCCGTGACGACAAAATCGCCTGGCGGGGCAAACGCGCCTTCCGGCGGCGGCTGAAGACCGAGGACGTCAACCGGACCGCGTACCATGTCTATGGGGTCAACTGCAGCCGGGTGAGCGGCTCCGGGGGGAATCGCGGGTATAACCGGCTGTGCAGGCGTTACGTTAACTGCCATTCCCGAAGGTGCAGGGTGCATAACCGCCGCTATCGGAGCCTCTGCAGCCTGCTGTGGGGTAAAAACAATAGCAGAGCCTACCGCTATAACCAAAAAAATGCCTGCAGAGATTGCAACCAAAAGTAATTTTCTATTTTCCATTTTCGCACCTTACTTATTCCCTAAAACGCGGGAAAGGATAGTATCAAGCTTTTTTTCAAGCCTTTGTTGTGAAAAGCCGGAAAAAAAAGAGTTCTTCACCTTGTAAATATCGGCTTTTCCTTCTGAATATTGAGAGGCAAAATCGCGCTGACTGCCAAATCGTTTAAGCAGAACCTTAAAAGGCAAGCGATCCCGCTTTTTTGCCCGCAAAAGCCTTACAAGAAAAAACGTCTTTACCACAATAATAGCGTCAAGTGAAGAGAACACTGATGTCCTGTGCAGCAAAGCGGCGTTAACTACGCAGGCATCACTGCTTTGGCTTTCCACCCACTCACTGATCTCATTATTAACAGCCGGATGTATAATTGCCTCAAGTGAAGCAAGCTCACCGGGCTTACCAAAAACCTTAACGCCAAGCAATTTGCGGTCTATAAAACCGCCGCTATCAAGAATATCTTTGCCAAAGCGGGAAACAAGACTGTCTTTTTCCTTTTCAATTACCTTGTGCCCAAGTTTATCCACATCAAGGACAGGAATACCCCGCCGTTCCAAGATACCTGAAATGTAGTTTTTTCCGGCGCAGTACGGACCTGTAATTCCGATAATCTTTCGCATTGTCTTCTTTTCATTCCTCCATCTCGCTTCTCTCAAATACTGCCTTATTGACGCTTTTTAATTTTCCTGTAAATAATATCTGCATGGCAACACGAGCAGATTTGTACTCAATATTAGTGTCCTATGCAAATAAAAACAATTCACCATTCATTGGAATAACTAGTTTTCTGGAATTTTTGGATGCGTACGCGAAAAAACTATCTGCGGAAAACCCCGAATGGGTTAAGTGGACAAAAGGGGCTTCGGTCAACTTTTGGTCTGAAATGTCAGGTTTGGTTGAAGAGGGCAAATGCGAACTGCTCACCGATTCCCCTGACGGAAGAATTTACATGGTCAATTTTTATCCGCACAGAATAAAAAAATCCTATCAGACCGCCGATGCTGATGCTGACCTTCCTTTCCACAATGAAGAATCGCTGCGTATAGAAATTCCTGAAAACCAGGTTAAAAATCTGGACAGTAATCAGGGGTTGATTGATTACATGGATAAACCGCAGGGAAGCGACACTCCGATTTTGCGCATCAAATTTCCTGATGGCTTTGATTCGGCGCTTGTTCTTGCCAGCATGATCCCGCGCCAGATTTCAGAGATTTCTCTTTTAAAAATAAGAAATTATTTGCGAAAGGGCGGAAACAGGGAATACATTCTGCATAAAGTTTTGCCTCAACTAAAGGGGCGCGAGTCAGGTGTAAGGGATCAGTTTAATAAAGTCCTTATCCGCCCGTTTGATTGCTACAAAGAAATAGAAGCGGGCGGAGAGTTTTCAAGCCTTTTTTGGATGCATTTTTGCATTGCAGTCAGGCACGAAGTAAAAAAGAAAAAAGAGCTGATGCATGAAGATATTGCGGCAGCGCAATCTTGCTGTATTATTGAATCTATAAATATTTTTTATAAAAATAAAGCAATCAAACGCCAGCAAACAGAACTTGCGTTCCGCAGCCTTGAAATCCAGTTTCAAAAGCCGCCTTTTTTATACACATTGGATCAAATTTGCAAGTTCACAAGCGCAAAAGGGATTCTTCTTTTAACGCAGTACACTGAAGATGATCTTGTTTCATGGATTAAGAAAAAAACAACAGAGACTACAAATAATGAACTTCCCGCCCTGTTGTATGTTTGCGGAAACAGGTATTATGTGCTTAAAGAAAAAATACCTGCCTTGTGTGTCAGGCTTTTAACTGAAGCCAGAGACACTATAAAAGATGTGCTTGGAAGCCGCTGGAAAAAACTCTTGCGCGAGTTTAAAAGTGAAATAGCCATGAAAGACAACGAAGAGTTTGAAAGAACGCTCCGTTCACTTACAGAAAAATATTGCCCCATTCTTTCAGAATTTTTGGATGACCCAAATTTGTGGCTGGCTTACAGCGAAGCAGAAAGAAGTTCTTTAGGAGTTCCGTCCACTGCCAGAATTTTTTCAGGTGATAAGCTTCTTCCGTATTCTTCGCTGCTTCTTCTAAATCGTAAGGATTTCCTCTTTGAGATGAAGCTCCTGCTTCCGTTTTGGTATTCCATTCCCATAATAAGTTCCCTTATCGCGCTTTTTAAGAAAATGGGAGGGAAAAAGAAAACCCGGAAAAGATTTTCACAGAATAACGAAGATCAAAGCGGGGAAAACGTTGAAGAAAATACATATTCACAGACTTTATCTTACGATTTGCAGGAGATAAAAAGGTCACTTATTCCTCAAGGGCGCACAACAAAAAGCTACATGGAAGAGCTTGAAGAACACTGGGCGCTTTTGATTGACAAGCAGGCTCGCAAATACCTGATTGACGATGTGAAGTCGCTTATTAAAGACCACCTGAAACGCACGGTGCGCACACAAAGGCGCTTAAAAATATCAAGAGAGGCGATTGGTAAAATGTCGCGGAACATTGTTGCAAATACGCCTTCATTCGCGTCCATTGGCGACAGGGAATCCCTTATCACTTATATCGAAGTGTACCTTGTAATCCTTTTGGAAAGCGGGCGCTTTTCAAACTTCAAGTAAGAAAAACGAAGTTGGTGACAAACTGGTCAATGAGCACCAAAGTACCAAGAATTCCTGTGTAAACGGCAAAGCCAACAAGGGAGCGCTCGCGCACCATTTTGATGGTGAAGCGGACTGAAAAAAAGCCAACGATGCAGGCGCTGATGCTGCCGACGAGAATGGGCAGAAGACCTATGGCATTGTAAGCATCACCGGGAGCGCCTACATGTGCAAAATCACCTATGTGCAAAACCAGCGCGCCTATAATAGCCGGAATAGAGAGTAAAAACGAAAAGCGCGCGGCAAAATCGCGGTCAATTCTTCGGGAAAGGGCGGCGGAAATTGTAGCGCCGGAACGGGAAATGCCCGGAATTATCGCGACCGCCTGAAAAAGCCCGATTAACAAAACATCCTTCCAGTTCATTTCATTCGCAAAGCGCGGCTGGGTAGGATTATCAAGCTTTGCCGGTAATCCGCCGGGCTTATCACCTTTGCGGTAAATTTTGTCAGAGAAAATGAGCAAGGCTGAAGTTACCAAAAAAGCAAAACCCAGCGTAACACCTGTGGCAAACGCCTGTTCGATTAAGTCCCTGAAAAGCAGGGCGGCTATTACTGTTGGGATAGTACCTAAAATAACGTAAAAAGTCAGCGGCTGTATTATGCGCCTGACAATGTTCCAGATGTCCCGCCACAGAACAGCCACAACAGCAAGCAGCGTTCCCCCGTGAACAGCCGCGTTAAAAGCCATTGCAGGCTCTGTAATGCCAAAAACCCTCTGCAAAAGGACTAAATGCCCTGAACTGCTCACAGGCAAAAATTCAGTAATGCCCTGAACGATGCCCAGGATCAGGGCTTCCAAAACGCTCATACGATACTCCTGCTATTGGGGGAAAATTTAACGGCAAAGGCGCGTTCACCATTTGCTTTGCCGCTGTGATTCTACTCATGTTTAAAAAAGTACGGAGAGAGAGGGATTTGAACCCTCGGTACCCTTTCAGGCACATACGAGTTCCAGTCGTACACCTTCGGCCGCTCGGTCATCTCTCCATCGGAGCAGGGGGGATTCGAACCCCCGGAGCCCTTGCGAGCTCAATGGTTTTCGAAACCATCTCCTTAAACCACTCGGACACCGCTCCATTAAGCAGTCTTTTTATACACCACAATGGGGCACATTGTAAAGGGGGAAACTCAAAGTTCACGCTGTGAAAAAAACGTTACTTCTTTATGTTGTAAAACGCCTTTTTGCCCGCATATTCTGCCACACCTTCAAGCTCGTCTTCAATGCGCATGAGCTGGTTGTACTTGCAGACCCGGTCGGTGCGGCTCATCGAGCCGGTTTTTATTTGCCCGGTTTCAAGCGCCACAACCAAGTCGGCAATAAAGCTGTCTTCGGTTTCGCCTGAGCGGTGCGAAATAATAGCGGTGTAACCGGCGCGTTTTGCCATTTCCACAGCTTCATACGTTTCGGTTACCGTGCCGATTTGGTTCACCTTAATGAGAATGGAGTTGCACGCGCCCATATTGATGCCTTTTTCAAGCCGCTTGGTGTTGGTTACAAAAAAGTCATCCCCGACGATTTGGATTTTGCTGCCCAAAGTCTTTGTAAGTTTTACATAACCTTCCCAATCGTCCTGATCAAGTGCATCTTCGATAGAAATGATAGGATATTTTCCAACCCAGCCGGAAAAAAGTTCAATCATTTCATCGGTTGAAAAAAGCTTACCGGGGTTTGACTTCCAAAACTTGTAACCTTTCTTTTCGCCCTCATCAAAAAGCTCTGAACTTGCGCAGTCAAGCGCGATGCCGATTTGCTCACCAGGCTTGTAACCGGCTTTTTCAATGGCCTTCATTATATAATCCAGCGCTTCTTCGTTGCCGAGATCGGGGGCAAAACCTCCCTCATCTCCTACGGCGGTGTTTTTTCCCGCATCATGAAGAAGCTTCTTTAAGCTGTGGAATACTTCGGCTGTCCAGCGAATTGCTTCCCGCATGGATTGCGCTCCCACAGGCATCACCATAAACTCCTGAAAATCGACCTTGTTGTCAGCGTGCTTGCCGCCGTTGATAATGTTCGCCATAGGAACCGGCAAAAGGTTTGAGTGAAAACTGCCCAAGTATCTGTAAAGGGGAATGTTAAGATAATTTGCCGCTGCCCTTGCCGCCGCCATAGATACGCCAAGAATCGCGTTTGCTCCAAGTTTGCTTTTGTTTTCCGTTCCGTCAATCTCGATCATGGTTTTATCAAGGTTTACCTGCTCAAGCGCATCCATTCCCTCGATTTCCGGTCCGATGACGTTATTGACATTTTCTACCGCTTTCAGAACACCCTTGCCAAGATAGCGATCTTTATCGCCGTCCCGAAGCTCAACCGCCTCGTAAGCGCCGGTGGACGCTCCCGATGGAACCGCTGCCCTGCCGACAGAACCATCCTCAAGATACACATCAACTTCCACCGTGGGATTTCCCCGCGAATCGATGATTTCCCTTGCCTCAACATATTCAATACTGCTCATGTGCTCCTCCGCATAATTTTTTTTAAGCTTTTTAAGAACATCTAAATTATAAGTTACATTTTCCGCAGGGGTCAAGTGTCATGCTCACGCTGAACTAACGCATTTGGAATGCCCGTAATGCCCATTCGTAATACCCATATTGATGCGATCGGTGTTTGTCACAGGCGGGAAATAAAGATAGTCGCTTACAAGAGGTTTAAGGGCTTTTTTGACTTCCGTTTGCGCCGCGCACAAAGCCAAAATATGCGCCGGTGTCTGCGCTTCGGCTGCGGCATTAAAGACAGGCTCAAACGCCTGATACTTCTCTGAAAGCCTCTTCGTTGCTTCGGCGGGAATGTGGTTCCATTCTTCGATTTTGTTTCCCATGTAGCACATAAAGTTTTGCATAAATGTTTTAAATTGCGCCGCATTTTGCAGAAAGTAATCAGAGCTTACTGTGTTCATTTTTCCTCATTCTTTTTTAAATAAAACAAACCATTTCCATTATTATAGTATGAAGCCCGTTGGTTTTGCAAATAATTTCAGGCTTGACTATTCAAAGAATAATGCTATGATGTGAAAAAGGAGAGGGGACTTATGCACACAAACTTCCCAATAGAAAATGTCAGAAAGCGTTTTCCTGCCCTGAAACGGATGCACAACGGAAAACAGGTTGTGTTTTTTGACGGACCGGGCGGCAGTCAGGTTTTGGATTCATCGATTGAAGCGGTTTCAGGTTATATGAAAAGCGGGAGCGCAAACCGCCGCGGCGTTTTCCCCACAAGTCAGGAAACTGAAACGATAATCGCAAACGCCCGCAAGGATGTGCAAACGCTTTTTAACGCACAAGATCACGCGGTGGCTTTCGGACCGAACGCCACGACAATGATGTTTCATGCAAGCCGGGCAATTGCCCGCGATTGGAAAGAAGGGGATGAGATAATTTTGTCCGAGCTTGAGCATCATTCAAACATTGATTCATGGCGGACTGCGGCGGAAGACAAAAATGTAACGGTAAAATATATTCCGCTTGATGTAAAAAGTCTCACCTTGGACATCGACCGCCTTCCTCAACTCATTACACCGCAAACGAAGTTAATCGCTGTGGGCTCCGCTTCCAATTGCATTGGGACAATAACTGACGTAAAAGCGGTGTCCGTTTTCGCAAAGAAAAACAACATTCCGCTTGCCGTTGATGCTGTGCACGCCATTCCGCATTTATACGTGGATGTTGAAGATTTGGGAATTGATATGCTTTTTTCATCCGCATACAAGTTTTTTGCCGCTCATGTTGGAATGGCGGTTATCCGCAAAAGCGTATTTGAAAAATTAAACGTGTATAAACTTTCAGCCGCCCCTGACGAAATACCTGACCGCATGGAAATCGGCACACAAAATCACGGGGGAATTGCAAGCGTTTCAAGCGCGGTCAATTTTATAGCGGAGCTTGGTACAGGGGAAAACTTAAGCCTGAAAATCATAAGCGGTTATAAGGCTATGGAAGAGCACGAAAACTCACTGGCTGAATATATACGGAGAGAGCTAAAAAAAATTGACGGTATCACCCTTTATCAGGCAGATGACAGCATTCCCAAAACTCCGACCATAGCTTTCCGCGCTCTAGGTATCAGTCCGCGAGATTTCTGTGTGCGCATATGCGAGGAACACAGCGTGTTCATAGCATCCGGGCATTTTTACGCGGTCACGCTTGTTGAAAAACTGGGCATAAGCGACAGCGGCTCCTTCATACGCGCAGGTATCGCCCCATACAACACGTTAAAGGAAGCAGAGCTCTTTGTTTCAGGCGTCAAGGCAATTATGGCTTCGTTGTGATGCGGGATTTGAGTTCATCAATGTACCGTTAATTTTGGTTTCATTTGGAGGAAAAGGTGGAAGGAAGAAGTAGCAGCAGTTTCCCTGTGCAGTTTAAGGGAAGTTTTTTGTTCGGCTTTGTGCCGCTTGCAATTGCCGCCGCAGGCAGCGTTTTGTTTTTTATTGTGCTTGGGACATTTGCCTTGGTCAACCTTGCCATGGCGTGTTTTGTCGGGCTCATCATAGGCAGTCTCTTTTGTAAAAACATGAATGAGTTCTGGAAAGCGGCTGTCAAAGGCATGGCGTCTGATATATGCGCGATTTTAAGTCTTATCATTTTGGTTGTAGGTATTTTCACGCAGATGATGGCACGCGCAGGCGTTGCCGAAGGCTTTGTATGGCTGGGAAGCAACTTGGGCATAACCGGCGGGCTTTTTGTGGGTTTTGTGTTTATCGCCTGCTGCATAATTTCAATGGCAACAGGCACATCGCTTGGAACGGTGTTTTCAGGCTTCCCCATATTTTACCCGGCGGGTATTCTTTTGGGCGCAGATCCGGTGTTTCTTGCCGGGGCAATTCTTTCAGGCGCAATTTTTGGTGACCATCTAAGCCCCATTTCTGACACCACCATCGTTTCGGCTACAACACAGCGATACAAAAAGACCGGTGAATCTGCTGACATTCCGGGCGTTGTTGCCTCCCGCTTTATGTATGCTGGCGCTGCCGCTCTTGTGTCTGTAATTCTTTACTTTATTTTTGGCAGCGGAATTGGAGCGACTGCTGAAGTTGCCGGAGCAGAAATTTTGGCGCAGTTTTCAAACCCGCACGGCTTGGTGATGCTCATTCCTGTGGTGGTGTTGCTGGTCGTTGCAGTACGCACACGCAACATATTTATTTCAATTACAATTGGCACAGCGGTGGGTTTAGTTGTGGGGCTTGTAACAGGCGCTTTAAATACCGCTGATATTCTGTCGGTTCAGGGCGGAGTGGCAGGTGGATTCCTTATCGCAGGAATTACCGCTAAAGTTGGTATTGTAGTTTACCTTTTCGGCATTTTCGGTATCATGGGGGTGATGAGGGAAAGCGGGCTTTTAGACCGCATACTCACCAAACTTGCCTCAAGCAATCTGGCAAAAACAACCGCAGGAAGCGAGTGGATAAACTCCCTTGGTGTCATGATTACGGCGGCTTTTGTCGGTTCCGCCAACGGACCTGCGCTTATCATTTACGGTCCGCTTGCAGACGATCTTTCACGCCCCAAAGGTATACATCCGTACAGGCGCGCAAACATTATCGACAGTATGGTTTGCTCACTGCCTATTGTAATTCCGTTTTCAAGCCTTTTCATTTTCGTTGTTTTGGGAACGGTAAACGGACTTATGCAAACGTATGACTTCCTCCAACCTATAAGCCCGTTTGCCCTTGCACCGACAGTTTTTTACCCCATAGTGCTTTTCATCGTTATGGCGGTCGCCATTGTTTCAGGTTGGGGAATGCGTTATGAGACTGTTGACGGCAAAATGACAAAGGACGCAAAGCTTGCCGCCAAGGATTAAAGCCAATTCCTAAAAAAGCCAAAAGGAACCGGTAACTTTTTTCAAGTTGCCGGTTCCTTTTTTATCCCTTACACTTACCTTCCGTTAGGTGAAAACAGGTATCTGAAATAGTCCATGTCGGTGGTCAAAATTTTGTTAAAGCCTGTGAGCGTTACGCGGTAAGAATCAATGGCGCGCCAGAAATTAAAGAAGTTCTGGTTCTGGCCGAACGCGTTGGCGAAAATGCGCGCGGCTTCCGCTTCGGACTGAGCCTGAATTGTTTGCGCCTGAAAAAACGCCGCCGAAAGCAATGAGCGCCGTTCGTATTCCATTCTGCCAAGCCATTCCGCCTTGCGGCCTTCGCCTGTGGAGCGGTAAAACTGGGCGACTTGATTTCGCTCGCGTATCATGCGGTCGTATACGCTCTGCGTAAGCGCGTCGGAGTAGCGCACCTGGCGGGTCAGAATGTCGATGAGCTCAATACCGTATTGCGGGAAGGTCTGGCGCGAGCGGGCAAGCATTTCTTCGGCAAGCTGGCGGCGACCGCGCAAAATCGGCTCGTGATCGGATGCCTGCAAAATCGCGGCGATTTCAGCTTCAAGACCGTCAGCCGCAGGAATCGCGCCGCCTGATTCCATGATGACATTCGAGCTGCGTACCGACTCAATAAGCGGATTTTCAGCGACTACTGTACGCGCCGCGGAATTGATAACTAGTGAAAGGCGGGAAAGCGCCGCGTTTACATTACCAAAAGATTGATAAAAAAGCGCCGGATCAGAAATCCGCCAGCGGGCAGTCACATCGACAAAAATGAACTGCTGCTCTGCCGTGGGCATGGTCATCGCTTCGCTGTCCCATGTCAGAATTTTTCTGGGGTAGCGGACTACTTCGTCAATAAACGGAATGCGCAGGTGAAGCCCCGCGTCAGTTATGGTGTTGACGATGCGACCAAGACGAACAACTACGGCTTGCTCGCCCTCGTTTATCACAAAAAAAGGGCCTGCCACAATCACGGCAAAAAAGACAACAATTGCGGCGGTTATCGCTAAAACTGGTTTTTTCATGTCGCTCTCCTTAATTCCCCAGATTCATCAGGGGCAGCATATTTCGCAAATTGTGATCGACAAGCGTAGTTCCTTGCACGTTCCTAAACACTTCTTCGATCATCTCAAAATACAGGCGCTGGCGCGTTACTTCAGGAGCCAGCAAGTATTCGGCAAGCACGGCGTTAAAGCGCGCAACGCTTCCAAGCGCTGTGTACACGCGTTCGGTGGCGTAACCTTGTGCCACTAAAATCATGCGTTCAGCCTCGCCGCGGGCGCGCGGTATTTCCTCGTTGAACACCTGCTGCCCTTCGTTGATGAGCCGCTCCATGTCCTGTATCGCCATGTTCACGTCTTCAAAAGCTGCCTGCACTCCCGCGGGCGGGGTAACGCTTTGAAGCAGAACTTCAGTTACGTTAATGCCAAGCCCGTATTGAGCGAAGATATCGTTCATCATAAAAAGTGCATCGACCTGAATGGCGATGCGCTCCTCCCCCATTACAAAGTTAAGTGTTCTGTCGCCGACAAGCTGGTTTATAACCATTCTTGAAACATCCCGTATTGTTGTAACCCTGTCCTGAACATTAAAAACCCACGCCCTCGGATCGGCGACACGGTAATGGATAGCCCATTCCACATCGATGATGTTGAGGTCGCCTGTGAGCATGGTTGACTCCGCATCCTGCCTTGCAAGAGCCGGAATGTTGCCGCCCCTAAGCGTGCGGAAACCGAACTCCTGCATCCGTATTCCTTGCGTGTTTACGGTGTAGTTCCTGTCAATGCCGAAGGGAAGCCTGAAATGCAACCCCGGCCCGCGTGTTCCGATATACCTGCCAAAACGGGTTATAACCGCCTGCTCCGCCTGATCTACAATGTAAACGCTTGTCCCCAATGCGATAAGCGCCATTATTACGACAACAAAGAGTGTAATGCTCTTGGAACTGAGTAACTTGCCCGCTTTTGGGGGCTTAAAGTGAAACATCCACTACCTCCTGATAGTTTATGAGTTAATGTATCTTAACCTATGTGAGGCTAAATAGTCAAAGAAAAATAAAGCTTTATTGCATTGTTGATTCAAGCATTACGATGGTGTAAAATGCGTCACTATGGAGGAACAAATGAGTTACATAAAACAGAGACTAAAAAACGGAGAGTCATTAATCGGCACTTTGATTTCAATTGTGGAACATGCTGACACAGCAAAAATAATAAAAGCAAGCGGTTTTGATTATATGCTTATTGACAACGAGCATGGCGCGTTTGATTACAGCGCTATGGCGAATATGTGCACGGTTTCAAAAGCCATTGGCTTTCCGGCAATTATAAGAATCCCTGAACCTAACCGGGAATGTATTCTAAAATACATGGATATGGGCGCTGCCGGACTTATGATCCCGAATTGCGAAAGCGCGGAAACTGCAAAAAAAGTGGTTCAGTATTCCAAGTATGCGCCGCTTGGCAACCGCGGTCTTTCGTTTGCGCGCGCACATTCAGATTATGTTGCTCCAGTCTCGGCTGAAGAATATATGCGCCAGGCAAACGAGCAAACAATTATTTTATGCCAAATTGAATCACCTGTAGGCGTTGAAAATGTGAACGAGATTTTGAGCGTTGACGGAGTTGACGTTTGTTTTGTCGGTCCTTACGATCTTAGCCAAAGTTACAATCTTTTGGGGCAATTTACCCATCCGACGATTACCGGTGCAATTGAAAAAGTTGTTGAAGCGGCAAAGGCGAAAAA
>JAIRQD010000093.1:0-8026 GCA_031256655.1 Treponema sp.
CGGGCAAGCGGCAACAAAAACGCCGCCCTGCCCTGCATAGCCGCAGCACTTTTAACTGATGAACCTGTTATACTAAAAAACATTCCCGATATTGAAGATGTCCATGTGATGTTATCGGTTTACTCTACGCTTGGGGGAAGTGTCTCCTCAGTCGAGCCAAACATGTGGCGGCTTACTACGGGCAACATAACTTCATGCGAAGTACCGCGCGAGCTTGCCCGAAAAATCAGGGCATCTATTCTTTTTGCAGGGCCGCTTCTTGCCCGCACCGGACGGGTGGTGCTGCCTCCGCCGGGTGGGGATGTTATCGGGCGGCGGCGGCTTGATACGCATTTTCTGGCTCTCACAGAACTGGGCGCAAAAGTCCAGGTTATCGAAGGGGCAAGTTCCGGCTCTCATGACGCTTTTATTTTTGTTGCGCCCAAACTCAAAGGCAAAGATATTTTTCTTGACGAGGCTTCCGTTACCGCCACCGAAAACGCAATTATGGCGGCAGTGCTTGCAGAAGGCGAAACGATTTTCACCAACGCCGCAAGCGAGCCCCACGTGCAAGACCTTTGCCGTATGTTGTGTGCGATGGGTGCTTCCATCGAAGGAATCGGCTCGAATGTTTTACGAATACGCGGGGTGAAAAAGCTTAAAGGTTGCGAATTTGAAATCGGGGCTGACTTTATGGAAGTTGGCTCTTTTATCGGGCTTGCCGCCGTGACTCGCGGCGAGCTTTTTATTGAAGGAACACGTCCTTCGGATGTCCGCCCAACAAAGATCGCTTTCGGCAAGCTCGGGATTGTGTGGGAGCACGAGGGAACAACCCTGCACGTGGGCGCTAATCAGGAACTGGAAGTAAACTGCGACCTAGGCGGAATGATCCCCAAAATAGACGATGCGCCGTGGCCGGGCTTTCCGCCTGATCTTACAAGCATTATCACAGTGGTTGCAACTCAAGTTAACGGCACGGTTTTGATACACGAGAAGATGTTTGAGTCACGGATGTTTTTTGTGGACAAGCTTATCGCGATGGGCGCGCGCATTGTGTTGTGCGATCCCCACCGCGCCGTTGTGTCAGGGCCAGCACGATTGACGGGCTCCGAACTGCAAAGCCCTGATGTGCGCGCCGGAATGGCTATGGTAATAGCCGCGATGTGTGCCGAAGGCAAAAGCACCATCCACAACGTCTACCAGATCGAGCGTGGTTATGAGAACCTTGTCGCAAGGCTTTCATTGCTCGGCGGAAGGATACGCACAACGGCGGAATAGGCGGCAGTTTGTCAGGCGCTTCTCAAGCGGTGTGTTGAGCAGTATCCAAACTTCCTGTTCCCTGTTCCCCAAGCGCTGCCCCTATAGTGTCTCGCACAAGATCCGCCAGCTTTGAACGCCGCTCATCGGCGGCTATATTAACTGTGGGAATGGGCGGACAAAAAACCATCCTTACAGCGACAGGACGAACGCTGTGGTTTTTCTCAAATACGTCATAACTGCCGGAAATCGCAATCGGGACAATAGGCGCAAGTGAGTTTGTGGCAAGTTTTATGGAGCCGGAACGGAAAGGCAAAAGCCCCTGACCTTTACTTCGAGTGCCTTCGGGGAAAATGAGCATAGCGTTGCCTTTCTGGATTTTTTCTATGCCGTGGTTCATCGTCTTAATCGCATTGCGGATATTTTTGCGGTCAATAAAAAGCCCGCCAAGAATGTAAATCCACAAATTAAAAACCGGAAGCATCCGCAATTCCCTTTTTGCAATAAAGCCGAACGGACGTCCTATATACGCAAGTGCGAGGACAATGTCAAACATTCCAACGTGGTTACTGACAAAACACACGCCGCCTCCGCGCGGGATATTTTCCCTGCCTTCCACTGTCATTCTGCATCCTGTGATTGCAATAATTCCCCGCCCCCATATTTTCCCCATAAAATAAACAACATTAGCCGCGGTTTTTTTTAAGCCAAGCAAACTTGCAATGGAGGCAGGAATAGCAACAACCAAAAAGACAATTGCGGCGAGTATCGTATAGGAAAAAGCAGCTATCGTTTTAAATCTGTTCATAGTTTTACCCCTAAATCCGACAATGTGCGCCGTGCTATTTCTGCACCCTCCCAAACAAAGCCCTCAATGCCAAGTGCCTGTGCGCCGACGATATTCTCAAGTTTATCGTCAAAAAAAGCAACCTCTTTTGCATCAAGTTTAAGCATTTCAAGCAGTTTCTGATAAATGGCGGCTTCGGGTTTTATAAGCTTAACATCGCAAGAAAAAAGGTTGACATCTGTGAGCGTAAAGAAATTAAAGTTTTCCAAAGCCCATTTGCGAAATTCATAAGGCATATTTGAAAGGATGCCGAGCGTGTAACCGGATTTTTTCAGATCTTCCATCAAAGAAATTGTGCCGCTGTCCAGGTTTTTCCAACTGTCAAAATCAATTGCCGCAAGCTCATCAATTGCGCTTTCTTCCATATTCACTTCCAACTTACGAAGAATATCTTTGTAATATTCCCTCGCTGAAACTGTTCCCCTGTCAAACTCATCACGCAGCGACCACAAAAGCGGCTCGAACTTGCCGCGCTGTACTCCGATGCGCCGCGCAAGGAGATCTATCGTTTGCGGATCTTGAGGGAGTGTAATCACTTGCCCATAATCAAAAACAACGGCTTTTATATTCAAAATTGACTCCTTCAAAAAATAGCCTAATGATGTGATAATCATAGCAAGGGGTATGGCAATTGGCAATATTCAAATACGGCGCTGCCGAAATTGATTATTTAAAAAGTAAAGACAAAAAGCTAAGCCTTGCGATTGACAAAATCGGCATTATCAGGCGCACAGTCAACCCCGATTTGTTTTCCGCGCTCGTAAACGCAATTGTCGGACAGCAAATTTCCTCAAAAGCGCAGGTCACGATTTGGCAGCGCATAACGGACGCTTTGGGTACGGTAACACCGAAAGCGCTTTTGGCGTTAAGTGAAGCGGAGATTCAGAGCTTTGGCATATCGTTTAGAAAAGCGTCCTACATCCGCGCCGCCGCTGAAAATGCAGAAAACGGCACGCTTGACATTAACGCGCTGCATTCTAAAAGCGACAGTGAAGTTTGCGTTGAATTGGCGCGGCTTCCGGGTGTCGGGATTTGGACGGCGGAAATGCTGATGTTGTTTTCCATGCAGCGCCCTGACATTTTGAGCTATGGCGATCTTGCCATTCATCGGGGAATGCGGATGTTGTACGGACACGAAAAAATCACCAAGCCGCTTTTTGAAAAATACCGCCGGCGCTATTCGCCGTACGGTTCTGTGGCAAGCCTGTATTTGTGGGCAATTGCAGGCGGCGCAATCGAGGACTTGAAAGATGCTGCGGCGGCACCGGCGAATGCAAAGGCGAATGCCACAAGGAGGGAGAAATGATCATAAAAAGGCTCAAAACACTGTTACGCGAAAACCGCCTGTTTGCAATCTTTTTCCGCACGGCAAAAATTCTAGTCATAACGGGAGGCGCGATTTTGTTTTTACAAGACTTTATGCTTTTTCACCCAAACCATGATCCGCAAAGCTGGGCGTACCTCACCGCGCGTGAGGAATTCGAAGCGGTGGAATTTACGTCCAACGAAAGTGCCCGCTTTCGTGAGAGTGAACGCTTCGGCATATTGCGGCGCGGCGCGGCGGGAAACGGAGACGCACCGCTCATCCTTTTCTTTTACGGAAATGCGATGAATGCCGCAGGAACTATGCTTGCGATGGAAAGGTTTAATATATGGCACTATTTTCATGACTTTCACGTCCTTATCGTTGACTATGCCGGATATGGGCCCGGACGCAGAAGACGACCATCGGCAAGGATAATGCACGCAGATGCGCTTGCCGCCTTTGACTTCGCGCAAACTCTGCCGGGTGTCAGCAAGGTAATCGTTGGCTCTTACAGCATCGGCACAGGTCCCGCCGTTTATCTTGCATCCAGCCGACCAATAAGCGGGCTGTTTTTGCTCGCACCCTTTGCCAACGTGTACGATCTGTTTAACAATGTGCTGCCCATATTCCACGGTCCGGCCCGCGCGCTTGTAAGGCACAAGTTCCTCCCCGACAGCCGCGCCCAAGCCGTTTCCGTTCCGGCGCTTCTTGTCGCTTCACGCAGCGATGAGGTGATTCCCTTTGCCTCGTCCCAAAGGCTTAACGCGAGCTTTGGCGGAGAGACTAAGTTTGTCGCACTTGAAGGCGCGCGGCACAACGAAGTTTTGTTTAACCTGCAAGCGCTTGAAAGCGTGCGGTCATATTTGCAGACGCTTCAAAGTGATTGGTAATATTTGTAAACGCCCTTTAGCCTGAGCAAGTTTTGCGCTGCCAGCATTTGTAGTTTTTTTATAATTTTGGTACTTGACAAAAACCATAGGTGGTACCAGACTTGTGGAGACAGCAAGAAGCTCTCTGCCATTATGGGCTTGAGTGTCTTCTGTAAAAAAGGGGAAGCTGAGGCTCCAACAGGTGGTGAGAATGGAAACTTCAAAATTTCAAGATGTTATTGATTTAAGTTTTTTACAAAAATTTCAAGACCTGTTTTCAGGGGCTACAGGAATGGCGAGTATATCTGTTGATCTTGAAGCTCCCATTACAACACCAAGCAATTTTACAGACTTTTGCATTAAACATACTCGTGGTTCAAAGGAAGGCTTTCGCAGGTGTGTGGAATGTGACTTGATGGGTGGAGAAAAATCAAAACTGACCGGCAAGCCGGCTGTTTATTATTGTCACGCCGGTCTTGTGGATTTTGCGGCTCCTATTGTGGTGAATGGGCGGCAGGTAGGTTCCATATTAGGCGGTCAGGTTCTTCCGGCTCCCCCGGATGAAAATAAATTCCGTAAAATTGCTGTAGAAATAGGTGTTGACCCTGATGAGTACATTGAAGCGCTGCGAAAAATAAAAATCGTGTCGGAGGATAAAATAAACCATGCCGCCGAATTGCTTTACCTTACAATAAATCAGGTTATCGAAAACCGCGCAAGAGAAAAAAAGGCTGTAGAGCTTAACAACGCGCTGATTGAAAAGATTAACAGTGCTGCCTCCCTCATAGAAAGTATCACCAGGCTTGCTAAAGAACTTGACACTCAAATTGATTCAGAAGCCAGGGCACTCAAAGAATCGTCCGCTATCACCGAGCGTATCGCAAAGTCCATAATGAACACTTTTGATATTTCGACGAAGGAGCGTGAATCGCTTGAGGGGCTTAAGAACAATTCAGTCCAAAGTCAGGAATCCATGCGGGAAACAATTCAAAAAATCGATAATATCTCCAAATCGGTTGACGGTATCTCTGATGCCATACAAATCATCAGTGTGGTTGCGGCAAATAGCAACCTCCTTTCAATGAACGCCGCTATTGAGGCGGCTCAGGCCGGTGCTGCCGGCAGGGGATTCGCCGTTGTTGCCAACGAAATACGACGCCTTGCGGATTCAACGAGGGAAAACTCAAAGAACATATCGCAAACCTTGAAAAGTATCATCAACGGAATTACTGTTACCACCGAGCAATCCAGTTATACAGAAATTCGTATTACTGAGATGTCGAAAGAAATCGGCGATTTTGCCCAAACGATGACGGTTCTGATTGACACTCTTAAGGGTTTGTCTTTGGAAAGCAATGAAATTGTAGCCTCCTTAAGTACCCTTAGAGAGCAAAGCTCTGTTGTGAAAATTAATTACACCCGAATGTCCTCGATGACTGAAAATCTCATAGGCATGCTTAATGAACTGAGCGCAATGACTATGGAAACTCCAAAATTTCAAGACGTTATCGATTTAAGTTTTTTACAAAAATTTCAAGACCTGTTTTCAGGGGCTACAGGAATGGCAAGTATATCTGTTGATCTTGAAGCTCCCATTACAACACCAAGCAATTTTACAGACTTTTGCATTAAACATACTCGTGGTTCAAAGGAAGGGTTTCGCAGGTGTGTGGAATGTGACTTAATGGGTGGAGAAAAATCAAAACTGACCGGCAAGCCGGCTGTTTATTATTGCCACGCCGGTCTTGTGGATTTTGCGGCTCCTATTGTGGTGAATAACCAGCAGGTAGGTTCCATATTAGGCGGGCAGGTTCTGCCGGCTCCTCCCGATGAAGATAAATTCCGTAAAATTGCTGTAGAAATAGGTGTTGACCCTGATGAATACATTGAAGCGCTGCGAAAAATAAAAATTGTGTCAGAGGATAAGATAAACCATGCCGCCGAACTGCTTTACTTTACAATACATCAGGTTATCGAAAACCATGCTAAAGAAAAAAAAGCCGTAGAACTTAACATCGCGTTGACGAAAAAAATTAACAGTGCTTCCCCTCTCATAGAAAGTATCACCAGGCTTGCTAAAGAACTTGACACTCAAATTGATTCAGAAGCCAGGGCACTCAAGGACTCGTCGGCTATCACCGAGCGTATCGCAAAGTCCATAATGAATACTTTTGATATTTCGATGAAGGAGCGTGAATCGCTTGAGGGGCTTAAGCAAAATTCTGCGCAGAGTCAGGAATCCATGCGGGAAACAATTCAAAAAATCGAGAATATTTCCAAATCGGTTGACGGTATCTCTGATGCCATACAAATCATCAGTGCGGTTGCGTCAAATAGCAACCTCCTTTCAATGAACGCCGCTATTGAGGCTGCCCGCGCCGGGGCTGCCGGCAGGGGATTCTCCGTTGTTGCCAACGAAATACGACGCCTTGCAGACTCAACTAGGGAAAACTCAAAAAACATATCGCGAACACTAAAAAGCATTATAAACGGCATTACTGTTACCACCGAGCAATCTAGTTATACAGAAACTCGTATTACTGAGATGTCGAAAGAAATCGATGATTTTGCCCAAACGATGACGATTCTGATTGACACTCTTAAGGGTTTGTCTTTGGAAAGCAATGAAATTGTAGCCTCCTTAAGTACCCTTAGGGAGCAAAGCTCTGTTGTGAAAACTAATTACACCCGAATGTCCTCGATGACTGAAAATCTCATAGGCTCGCTTAATGAACTGAGCGCTATGGCTATGGAGAAATAACCTTATTTGTTGATAGTCATGAAGGGAAGTTTTGTCGTAACATAAACTTTTCCCCGGAAGCCTAATTACCCATAACCTAGCGCAAAAAGCTTTTCATTATTGCATGACAAACTTCTCCTTCTGGAGAATTTAATTTTCAGGTATAAGCCTTAATAAATTGATTTCATTAAACGTACCTAACCTCGCCCGCATCATAAAAGTTCCGGCGCCTTTTGAAACAAAAGTTTGTGTTTTTCCCTGACGGTACAAACCGCCTGATAACGGAAAGCTCAAACGTGCGATGAGCGTAAACGGAAAAATTTGCCCGCCATGCGTATGCCCTGCAAGCATTAAATCAATACCAGCCGCTTCAGCATACTGAACGCCAACAGGACTGTGCTGCAACAGAATCGACGGAATATCGCTTTCCAGCGGCATTTTTGCCAACACCGACTTAACCGTATCTTGGTCGTCTGACGGGTGCATATCGAAGGCGTTTTCATCCGCATTCATATAGTTAAGCCCGATTAACTGTATTCCGTGCGTTTGCACAACTTCGTTGCGCAAAATACGAACTCCGTGTTGTTTAAGCAGCTTTTGCAGCCTTTCAGAGCCCAAATATTCATCGTGGTTGCCTTCAGTAAAATAAACTGGAACCTTAAAACCGGACAACACATCCAAAACGCCGGGCTTAAAAGCAGGTTCAGTGTCCACCAAATCCCCGGCAATAAATACCAAATCAGGGTTTAGCGCATTTGCCTTGTCAACAATTTTTTGCAAATAAGCTTTGCCCCGTTGATGCCCAAGATGGATATCAGAAAAAAGAACTACGCTGATCTCACTTTTCATGTTTTTAATTTTAATCTCAGTTTTTTTGACAGAAAATAAAGCCCCAAAAATTGCGCCTGTAAAAACTGCAGCAAAAGAAATTGTTAATGCCGCCAATCCGCTCCACACCAACGGAGGACTCCAGATAACTTGAACAATATGCGCTGCCGCAAAAGACAAAAATGAATAAACAAAAAACA
>JAIRQD010000214.1:0-14658 GCA_031256655.1 Treponema sp.
CACTTTTTATAATATTGACAACTGCTTCGCGGCGTAAAAGAACGGCGTTTTCCTCGCGCGCGGCGGCAAACAGCAGCTTGTTTTCCCTTTTGGCGCGCCTGGTTTTGCTTACTTTTTCAGCATGGGTAATGTTTGCTTTTACGCCGCGAACGGAAACGGCGCTTGTCACTTCCGGGGTTTATTCCCTGCGCGATGGCGGTTTTAATATCCGCATTTACGTTGAAAATGAACACGCGCAAAACGGCTATCTTGACGATGAACTCTTGCCGCCTGAAAATCAAACCCTTGCCCGCCCGCTTCTTGCGCTTTTACCGCCTGTTGTGGGTTCTTTTGCTTCGGCGGATGTTGTTGCGGCGGAGCTGCGGGATCGCGGCTTTACTGTGATTGTTATGGACAGAAACAGGATGAGCCCTGCGCGCTGGCTTGGCGGCGTTCGGGCGTTTTTGGCTGGAACAAGAGCGCCTGCAACAAATCCCGCAGGGCGCAGGCTGGAACAGGAACGCAAAGCTGAAGCTCACTTTTTGCTTTCGTGGATTGGGCGCAACCCGCAAATAAACGCATACGAACGGCTTTTTGATGTAGCCTCGGCCTCCGCGGTTTTTCTTGGCGGTTTTTGCTCCGCCGGTTCTGCCATATTTCTTTTGCAAGACAGCCTCTTTCGTGACGCTTATGAGCAAGGAATTACCATTCAGGGCTTTGTCGCAATTGAAAGCCGCTTGTGGTCGGTTTCCGGAGAAAACGGCGCTTTCGAGGAAACTTTGCAGATGCCAGCCGCTCCCGCCGTTGTGCAGTTTGATGAAGAGCTTGATTCAGGCAGAACGCCGTTTGGCGCGTTTTGGAGCAATATAACCGCACGTTTTTCGCAGATTCAGTTCAGGCGGCACGGATTTGCCCCGGCAGAAAATTTGGTGCTTTCAAAGCCCGCGCTCTTTTTGGTTTCAGGCACTTCGGAGGAAGACAGTCGTGAAAACCGCTATCAGGCGATCTTTCAAACTTTCCGTGCCGCCGAAGGTTTTGCCGTTCTTGCTTCCTCCATCGATGGCTTTGCTTCGCCTTATTATTCAGACTTTCAGGCACGTTATCCTCTCATTGTTGCGCTTTTTTCAGGCAGCCCAAGCCGCCGTGAGCTTTTGGATCGCACAGACCGCGCAGCCGCGCAGGAGCAAACAGCGGCAGTAATCGCTTATTTTGCCGAAGAAGTCTTAAACAGCCTGAATATGTCTTCAACTCTGCGCGGACAGGAAGTGCCACCTGCATTTAGCGTGGAAAGCCGCAATGTTTTAACATTTGAGGCTTTTTAAAACGGCTGTTTAAAGCAAAAAAAATCAAGCGCCAACCACTTGATTATATATGCAGATCAGCATAAATTTTAGAATGGATATATCGAAACCCCTGCCGGTTGTGCTTTTTGCGTATGAAGTTTTGAGGTTTTTAGCGTTGGTGTTTTTTCTTCTTATGGCGAACCTTGGGGAGTTCGGTATGTTTGCGGGCAGTGCGCCATTTGCAAATAACGGATTTTTCCCGCACGTTGTATATGTCAGCACTAATGCGCTTTTTCCCCTAATGATGCTTTTTGTATGGCTTAGACCGGGTGAATATCAGAGCTATCTTACTTTATACACTGCGGGGAAAATAATTGCGGTGGTTTCATTTTTTGCGTGGGCGATTTTTACGCCGCGGGAACTTACCGTATCGGCGGCGGCAATAAACAGTGTGGCAATTTTTGGCGCGAGCATTATTATAAACATGGCGGACGTTCTTTCTGTTTGGGGAGCGTGGACACTGAAAAATAAATACCGCAAAGCGGACAGCGGAGGTTTTTGATGCGGATTATTCCAATAGCAAGCGGGAAAGGCGGGGTTGGCAAATCTCTGGTTGCCGCCAATTTATCTATTGCTTTTGCACAAGCAGGAAAGCGCGTTGTTTTGGCAGACCTGGATTTGGGCGCATCGAACCTTCATTTGGTTTTGGGTCATCAATCTCCCAAATCAGGACTTGGATCGTTTTTAAATGACACAAAAATTGACTTCAATTCAGTCATTGCCGACACCAACATTCGCGGCTTGCGCTTTATTCCCGGCGACACAGAAATCCCCGGAACCGCAAACTTAAAGCCGTTTCAGTTAAAAGCCCTTGTAAGGCGTTTTGTAGCGCTGGAAGATGAAGCCGATATTCTGGTGCTGGATTTGGGAGCAGGCACTCATCAGTCGATTTTGGATTTTTTTCTGCTTTCCGGGCAGGGTATTGTGGTTACGGCTCCGGCGGTAACGGCGGTGCTTAACGCGTATGTCTTTCTTAAAAACACAGTTTTCCGTCTTATGTTTACGGTTTTTGGCAAGGGAAGCGCCGCCAAAAATTACCTTGAACAGGTGCGCAAGGACGGATCCGGTCATCAAAAACTTTACATCCCAAAACTGCTCCCCGAAATAAAGCGCATTGACCCGGTTTCTTATGAAAAGTTCGTTGATCGCGTCACCCACTTTCACCCGCGGATAATAATGAACTTAATCGACGATCCCAAAGATGCCGATGTCGCCATGAAAATACGCCGCTCATGCGAAGAGTATCTGGACTTAAAAATCGAGCACTTGGGGGTTGTATATCGGGATGTGCTGCAGGACACCGCTTTGGCATCGCGTCTGCCCATTGTGATTTACAAGCCGCAATCGGTTTTGTCCCAGGCAATTTACCGCATCGCCGACAAGATATTGCAAAGCGAGGAGGATCGTTACCGCCTTGATGACAAGCAAATTGAAGACAGTTTTCAGGAAGCGGGAATGGAGGCAGAAATTGATTTCAGCACAAAAATGGATTACGTGGAAGATTTGCTGCATTCAGGAACCCTTTCGCAAGGCGATTTGATTGAGACAGTGAAAGCTCAACAGTTGGAAATCTCCAAACTGAAAAAGGAAAATAATTTGTTGAAGTTTAAGCTTTCAAAAGCATTTGAAAAGGGCTTTACGCCATAATTATGGAATAATGCACGAATAGCGCCTGTTTAACCTTACAAGAAGACTCGACAACCGGTTGAGAAGGTGTTATACTTGCCACAGAAGTTTAGCTTTATATACGGCAGAGTTACATGGTTGATAGCGGGCCTTTTAAAAGTTTTGGAAGTGAGCGGGCGCGTTTAATTGAAACGCAAATACCAATGCTTGCAAGTATGTTTGATTCTTCCCCTGACTTCATCTTCTGCAAAGATACGCAGTCGAGGTTTACTTACTGCAATAAAAGCGCTCTGAATTTTTTTAATATTGAATTAAAACAGATTATTGGGAAAACAGCGGAGGAGACTTTTACTCTCTCTCCCCAGGCAAAGAAAAATTTTGAAGAAGAAGATGCTAAAGTTATTAATGAGAGAGCCACTGTAATTTATGAAAAGATGCTGCGTTCGCGACTGGGGAATAAAAAAGAATTAATTGTAGAGACAGTAAAAACTCCGATTATTGATAACGGAAAAGTTACAGGTATTCTTGGTGTTTCGCGCGATATTTCTGAGCGTAAAATGCTTGAAGAAAAACATGAGCTGCAAACTTCCACGCTTGCGGCACTTTTTGATTCGATTCCTGATTTTATTTACACAAAAGATTTGCGTTTTAGATTTTTGCAGTGTAATAAAAATTTCTTGAATTATTTTGGTTTGCGCGCTGAAGATATTATCGGGAAAACCGACGCTGAGGTTTTTGGTTTGTCAGATGAAGAGGCGGAGAAATCTGAACTTTGGGATAAACAAGTTATTTTGGAAGGACGCACAATTTCCAAAGAAGAACATTTGCAGCAATCCGGAAACGGTGAAACCACAATTGTGGAAACATTAAAAACTCCGCTTATTTTTAACGGCATTGTTACCGGCGTTTTGTGCATCATCAGTAATATAACAAAATTCAAGGAGCTTGAGAAACAGGCGCTTGCAGCATCACGCTCAAAATCAGTTTTCCTTGCCAACATGAGCCACGAAATTAGAACTCCCATGAACAGCATAATCGGATTTTCCGAACTGGCTTTAGATTACGAAATTCCCGGAAAGGTCAAAAATTATCTTCACAATATCTTGACAAATTCAAAATGGCTTTTGCAGATGATAAGTGATATTTTGGATATTTCAAAAATTGAATCCGGCAAAATCGAAATGGAAAAAGTTCCGTTTGACTTGCACGAAATACTTAACTCTTGCCGCGCAGTTATAATACCAAAAGTGCTTGAGAAAAAATTGTCGCTGCAGTTTTACACAGAACCCAACACCGGCAAAAAATTGCTGGGAGATCCGTTCAGGCTTAGGCAAGTTTTTGTTAATTTGCTTTCAAATGCCGTTAAATTTACTGAATCAGGCTTTATTAGAGTTTCTGCGCGCATAAATGAAAAAAGAGAAAACACAGTTACCATGCATTTTGAAGTAGCTGACTCAGGCATTGGCATGACAAGCAGCCAAATGAAAAGAATATTCACTCCTTTTATGCAAGGCGAAACAAGCACTACGCGAAAATACGGCGGTACCGGACTTGGTTTACCAATTGCGAATAACATTATTGAATTATTGGGCGGTAAACTTCATATGGAAAGTGTTGTCGGGAAAGGCAGCACGTTTAGTTTTAAGTTGACTTTCGACACGATTGAGGCTTTTGACGAGACACACGTTTCACGGTCAATTTTATTAAAGGATTACAAACATCCGGTTTTTTCCGGGGAAGTTTTAGTGTGCGAAGATAATGTAATGAATCAGCAGCTTATAACCGAACATTTGGCGCGTGTCGGGCTTAAAACTGTTATCGCTGAAAACGGAAAAATCGGCGTTGAAATGGTAGAAAGACGAAAAGATGCTGAAAGTCAGTTTGTCCTTATTTTTATGGATATACATATGCCGCAGATGGACGGATTGGAAGCCTCAGAAAAAATATTGGCGATGAATGATAGTATACCAGTTGTTGCAATGACGGCAAATATAATGCCTGAAGACATGGAAAGGTATAAAAAAACCGGAATGTCAGGGTATATTGGAAAACCATTTAAAGCTCATGAACTTTGGGACTGCTTATTACAGCATTTAAATCCAACAAGCTGGCAGGTTGTAAAAAAAATACGCCACACAAAAATTGAAAGTTATTTGCGCGGCAAAATCGCAGAAGATTTTGTTAGAGACAATCAAAACAAATGGGAGGAAATAAAAAACGCTATTGACAGCGGAGACATAAAATTGGCGCACCGTTTAACGCACACTTTAAAAAGCAATGCCGCTCATCTGGGGAGCTCAAGCTTACGTTCTGCTGCAGCTAATCTTGAGAGCCTATTAAAATACGGAAATAACTTGTCTACAGACGAGCATCTGTTGATTCTTAAATCAGAACTCTCGTATGCTCTCGCGGAACTTACACAGGAAATTAGCGAGAATGCAAAATTAAGAAAAACTGACGCGGATGCGCAAAATGCCAAAGACGGTCATTTAGGGAGTATACAGGAATTAATTCGTGCGCCTGTCAAGGAATCCGCTCAAGCGTTGATTGAAGAGATCACCGCAATGCTTAATACGGGAAATCCTGACTGTTTGCAACTCGCTCTTCTTTTGCGCCAGATTCCAACAGACAATTCAATTCATCCATTGATAGAAGAATTGATTCAGAACATAGAAAATTTTGATTTTGAGCAGGCTGCTGTTGTCCTTTCAGATTTGAAGCTTGAGTGGGGAATAAACAGCACTGACGAACATAATTTAGCATAGGGGAGGCAGGTTTTATGATTTCTCAAAAAAATAACAGCATATTGATCATTGATGATGATAAAGTAAACTTAAAAATATTGACGCACATATTAAATGCTGATTATACGATTTATACTTCAACAAGCGGTCTAAAAGGGATAAGCATTGCAAGACAATATATTCCCGATCTTATTTTGCTGGATATATTAATGCCTGAAATGGATGGGTACCAAACACTTGCGGAACTAAGAAATAAAAAAGAGACAAAAAGAATACCGATAATTTTTATAACGGGACTTGACAGTGAAAATGACGAAGAAAAAGGACTTGCGCTTAATGCCGCAGATTACATAACCAAGCCATTTAACAATGTAATTGTTAAACTACGTGTTCGAAATCAAATCCAAATTGTCAATCAATTTCGCACAATAGAATATTTATCGCTGCACGACCAATTAACAAAAATGGCAAACAGGCGGAATTTTGACGAAAAGTTACATAGGGAATGGGCAAGAGCAGTTCGGGAAAAAGAGCCGCTAAGTGTTTTGATGTTAGACATAGATGACTTTAAAAAATTTAACGATTTACACGGCCACCAAAAAGGTGATCTTGCCCTGCAAAAACTTGCCGAAACCTTATCGGACGCACTTATGCGTCCCGGCGACTTTGCCGCGCGTTGGGGTGGCGAAGAATTTGCAATTATACTCCCAAACACTCCCTTGCAGGGGGCAATGACAATTGCCGAGCGGTTGCGCGAAAGCGTTCAGGCGCTTGTGATTCCGGATGCTGACGGTCAAGAACTTAAAGTTACAATAAGCGCAGGTGTTACATCGCAGGTTCCGACCACGGAAAGCTCAATCGTCGAATTAATCAGAAACGCTGACAATGCGCTTTATGCCGCAAAGCGGGACGGCAAAAACAGAATATTCAGTTTTTGATTAAAGGACACCTCTAAAAGCTTCAGTTTTTGAGGTGTCCTTAAGTTGCTTAGATCTGCTTGTAGATGTCCGCCATTTCAATTCCTGAAAGCATTGCATCCCAGCCTTTGTTACCTGCTTTTGTGCCTGCTCGCTCGATTGCCTGTTCTATTGAGTCGGTTGTCAAAATGCCGAAAATAACCGGCAAGCCGGAATTCATGGCGGCATTGGCGACACCTTTGGCGGCTTCGGCTGCAACGTAATCAAAGTGCGGCGTTGAACCGCGGATGATGGCACCAAGGCATATCACCGCGTCGTATTTGCCGCCCTTGGCGAGTTTCATTGCAACAAGGGGAATCTCAAAAGCGCCGGGAACCCTTATCACCGTAAGGTCTTCTTCCTTGCCGCCGTGCCGCTGAAAACAATCCAGTGCGCCTTCAAAAAGCCGCTCGGTGATCATGCTGTTAAAGCGCCCGACCACGATTGCAAAGCGCTTACCCTCGCCACGTAAATTTCCGTTAATTTGTGCGTACATACGTTCTCCTTATACCAATTCAAGCTTGTGTCCCAAGCGTTTTTTCTTCGTCAAAAGATAGTCCCTGCTTTCATCGCCGGGATTTATCTCTATGCGCAAAACCTCGTTTATATTGATCCCTGCCTGCAATAAAGCATCGCTTTTATCAGGGTTATTTGTCATAAGCTTAACCCCTGAAACTTTTAAGTCTTTTAAAATCGCACCGGCAATTGCATAATCGCGCTCATCGCTTTGGTGTCCCAATTTAATATTTGCGTCAACAGTATCAAGCCCGTCGTCTTGCAAAGCATAAGCGCGGATTTTTTCAGTAAGCCCAATGCCGCGCCCTTCCTGGCGAAGATACACAAGCACGCCGCCTTCGTCATTGATGCGCGAAAGAGCCTGATTTAGTTGACCTGCGCAGTCACAGCGAAGCGAGCCAAAAACTTCCCCGGTCATGCACTCTGAATGTATTCTAAAAAGCGCGTTATTTGCATCATACAGCTTTTGCGAAACCAAAACTAAATGCGGCTGTTCCGGGTTGTATGGATTTTCATAGCTGATAATTTTGAATGTTCCTGCCGCAGTTGGGAGCCTGCTTTCCGCAAGGCGTTTGGGCGGCGGGGTTTGCGGCGCAGAGTCAGGAATTTCGTTGTCGTGTATTTTTCGCCATTCCTTCAATTTTTCTATTGTGAGTATTCTAAGCCCATGTTCCTCTGCCATCCGCTCAAGGCGTGGAAGCCGCGCCATTGTTCCGTCATCGTCAAGCACCTCACAAAGAATTCCTGACGGGTAAAGCCCTGCAAGGCGCGGCAAATCAACGGCAGCTTCAGTGTGTCCATCGCGCACAAGCACCCCGCCGGGTTTAGCGACCAGCGGGAAAATGTGTCCGGGCCGGCAAAGGTCTTCCGGACGGCTTAACGGATTTATCATCACTTTGATCGTAACGTCGCGGTCATAAGCTGAAATCCCTGTTGTCGTTCCTTCTAGAGCATCAACGCTGACGGTAAAGCCCGTTGTATGAACCGAGGTGTTTTTCTGCACCATCATCGGCAGTTCAAGCTCCGCCGCCCGCTGGGGCGTTATTGACTGGCAGAGAAGCCCTTTCGCGTGGGTTGCCATAAAATTGACCGCCTGCGGTGTTACCTTCTCTGCGGCCATAACAACATCACCTTCGTTTTCCCTGTCCTCGTTATCGGTAACAATAATCATTTTTCCTTGCCGGATTTCCTCAATGGCATCTTCAACACTCATGTAAACACTTTTTTCTGACATCGCTTTCTCCTCGTTATAAAAAAGTTAATATCCTAACTCAAGCATTCTTTCGATGCTAAGTCCGTTTGTTTCCTTGTTTTTTGCCTCTGCGATAAACGGCGCTAAATACCTTTCAACGTAACGCCCGATAATGTCGGTTTCCAAATTCATTTTATCGCCGGGTTTTTTGTATTTCAGCGAGGTGTCTTCAATTGTCACAGGTATAACGTTGACCGTGATAATTGACCCTGATATTTTGGCAATTGTAAGACTAATTCCGTCAAGCGCAACAGATCCTTCAGGAACGCACAGCCGCAAAAGCTCTTCAGGCACTTCAACCGCGAGGTACACATTGTTGGCTGTTTTGGAAAGTTCGCGTATAGGCACGGCGGCGCTGACGTGACCTTGTACCATGTGCCCGCCCATGCGCGTAGTCGGCAGCATCGCGCGCTCAAGGTTGACTTTGCTTCCAGCGCGCAAAAGCCCAAGTGTTGTTTTTTTAAGGCTTTCGGCGAGCGTAAAAACCGTGAATGTGTTGGCGCTCAATTCCGCAACTGTTTGGCACGCGCCCTCAACGTTAATTGAATCCCCGTACTTTGTCTGTTCAAGCACTTTTTCAGCCTGAATCACAAGACGCGCCCTGCCTGATACATGTGTTATCGCAGAGACAGTTCCAACTTCTTCAACTATTCCTGTGAACATACACCCTCCTCACGATTAACTTCAAAAACCGTCTGCGCTCCTAAGCGGCGAAAAGTTCCGCTTTCAAACCGAATTGCCTGACTCATGGAATTTAAACCGAGGTCAGAAACAGAGTTCATTCCGCTGCCCAAAATAAGCGGGGCAATAACAATAGTAAGGCGATCCCAAAGCCCCTCCCGTAAAAAAGAATTGAACACTCTAGCGCCGCCTTCAACCAGCACCGACTGTACGCGCTGCTCCGCCAGAGCCTGCAACGCCGCCGCAACCGGAATGCCTATATTGGCTTTCGCCTTTTGCCCGGTATTAACTGGAAGCGGAATGAGCAACGCACCAAGGGCTTTCAACTGTTCAGCTTTTTTTGGGCTTGCGTCATCACTGTGAATAATGATGGTTTTTCCCAAAGGGACGCATCGGTTTTTTTGGCTTTCACCGGCGGGTTCAGGTTGTGGTCTTGAAAAAAGTTTCGCCGTTTCTTTGATTGACAAGCTGGAATCCAAAACCACGCGGGCTGGGTTGCGCCCCTTAACAAGCCGTACTGTCAGTTCCGGGTCATCGGCAAGCGCGGTTCCGCCGCCCACCAGCACCGCATCGTAACAGGCGCGAAGGCTGTGCACCATGCGCCGCGATGCTTCGCAGCTTATCCAGCGGGAACTGCCGTCAAGCGCGGCGATTTTGCCATCCAGCGTTTGCGCCAGTTTCAGGTGTACATAAGGACGCCCAAGGCGGTGAAAGGTAAAAAAGGCGCGATTCAGCTCTTCTCCTAACTCGGAGTTAAGCCCTGTGACAACTTCAATGCCTGATTTTTCAAGCATTGCAACGCCTTTCCCGCTGACTTTTTTGTTCGGGTCAAGGTTGGCAATGTATATTTTCTTTATGCCGTTTTTTACGATTAAATCGGTGCAGGGAGGAGTCAGCTTATCGGAAGCGGTAAAACAGCACGGCTCAAGTGTGCAGTAAAGTTCCGCCCCGGCCAGAGAATAACCCGCTGTCAAAGCCGCTTGAACCGCTTCCACCTCTGCGTGGGCTTGCCCGTGCCGGCGATGCCAGCCTTCACCTATAATGCGGCGGTCTTTGACTAAAACCGCGCCGACCATTGGGTTTGGGGAAGTTTTGCCCTGCCCGCGTTTTGCCAAGGCAAACGCACGTTTCATGCAAGAAAGGTCAAAGGGGGAGAAGTTTTGTTCTTTGCCGGCCGCTTCAGAAACTTGCACAAGCACCTTCCAGTGTGGTTGTTCAATTCAGGGCAGACAAAAAAAGCCCTCAAGGACAAAGTCCTTAAGGGCGTGTTTTCCGAAACCAAAACCATTCACAAAACAGGTTTTATTTTCTTCCATCCGGACTATACCGTCGGCACTGGAATCTCACCAGTTCAGTCTGTGCCGAAAACACAGAGTCGCGGGCTTTACCGCCGGTCGGGAGTTACACCCCGCCCTGAAAATACATCCTTATGCTAACATGGGCTGGAAAGCCTGTCAAGGGGGCGCAAGTTCAGCGCTTCCTTAGTTTTCTATTTTGAACTTTGAAACCTCGCCCAGCAATACACCGATTTTTTTGTGGTTTGTTTCACTTAAATCGTTGACACGCGTTACCGCGGCGTTGATTTGATCCGCTTCGGTTGCCATCTCGTTCATGCCGCCGGTTATCTCCTTGGTTATAACCTCAAGGTTTTTACCTTCCTGGATAACTTCAGTGGAACCTTCGCGCATTTCTTCTGATTCCACCTTTACATGGCGGGTGATCTCGTTAAGGCTTCCGATGGCTTCCAGTATCTGTTTGCTTCCGTGCCCCTGCTCTTCCATGGCGTTACGGATGTTTTGTTCCTGATCCGCGACTGTTTTGATGTTCTTGTCAATGGCTTCAAACTTTTCAAGAACATTTTCTGTTGAGCGGGTGATCTTGTCGATGGAGCCCTTTATTTTTTTCAACACAGTGCTAATCGTTTTTGACTGCTCACTTGAGTTTTCCGCGAGCTTGCGGATCTCATCGGCAACTACCGCGAAGCCTTTTCCTGCTTCACCTGCATGGGCGGCTTCTATGGCGGCGTTCATCGAAAGCAGGTTTGTCTGACTGGCGATGTTTTCCATAACAGCGTTGATTTCCATCAAGCCTTCAGATTCGCGGGCTATCTCCTGAATGTCTGTTGCCACTTCCTGTAACCCGTTGCGCCCCACTTCTGAAGCGGATGTCAGGATGTTCACGTTTTCCATGTTCTTGCCAAGCGTAGAAGTTACCGATTGAACATTTGCAATCATTTCTTCAACTGCGGAAGAAGATTGTGAAACAGAAGCGGTCTGCTTTTCCACATGGTCGTTCAGTTTTGTGATGTTTGTTGTTATCTGCCCCATTGCGGCATTCGTTTGAGCAACGCTGGCGCTCTGGTTTATGGCGCGCCCCTCGATGTTTTGAACATTGGATGTGATCTGTGTTATCGCGGTGGCGGTATCACGCATATTAGCCGCGAGGTCTGTCCCAACGTTGTCAAGCTCCGATGCCTCATTTTTGATGATTTTAATGAGGTTCCTGACTTTTTCAAGCGTGGTATTCAGCGAACGGCTTATGTTCCCAACTTCATCCTTGCTCTTAACCTCAAGAATCGGAGTAAAATCCCCTTCGCCAATGGTCACAAAAACCTTCTCCACAGACTTAAGCGGAGCTGTAATAGAACGGGCTACCAAAAGAATAATAACAGTTATGATTCCAAGGATGACGACACCCAGTACAATGGAGAGCATAGCCATGCGGCGCACCGGTGCCAGCACTGTGCTTTCCGGTATTATCGATGCCGCAGTCCAGGGTGTAATGCTGTTGCCAACGGTGAACGGGCGAGTAATGAGGATCATGTAGGCATCATGCTCAGGCGAAAATACCCTCTGGGAGAAATTAGTGCCGTTACGTATCGCGCTCATAAAGGTGCCCAGGTGTTCTCCCACCATAGCGCCTTCTGTTTGCGCGACATTCCCTCCAAGCCGTGTTGGGTCAGGATGGGCAAGGATAAATCCCTGATTACTGAAAATACCTGTAGAACCGTCTCCGAATGGTCTGTTCCCAGCCATCATATCCTGTATTGACGACAGCTCAACATCCACGCCGACAACGCCGATTACCCTGCCATCACGAATTAGGGGGACGGTAACGCTGGTTAGCAGAAACGGTATGCCGTCTATAGGGTAAACGTATGGCTCAACAATTGCTTCTCTGCCTGACCTGAAAGAGGTAAAATAAAAATCCCCGGCAGGTCCCGGATCGTCATACGAGTGCAATACAAAAAACTCTATATTGCCGTCCAACTGGGTAAAGTAGCTTATGAACCTTCCTGTTTCATCACTTTCCGGTGTATTTGCAAAATAAGCGTCCAGACCGTCAAGTTCATCCGGCTCAAATACTGCCCATGAGCCCATATAGGTGGGGTTCTGTTCAAGTATGGCGCGAAGCATATAATTGACCATAGGCCTCCGCTCTATGGGGGGCAAAGCCCTTTCTATATTGAGCAGAACTGAGGCGAGAGCCCTGACTTCATCCAGGGGGCCTCCAAGGTATGCTCTTACCTGGTTTGCGGTAACCTCGGTGAGAGCTCCGGCTTTTTCGTATGACAGATTGGATATTTGATTCGACGTAATTGCAAGAGAAATTGCAGTTAAGCCGCCGATGCAGACCAGATTAGCCAACGTGATGATAAGTACCAATTTAACGCCGATTTTCATTTTTTTTACTCCTGTTAAGAATTCTTGTGCAATATATGTCGTAAGTCAAGGAAGGAAAAGAAAAATTTTTGAAGAATTTCTGTTGATTAAAAAATGAATAATATCACGTTGCACCGGCAGTACGGTGGGTTGCAAGACTAAGGGCGCATGAGTACACTATAACCATACAAAGGATAGCGAAGAATGAACGAATTAATCGAAAAGCGCCGCAGCATCAGAAAATATCAATCTGACAAGCCCGTTTCAACAGAACAACTCAAGTCGATTATTGGAGCCGGTATGATGGCGCCATCGGCCCATAACAGTCGTCAATGGGAATTTATCGCGATCACAAAGCGCGAAATCCTTGATGAAATCGCGGAAATCCATCCGTATGGTAAAATGTGCAAAACAGCCACTGCCGCAATTGTCATTGTGGCAGTACCGCAAACCGGCAAAGCCGCAGTTTTTTTCCCGCAAGACTGCGCCGCCGCCGCGCAAAATATACTACTGGAAACTGTTTCCCGGGAGCTGGGCGCCTGCTGGTGCGCTGTCTATCCGAGCGATGAACTTGTCGCCCATTTTCGCAGAATCTTCAGTATCAGCGAACCAAAAATCCCGTTTTGCGTTATAGCCCTTGGAACTCCTGACGAAAGCCCAAGACCCAGAGGTTTTTTTGACGAGTCCAAAATCAGCTATGTTTTCTAGAGGGAAATAAAAACCAACAAAAAAAGGCTGCTCCAAAACTTGTTCTGAAGCAGCCTTTCAAAAGCCTATAGCGTCAACAACTAAATCTCTACAACCCCGTCAAAAACTTTCACACAATCGCCTGACATATAAACAGTCTCACCGGTGTAGTTAATGAAAAGGTCGCCGCCCAAAAGCTGCACCTTGATGTCTATGCCTTTGTCGCAGTGGCCGTTTAACACAGCCGCTACAACAGCGGCGCAGGCGCCTGTGCCGCAGGCTTGCGTTTCGCCTGAACCGCGTTCCCACACGCGCATCTTCAGGTGGTTTCTGGCCATCACCTCCACAAACTCCGTGTTTACGCGGTCAGGAAACAGCGCGTCCTTTTCAAACTGCGGTCCTATTGATCGCAGGTCAAGAGTGTCCAGATGGTCGCAGAACACGACAGCGTGCGGGTTGCTCATGGAAACGCAGGTTATTGCGTACTCTTTGCCGCCAATCGTTACCGGCCGCGCAACAACGCTTTCACCTTCCAGTTTCACAGGTATTTTTTCGGGGCGCAATTCGGCTTTGCCCATATCAACCTTGACCGATGACACAAGCCCGTCCCTCGTGTAAAGCGTGAGATCCCGCACGCCGCTTAAGGTCTGTATTTTCATCTGGCGTTTTTTCACTATGCCGTTGTCATACAGATATTTTGCGGCGCATCTTAGGGCGTTTCCGCCGACAGTGTCCTCGCTCCCGTCAAGGTCGAAAATGCGCAGTTTTGCATCTGCGCAGTCAGAGCGCAAAATCAATACAACGCCGTCCCCGCCAATACCAGCGTGCCTGTCTGCCAACAGTGCTGTAAGCGATTCCGGTGAATTGATGGCGAGGTCAAAGCAGTTGATGTAAATGTGATCGTTGCTGCACCCGTGCATTTTTGTAAACGGCAGTTTAATGCGTTCAGATCGCATCTGGTTGATGTCAACCAGTTCTGTGTTTATTTCGCTGTAACCGGACAGGAGGCTGTCGGCAACGGCGTTTGCCGTGTCAATCGAAGTGAGGCACGGACTGCCCAGCAATACCGCCCGCCTGCGGATTTTCACGCTGTCAGCCGCAGGGTCTCTGCCTTTTTCGGAAGTCGAGATAATGTAGCTAATCTGCCTGCTTTCCAAAAGCGTGGCGATGTTGTTCTCAGCATTGTCGCTGATTTTTTTCACAGTTTGCACA
>JAIRQD010000103.1:0-3767 GCA_031256655.1 Treponema sp.
AACGCCTAAGTCGCTTGCGGCCTTGACCACACGCTTCGCCGCCACCATGCCCTCAAGATGCCCCTGCGTACGAAGCCGACGCTGCCGCTTTGCCCAGCGCCCGTTACCGTCCATGATGATGCCGATGTGGCGCAAGCGAGCCTTAGGTAAACTCGTTTGACTAAGACCTGCCTGCTCCGTCAAACTTCCATTATCTCCTTTTCCTTCTCCTCAAGAGTCTGGTTGACTTTTACGATGTAGGAGTCGGTTAATTTCTGGAGTTCATCTGATGATTTGCTTTCCTCATCCTCCGTGATTTTGCTGTCTTTAAGGAGCTTCTTTAGTTCGTCGTTGCCGTCCCGCCTGATGTTGCGGACGGCTACACGGCTCTGTTCGGCATGGTTTTTCGCCTGCTTTGCGAGATCCTTGCGCCGCTCTTCGGTGAGGGGCGGGATGGCGATGCGGATAACCTTACCGTCGTTGGAGGGGTTAAGCGACAACTCCGAAGTGCGGATGGCCTTTTCGATTTCGCCGATATGCGCCTTATCCCACGGCTGTATGACTATAAGGCGGGCTTCCGGCACGGAAATGTTCGCCAACTGATTCAGCGGCGATTTTTCCCCGTAAGCATCCACCCGGATTTTGTCGAAAAGGGCGGCGGACGCTCTGCCCGTCCTCAAGGTCGAAAACGTGTCCTTGAGGCTTGAGAGCGCTTTTTTCATGCGGTCTTCTGCGGCTGATATAGTTTCCACCATACTTAGCCGCCCACCCTGAAATACACAAAATCGGCGACTGAAAGCGCCGCGCCCGCCTTTTTGCCGGCATCCGCAACAGCGGCGGCAACCGTCATTTTCTCATCTTTAACGTAGCCTTGATCCATAAGGCAAATCTCTTTAAGGAACTTGCTCACCTTACCTTTGAGGATGTTTTCAAGGACGTTGGCGGGCTTGCCCTGCATATTTTCGTCCTGTTCCATCTGCTTGCGGAAAATCCCCTCCTGCTCTTTAAGCCAGCCCTGATCAACTTTGCTCTGATCGAGTGCCATCGGGTTAAACGCCGCAACATGCAAGGCGATGCTGAACGCAAACGCCTTCACTTCCTCGTTTGTTAGCGCTTCGGCTTTGTCGGAGGAGAGTTTCACAACAACGCCGATGGTTCCCTCGCCGTGAATGTAACTGGTAAGGTATTCACCGGGGGCGGCTTTTACGGTTTTCACCCGTTTTAGGCTCATGTTTTCCCGGATTTTGGCGGCAAGGTCTGTCACCATGCCGTTAAGTTCCTCGTTCGGCTCGTTGCAGCCTTTTTCCAAAACTTTTTCGACGATGCGGGTGCCAAGATCGATAAACTCAGGGTTTTTCGCCACAAAGTCCGTTTCGCTTGCCAGTTCCACCAAAGCCGCAGTATCACCTGAAACCTTGACGAAGACTTTTCCCTCCGTTGTCGCCCTGCCTGAGCGGTTTTCCACCGCCGCAAGCCCTTTTTCTTTAAGCAATTTTTCGGCTTTGGCAAAATCCCCGTCTGCTTCGACAAGGGCGTTTTTGCATTCCATCATGCCCGCTCCGGTTTTTTCCCGAAGGGTTTTCACATCGTTAGCGCTTATAGCAGACATCATACTCTCCTTAGAAAATCAGGCATCTTCGCCGTATGCTTTGTCAATATCAACCGGCAAGTCGTCGTCTTCGTCATCAGACGTTTCTTCGGTTTCGGCTCTCGTGCTCTGCTCCTCGCCGGTGTAGGAGGCGATATCAATTTCCCTGTCCTCTTCTTTCATGGAGGCATCAGTCATAAGCCCTTCCATATCTTCCTCATCGGTATCAAGGCTTTCAATGATGCGCAGACCGACTTCGTTGTCGGCTTCCACCACCGCATTGGCGATGATTTGTGTGAAAAGAGTGATCGCGCGAATCGCGTCATCGTTTCCTGGAATCGGGTAGTCGATGCCGTCAGGGTTGCAGTTGGTGTCCACAACCGCCACTATGGGAATGCCCATGCGCTTGGCTTCGGCAACAGCGATGTCTTCTTTTCTTGTGTCGATGATGAAAAGAACGCCCGGAAGGTCTTTCATCTCTTTGATGCCGCCGAGGTTTTTCTGGAGCTTGGAGCGCTCTTTGGCAAGACCGGCGATCTCTTTTTTGGTGAGGTTTTCGAAAGTGCCGTCCACTTCCATTTTTTCAAGCTTTTTCAGGCGCAAAAGCGATTTTTTGATGGTGTAAAAGTTGGTAAGCATTCCGCCGAGCCAGCGGTTATTTACATAAAACATTCCGCACCGTTCGGCCTCTTTCTGCACCGCCTGCTGCGCCTGCTTTTTGGTTCCCACAAAGAGAACCGTTTTGCCGGCGGAGGTAACTTTCCGCACCGCATCGTAGGCGTCTTTGATCGCCTGGATGGTTTTTTGAAGATCAATAATGTGAATCCCATTTCGCTCCGCGAATATAAATTTTTTCATCCGCGGATCCCAGCGTTTTACCTGATGACCAAAGTGTACGCCTGATTCGAGCAGGCTTTTCATGGTAACTACCGCCAAAGTATCCTCCCTGTTCCGGCACTGCTTTTGTGCGCCGGACGCCGTCCCTGTATCTCACCGCCAGTCAAGTGGCGGCGGAAATTTAGCCCCCGTACGGGTAGCCATTGTCCCTTAGCATGACATAAAATTCCCTCAAAGGCAACCCCACGACAGATGAGTATGAGCCTTGTATGCCTGAAATAAAACAGGAGGCAAGCCCCTGAATCTTGTACGCGCCAGCCGCATCCTGCCACTCACCACTTTCCAGATACCACCTGATTTCCCCCTCGGTCAGGAGCGCAAAGGTGACAAGGCTTGAAACCGGGCGGGAGTCGATGATTCCCGAACGTGCGCTGTACAGCGCGACTGCGCTTATCACGTGGTGGGTTTTCCCTTGCAGGGTTTTTAGCATACGCTGGGCATCCGGGCGGTCAAGCGGCTTGCCGTACAGTTTCCCCTCAAACTCGATAACCGTATCCGCCCCACATATCCATAACGGCTTTTCAGTATCAGCCGCGGCGTTTTCATAACGAGCCAGGACGCTCCTTATTTTCCGCACGGCAAGCTCCTCTGCCGCCGCCTTGCCGTCCATGTGCGTGGTGAGTGTTTCATCCGCAAGTGACGGCACGCAGACGAAGGGTAGACCAAGGAGCTTAAAGTATTCGACCCGTCTTGGGGAGGAAGATGCGAGAATTATGGTTTCCATGGCGCTTATTGTATTGGGTTTTTTGTGGGGCGGCTATATGGGGAGTGGGGAAGGATTATGCGACATGGCTGGCATCCTTTTTTGATAGTTTTATGTTTGCGAAAAATATTGTACCTTACTCATACAAACCATGAAAGAAAATCGGGCTTTTGAGGAATATTACCTGAAACTGTGGGGCAGCCGCTGGGCGGCGCTTCAGGAGAGCCTGCTTTTGCCCGCCGTGCCGGTTCCCTACGCGCAGGGGCTGGCTAAACCGTACATGATGGATCATGCTTCGGTTTTGGCGGCATCTTCCCTGCGCTTAAATGCCGGGGGAGTGATACTTGATGCCTGCGCCGCGCCGGGCGGAAAAAGCCTTGTATTGGCTTCCCGTATGGGCGATGCAGCCACACTTTTGGCAAACGAGCTTTCTGCCGAAAGGCGGCGGCGGCTGTCCAATGTATTGGATGAATATCTTGGCGCTGAATTACGGCGGAGGGTAACGGTTTCAGGTTTTGATTCCGGTGTTCAGGGCGGGAGGCCTAGCGAGCACAAGCGGTTTGACGCAGTCCTCCTTGACGCTCCCTGCTCAAGTGAGCG
>JAIRQD010000180.1:0-7574 GCA_031256655.1 Treponema sp.
TCAACACCGTCATACGTTATCTCGCGGTATGGCTCATCAAAAATAAGATACGGGTAACGCCCGCATTTTTTCCCGTGTTCAGAAAGCGCCTTCGACAAAGCGGCAAGAGACTCACTTGGATACATCCGGCCTGTGGGATTATGCGGGGAGTTTACAATTACGGCGGCGGTTTTTGGGGAAAGCTTAGCGGCAATAGCGTTGACATCAAGGCCAAAATCAGGAAGCGAATCCGCTTCAATAATGCTTCCGCCGTAATTTGCCGCATACGGGCGGTATTCCATAAAGTAAGGGCGGGAAACGACTATTTCATCGTGCGGGTTTAAGATAGACTTAAAAAGCACGTTAAGCCCGCCCGCAGCGCCGCAGCACATGGCAACGCAGGAAGCGTCAACGGTTATGCGCTGTTCCTCTGATATTCTTTTTGCCAAAATCGCACGGACATCAGCCAAACCCGCGTTCGGCATATAACCATGTATGCCCTCTTTGTTTTCTGCCGCAATCTCTGCCAAAACCCGGTAAAAATCAGGCGGGGGAGGCACATCCGGGTTTCCTATTGAAAAATCAAAGACATTGGCGGCTCCGTACTGCTTTTTAAGCATTGCCCCTTCTTCAAAAAGCCTGCGAATATTTTCCTGGGAAGAAAGAGCCTCGTTAATCGCGTTTGCAAGTGGCATAATAACCTTCACTTTATACCAGCGGTCTGGCAATTCTTATGATGTCCGCAAAAACACCGCCTGCTGTTACTTGAGCACCGGCACCCGGACCCTTAATCACAATAGGCAAAGCGGAATAGCGATCGGTGGTGATTACAACAATATTATCCGCGTCCTTGAGCGTCAAAAACGGACTGCCAAAAGGTTCCTCTTTCAGTGAAAGTTTTACCGAGTTATCTTCGATAACCGCCACATAGCGCAACGCTTTCCCTTCATCGGCGGCTTTCTTTCGCCGCAGCTCAAAATCCTCGTCACATTTTTCCAGCTCGTCAAAAAACGCATGCACTGTTTCGGCATGGAAACAGGCGGCCGGTATAATCGGGTCAATCTGCACATCCGGGAACTCAAGCTGCATACCGCACTCCCGCGCAAGGATAAGCGCCTTGCGCGCCGCGTCTTTGGCGTTCAGGTCATCGCGCGGATCAGGCTCTGTGTAACCCCTTGCTTTTGCATCCTTCACAAGGGCGGAAAACGGCTTACTTCCGTCGAAGTTGTTAAAGATAAAACTAAGCGTTCCCGAAAGAACAGCCTCAATGCGCCGCACTGTATCTCCTGCCAAGTTCAAATCACGTATCGTGGAAATAACCGGAAGCCCTGCACAAACGGTGGTTTCGTAAAGATACGGAACTCCCCTGCCCTGCGAAATCTCGCGCAGGGTTTTGTAGTACTCAAAAGATAACGAGTTAGAACGCTTGTTTGGCGTTATTACGGGAATTGACGCTCTGAGAATCGGCTCATAAATCGAGGAAACATCATCATTTGCCGTGCAATCGCAGAAAGCGGAATTGGGAAGGTTCATCGCCTTCATTTTTTCGATAAATTGCGGAAGTTCCAGCGGGAAAACTTCTTCAACGCCAAGTTCGGCGGCGGAGCTTTCGGATTTTAGCATCTGTTTTACCGTAGCCGGGTCAAGCCCTTTCGGGCAAAAAATCGCGCGGCGCGAATCGGCGGCGGCAACAAGGTTAATTCTGATTTTGTGTTTTGTCTCAAGATCTTGCTGCTGTTTCGCAATCTGTTCCAGAAGCGTATTTCCGATATGCCCGGTGCCGATTAGGAAAAGGTTAAGCGATCTAACCCGCGAATGGAAAAACGCCTCATGTATTGCGTTTAACGCTTTGCCTTCGTCCTGAAACGAAATTACCGCTGAAATATTAATCTCTGAAGAACCTTGCGAAATTGCAACGATATTGATGCCGTTCCTGCCCAGCGCGTGGAAAACCTTGCCTGAAACACCCGGGGTGCTTTTCATTTTTGAACCAACAACGGCGACAATTGAAAGGTTTTTTTCTGTTGCAGGCGGATCAATAACCCCCTGTGCTATTTCTTTGGCAAACTCTTCATAAATTGCCTGTTCCGCGCCGCTTACATCAGATGGAAGAACGGCAAGGCAGATGGAATACTCGCTGGAACTCTGCGTTATAAGAATCACGCTTATTTTACGCAGGGCGAGGGCTCCGAAAAGCCGGGAAGAAAAACCGGTGGCTCCCACCATAGCAGAGCCTTGCACCCTTACAAGCGCTACATGGCTCATGGAAGAAATGCCGCGTATGGGGTACGGGCTTTGCTCGGCTTTGTTGACAATGAGCGTTCCTTCACTTTCAGGATTAAAGGTGTTTTTAATCCGTATGGGAATGCCCTTTGCCAAAGCCGGTTTGATGGTGGGCGGATAAATGACCTTCGCGCCGAAATGGGAAAGTTCCATTGCCTCTTCATAAGAAATGCTTTTTATGGGAAAGGCGTTTTTCACATGGCGCGGATCGGTGGTAAGTATTCCGTCAACATCCGTCCATATCTCGATTTCTTCAACATCAAGCGCCGCGCCAAAAACCGCCACGGAGAGATCGGATCCTCCCCTGCCAAGTGTTGTCGTTGAGCCGTCCGGAGCCGAGCCTATAAAGCCTGTTGCGACCGGCAGGACGCTGCGGTCTTTGACTCCCGTTGTTGTTTCAAACCACGACAAGATTTGCTTGAAGGTTTCGCCTTCGCTGACTGCCGCCTTGCCGAATTGGTCGTCTGTTTTTACGACCAGACGGCTGTCAAGGTAAATGGCGGGAAGCCCTTGAGAACTCAAAATCGGGGCGATAAGCGAAGCGGAAAAGCGCTCGCCGAAGCTCATCACCAAATCGCGGCTTCGGGGGGAAAACTCGCGCAATACAGAAACCCCGTCAAGAACGCGGAGCAGTTCATCGTAATGCGCTTTTATCGTATGCATCGCAAGAGTTAAAGAGTCGCCTGTCAGGAAGTATACTGCGGCTTCCTCGTGCCGCTTTTTCAAAGCCAGCGCCGCTTCCATGTACGAAGAATCCCCGTGCGAGGCAAGACGGCTCATTTCGATAAGCCCATCAGTGACGCCTGAAAAAGCCGATACAACAACCAAAGCGACTTTTTTGTGCCGCCTGGGGTCTTTTAAAATCCTTACGACGTTTTCTATTGCGGCATGAGTTCCCACCGAACTGCCGCCGAATTTTAATACAAACATGAAACTCCCCGCTTTACCGCCTGCGAATACGCAACCGCAAACGCTGGGAGTGATTTTATCGACAGGGCACTATCGCGTCAATCGGACAAAAAATCAAAAAGCGAAGAACCTTCGGCTTTTCCCCCTTCGCCTTGCCGCTTTGAAAGTTTTTGCGGTTTTGGCGATTTTGGGGAAACCTTGCTTTCAAGGAGCTTTTTCCAGCGGTGAATAAGGTTTAACGCTTCAAGCGGCGACAGTTCATCGCCTTCCGCGTCTTTGAGCTCATTGATTATTTTTGCTTCCCATTCGTTTTGCGGCGGCGGCAAAAAGATAGCGGAAGTTTTTTGCGCAAGTATTTTACCGCGCGTTGTTGGCTCAAGGGAAAAAGTCTTCATGATTTCTTCCGCGCGCTTAATTACGCGCTCGCTTAATCCCGCCAAAGACGCAACGTGAATCCCGTACGATTGGGCGGCAGGTCCTTCGCGCAGTTTTCGCAAAAACACAATTTCTCCATCACGCTCCTGCACATCCATACAGCGATTTGCCTTGCGCGGATGATCGATGCGCGAAAGATCGCGGTAGTGGGTCGCAAAAAGCGTGCGGCAGCGTATGTTTTCCAGTAACTCCTCACAAACTGCCTGGGCGATGGAAAGACCGTCTTCTGTTCCTGTGCCCCTGCCGACTTCGTCCATAATAACCAGGCTTTTTTCGGTTGCGGTGTGCAAAATATAGGCTGTCTCATTCATTTCCACCAAAAAGGTCGATTCACCCCGCGCAAGGTTATCCGAAGCGCCCACTCTACAGTAAATCCGGTCAACAATTCCTAAACGGGCGGCGGCGGCTGGAACAAAACTGCCTGCCTGCGCCATCAGTGTTATCAAAGCCGCCTGGCGCAGATACGTGGATTTGCCTGCCATGTTCGGTCCTGTTATAAGCGCAAACGCAATCTTCTCCTCACCGCCAGTTACACAGTCAACTGCCGTTTCTCTTGCGTCAAGTTCCAAATCGTTTGGAATAAAAAGCCCTCTGGGTATATGTGCTTCAACAACCGGGTGGCGGCCTTCGGCGATGCTGGTGCGGTTCTCATTATCAATTTCCGCCCGCCGCCATGCGTACACAGTCGCGGCTTTTGCCAAGGACTGGGCAACATCAATTTCTGCGATACGTACCGCGGCAGAGGTTAGTTCGCTTAACATCACTTTCGCGTGATTGCGCACCTTCAAAAAAAGTTCTTTTTCAAGTTCAACAATTTTATCCAAAGCGCCGTTTATATCAGACTCCAGTTGGGCAAGGCGGTCGGTGGAAAATCTCTCGCCCTGTGCCAAACCCTGCCGCCTTCTGAAATGGGAAGGCACTTTTGAAAGATGCGCGTTTGGCACTTCAAAAAAATATCCAATAAGCCTGTTGTATTTAATTTTTAAAGAAGAAAGACCTGTAATATTTCGTTCTTCTTCCAGGTAATCTTCCAAAAGCTTTCTGCCGTTGTCGCGCAGTTTTTTTAAACCGTCAAGTTCGCCGCTGTAACCGTTTTTAATAAGGTTGCCTTCAGTCAACAAAACTGAAGGGTCTTCTGCAATGGAGTTTTCAAGCAATTCCTTTAGGTTAATTAAACCGGCGATACTTTTTTCTTCCAGCGCCGCAGCCTCAAAAGACTCAAAAGAAAAGCCTGACGGAGTAATCAGGGTTTCAATTTGTTCAAAATAATTAAGGGCGCTTTTAATAGCCGCCATGTCCTTGCCGTGCGCTTTGTCAAGGGCAAGGCGGGAAGAAAGCCTCTGGAGATCGGGGGTTTTGCCAAGCAGCTCCCGCATATTGTTGAGTTTTTCCTGTGCCCTGTAAAATAATTGAACCATGTTAAGGCGCCTGTTTATAAGGTCTTCCTGCCGCAAAGGACTCAATATCCTGCTTTTTAAAAGCCGCCTTCCCATAGACGTTTGTGTGTGATCAAGCACTTCAAAAAGGGTAAAACGTTTTTCACCGTCAGAAAGATTTCTTACAAGCTCCAAATTGCGCTGTGTTGATTCATCAATTCCTACAAACTCACTATCATTGTAAACTTTCAGAAACCGCACATGGGGTAAAAGCGCGCCTGAAGTTTCGTTTAGATAATCGATAAGCGCGCCTGAACTCATAATTTCGTGTGAGCTTTCTGTTATGCCGAAAGCTTTAAGGCGCTCAAGCCCAAACTGCTTTTGAAGCTGCCTGAAACTCCTGTCGCTGTCAAAAAGCCAATCCGCCCAACGGTTTACCACCAAACTTGCGCGCTCGCTCACCGCCATCGCAAGTGCCGGATACTCATTCAGTATTGACTCCTGAACAATCATTTCCCTTGCCTGTATACGCTCAAGCTCCTGACGCAATCGTTCGGCAGCGCTGTCGCCCGGAAAAGAAGTGGCAGAAAAATCGCCTGTTGACAAGTCGATATAGGAAAAAGAAAAAAAGTGCGAAGAACGAGTGAGACAGGCAAGGTAATTGGAAGTTCCCTTTTCTAAAAAATCCTCATCAACGGCAGTCCCAGGTGTTATAACTTCGCTGACTTTTCGCTCCATGGGACCGCTCCCCTTGCCGCTTTCAGCCACCTGCTCGCAGACGGCGACTTTTTTTCCAAGCCGCAAAAGGCGCGCAATGTAGGAGCGGGAAGCGTGGTAAGGGATACCGCACATGGGGATGCCTGTGCGTTGAGTGAGGGTGAGGTTAAGCAGGGAGGATACTTCCACCGCATCCTCAAAAAACATTTCGTAAAAGTCGCCAAGTCTAAAAAAAAGAACCTCCCCCTGATGCTGGCGCTTAATCCGTTTGTATTGCTCCATCATCGGGGTTAATTCTTTGGTATAGCCACCAGCGGCTACAGCGGTATTCTGCAGTGCGAAACCGGCTAACGTCGGGCGCTTGCCAAAAGATTGGTGATAAGACGCTGCGTTATGTCCACAGTGGGGCTGAACCAGACAATCCCGTTGTTATCGTGCAGGTTTAACACCATGCTGAAACCCTCGCTTTCGGCAATGGAGCGAATTTCATCAAACACCTGGTTCAAAAAGGAGTCTGATTGGCTTAAACGCACCATTTGCGCCTGCAATTCGGCGGTTCGCGTCCTATGGAATTCTCTTAAAAAATCCGAGCGCCGGTTAATTTCAGTTTGCAGCGCAAAAGCGTGCTCCTGATTACCCTGCGACTGGGCGTTTACCATGTTTACGCGCAGAGTCTGAATTTCAGCCGTCATCCTGTCTATGTCAGCCTGCACACGGGCGCTTTGCGCCTCAAAATCGCGCACAGCCCTTGATTCGCTGAAAAACGCCATGTAAACTTGAGGCAAATCGACAACCGCAAAGCGCGTGATCTGCTGCGCGTGTGCAAAAACGCCAATCCCAAAACAAAGTGCAACAAAAAGAACCCTTTTTTTCATGTCAGAAATCCCCCTAAAAAAATTCACTTGTATTAGAACATTGCTAACGCAAAAGAGATGACAAAATCAAGCCCCCATCTGCCGTGCGCCGGGCCTATAGCGCCGCTTTGCCATTCAACCTGACCGTCACGTATCAAAAAGCGCTGCGCAAGGCTGAATCTAAGCGGGAACTGGGGGATGGTAAAGCGGAAACCGCCGCCCATACTGAACCGCATAAAAAAAGTATCACTTCCCCCTAAGCTTCCGTCATTGCCCATAAAATTGGTAAACAGGTCGCCTGGAGTGGGCTTAATGCCCGCGGCATCAAAGAAAAAGTCCCACGCGATAATGCCTGGCGCTAAGGGGATACGGATTTCAGCCCAGTTTTCCCAAAGTGCAAGTCCTTTGCGGCTGAACTCACCTGTCCAGCCGCGCCCGACGAACATTCCGTCCACGGCAAGCCTGTTGGCTTCCGCGATGGAAGGCCCGCTTTCCCCTCTTTGACCGGGCTGCGGGAAGATGAAGGAAAGCCCGGTGTGAACGCCGAAAACTGCCCTGAAATTCCAGTTATCGGTAACGGCAATGTCAAAAAGCGTGTGAAACCACTGCGCTCTGGTATCCGTTCTTATGAAGTGTTCCTGCTCCACAGGCAGAATGCCGAAAAAGCCTATGCGCTGCGCTATGTAATAACCTCTGGTCGGATCGAAAAATATGTCGCGCTGATCCAGAGAAATGTTAGTCCAAATTGAAGTGGCTGGTGTCCACTGGTTATTTCGCTCCCGTAAAAGCGGATCGAACGGGGTGTAGCGGAAACTGTCATAGTTGTTAAACGTCATACCCACGCGAAAGCCGCCGCCAAGTCCTAAGTTCCCGAAAGGCGTTGACCAGCGGTAACCTGAACCAACACCTACAGACATACGCCATTGGTTATACGGCATGAGGTACTCACTTGGGGGAATCCTGTTTGCCGCTTCAAACTGCTCCCAACTGTCAAAGGGCGCTGGAAAGGAGCGTGCTTCAT
>JAIRQD010000094.1:0-12242 GCA_031256655.1 Treponema sp.
AAAAAATGCCGCGAATGTGAAGCAGCTGCAGGAATCGGCGGAAACAGGCAAGAGCAGTCTGCAGGAAGTTGCCTCTAATATACAGGAAATTGCCAAAGAGTCCGAAGGGCTTATGGAAATCAACGCGGTAATGGAGAATATCGCCAGCCAGACAAATCTGCTTTCCATGAACGCCGCAATTGAGGCAGCCCATGCCGGAGACACAGGCAAAGGCTTTTCGGTTGTCGCCGATGAGATACGCAAGCTGGCGGAAAGTTCCGGTGAGCAGTCCAAGACCATCGGGGATGTTTTGAAAAAAATGAAGGAATCAATTGAAAAGATCACCCGTTCGACTGAAAGAGTTCTAAGCAGATTTGAAGTGATAGATCAGGGCGTGAAAACTGTTGCGGAACAGGAAGAAAATATCCGCAACGCCATGGACGAGCAGAACCACGGAAGCAAGCAGATACTCAAATCATCAGGTCAGGTGAGCAATGTAACCCAGCAGGTGAAGGCCGGGTCTGTGGAAATGCTTGAAGGCAGCAAAGAAGTTATCGTGGAATCAAGGAACCTTGAAAAACTGACGTATGAAATAACAGACGGAATGAATGAGATGGCAGTTGGTGCTGAACAGGTGAACAGGGCGGTAAATACGGTCAACGACCTTACCGGCAAAACCAAGGATAATATTTCATCTTTGGTGCAGTCTGTTTCCATGTTTAAAGTTTAAGCCGGTTCAAGTCTTGTTTTTCAAAGCCTGAAACTACGGATACTTGACAAAGACCTCAAATTAACGCATGATACCGTACACTTTTCCAAGAATCGTGAGGCAGAACATGAAAGAAAACAGATATGAACTCAACAAAAATCTTGCCCAGATGCTCAAAGGCGGCGTGATAATGGACGTATCCACGCAGGAACAGGCTAAGATAGCGCAAGAGGCTGGAGCGTGTGCGGTTATGGCGCTGGAAAGGATCCCGGCGGATATTCGGGCGGCCGGCGGAGTGTCGCGCATGAGCGACCCTAAACTCATAAAGGAAATACAAAGCGCGGTTTCAATCCCCGTCATGGCAAAAGTCCGCATCGGGCATTTTGTGGAAGCGCAAATTTTGCAGGCGCTGGAGATTGACTACATCGACGAGAGCGAGGTGCTTTCTCCGGCGGACGATGTTTACCATATAAACAAGCGGGAGTTTCAGGTGCCGTTTGTTTGCGGGGCAAAGGATTTGGGCGAGGCATTGCGCCGCATTAACGAAGGTGCGGCGATGATCCGCACAAAAGGCGAGCCGGGCACCGGCGATATAATACAAGCGGTAAGGCATATGCGGAAAATCAGCGGCGAGATTCGCGCCCTCGCTTCTTTACAGAAAGATGAGCTTTACAACGCCGCGAAAGTTCTTGCCGTTCCCTTTGAACTGGCGTGTTATGTGGCGGAAAACAAAAAACTCCCTGTGGTAAACTTTGCCGCGGGCGGCGTTGCCACCCCCGCCGATGCCGCATTGATGATGCAATTGGGCGCGGAAGGCGTTTTTGTCGGATCAGGTATTTTCAAGTCAGGCAATCCCGCACGGCGGGCAGCCGCAATCGTCAAAGCCGTTACCAATTTCAATGACGCGAAATTGATTGCCGAACTTTCTGAAGATTTAGGCGAAGCAATGGTCGGCATCAACGAGCAGGAAATCGAACTTCTCATGGCAGAACGAGGTAAATGAACATAGCTGTATTGGCCTTGCAGGGCGCTTTTCTTGAGCACCGCCGGATATTTGATTCGCTGGGAATTGCGAGTTTTGAAATCCGAAAGGCCGAAGATTTAAACAGGCATTTTGACGGACTCGTGTTGCCCGGCGGAGAAAGCACCGTGCAGGGCAAGCTGCTTCGGGAATTAAATCTGCTGGAACCGCTGCGCAAAAAAATTGCCTCAGGCATTCCGGTTTTAGGAACCTGCGCGGGGCTCATCCTTCTGGCAGAAAACATTGAGCTCCAGCCGGATTCCCACTTCGCAACGCTGCCTGTTACAGTGAGCAGAAACGCATACGGCAGGCAGCTTGGGAGTTTTTATGCCGAAAGCGCGTTCGCGGATTCAGGTATCATTCCAATGACGTTTATCCGGGCGCCGTACGTGAAGGAAGTAAAACAGGGCGTATCTATTTTGGCGGAAGTTGACAGCCGCATTGTAGCGGTGCGGTGGAAAAACCAGTTGGGCATTTCGTTTCACCCTGAACTTACCGAAGACGCAACCGTGCACAAATACTTTGCCGCGATGATTAAGGAATCACCGATTCCTTAATCATCGCGAATATCCTGCACGGCTATTTTTTCGCCTTTTTCTCGGCAGGTTCCACCGCCGCCAGTTCCTGAACAGCACGAACAAGCTCTTCATCCTGCATTATTTCGTCTATTGTCGCGGGCAAGCGGTATGTCCAGTTGAAATCGTTGACCGTGCCCGGCACGTTAACCCGCTCCGCCGCCGGATCAGCGGCGTACCAGTGGGTGGAAAGGTGCATGAGATCCTGAATCTGAAAAACGCGGAAACGTGAAGCGGCGGATGCGACTTTTGAAAGAATGGTACGCGCAACGCCTGGGTTGTACACTTTTGGCATGGACGGAACGCCGATAAAGGTGCTGAACTGCTTTTGATCCGCCTCGCGATCCCACCACTCGCGGAGGCAGGAACTGTCGTGAACCGCAGGCGTGCAAACAGAGTTTTCCGGATAATCCCCAAAGTGGACATAAGGCTGCCCGTTTTTCTCCCATTCCCTATGCCAGCGCACAACACGAAGCCCAAGAATTCCCAGTTTTTCAAGCACTATCGGCACGCAGTCGGGAACGGCTCCAAGGTCTTCGGCGCAGGCAAGCATGGAAGACGATGAAGTGAGCATCGAAAGGAGCTTTTCCCCTTCCGCCTCCCACATTTTTTCTGACTCAATTCCGTTCCGGTTCAACAAAGCTTCAAGGTTTCCCCGCTCATCTTCGGATAATGAAGCGTAAGCGCGGCTGAAACGGTAATACCAAACGGGGAAAAACTCACCCTTTTCCTGCTCAATGAAGATGCGGTTCCCCCACGCTTTGACAAGAAACGCCTTTGCCGCATGGTGAATGTCCAGCGCGTTAATATCTTTCTCGCTTTTGATGTGGTTTTTAAACAGCCACATTTCCTCGCCTTCGATGCGGTCAAGCGCCATGTCAAAAACCCTGTTTGCGGCGGCGGCTACATCATCTTCAGAAAAGTGCCCGCCCCAATCCTCTCGCAAAGCATCCCAAACTTCCCCGGTAAGGACGTGGCTTTCGCTTATCCAGCGGATGCGCCCTTCGTCAAAGCCCAATTCCTGAAAACCGCCGGCTGTGACCGGAAGACTTGAAATATACCTGCCAAGCACCGCAGAATATTCATCGCGTTTTGATGCCCAAATTCTGAAAAAACCCAAAACGTGATCGATGCGGTATGCGTGGTAATATTTTTCCGCCGCTTTAAGCCTGGCTTTCCACCAAGCGTAATCGTCCTTTTCTTGCGCCTTCCAGTTATAAATTGGGAAGCCCCAGTTTTGACCTTCGGGGCTGTACATGTCAGGCGGAGCGCCGGCGGAAAAACCCATGTCGAAAATTTCCGGGTTTGCCCAGACATCGCAGGAATCATCGTTCATTAGGATGGGAAGGTCGCCTTTGAGGATGATGCCCTGCGCCTCAAGGCTTGCGGCTGCGGCGGAAAATTGCCTGTCCAGCGCCTTCTGAATCCACGCCCAAAAAAGGTGATCTTCCTTAAAAGAAGGATTATCCCAAAGTTCGGCGATCTCGGCTGCCTGCGGATTTCGGTATTCGCTCCATTCAAGCCAGGATTTCTCTCCGTTGGTTTCTTTCAGCCTGCGAAACACCGCATACTGTTTTACCCAGGAGTTTTCGTTTATCCATGAACTTAAACTGTCATCTCCTGCTATTTTTCTGCTGTTTTCGCGGTAAATATCCCTCAAAAGGTTCATTTTCGCACCAAGCAACGCGCCATACGGAAAACGCGCGAATGAGTCAAACTCTTTTTTTATCGCATGAATGGCTTTTTGGCTTCCCACAGCCTCACTTAAATCACCAATGCGGAGGTACAGCGGATTGAGGGCGAACGCGGTGAGCGCGCTGTACGGCGAACTTTGGTAACCGGTATCGTTTACGGGGAGCAATTGCACAAGACCAATATGCATTTTTGCGCAAAGTGCGCCGAAATCGGCCAAGTCAGGGAACTCCCCAACGCCTATACTTTTTTCTGTTTTCAGGGCACCCAAGGGAACGACAGCGCCAATCAAGCGGCTGCTGGTTTTTGATATATCATTTTTTTGAGCCATATTGATACCCCCAATACAATTTTATATCGTAAATCCAAATATGTCAAAACTCTTTGTACGTTCGCCATTATTTTAGCAACGCCGAAGCTTGATCTTTATCAAAAAATTAAGTATTTTATACATAGGTGCTATCCCAAAATTAGTGGTTGGGGGTAAGTGCGACAAAAACACCTATAGTACAGGAAGTCTCATGTCTAAACATAATAGCAAGCATGGAAATACTGAACCGCAGCCGGGCTTGCAAAACTCTGAAGAGGAGGCGGAAGCAAAAGCTTCCGTTAAATCAGCCGCAAACGCCGAAGCGGAAAATGCCGCCGATAGCCCGCCTGATCCGGATGCGGCAAGTGAAGCGGGAACTGAAGCGGCGGAAGACGGGCAAAATAGCGTCACTTTTGAACTTGCAACAAAGCTTGCGGAGCTTAACGATCAATATTTGCGGAAAGCGGCGGACTTTGAAAACTTCCGCAAGCGCGTGAACCGTGAAAAGCAGGAGTTGACTGAATTTGCCAACCAAAGCCTAATCGTGGACATTCTGCCGGTGCTTGACGATTTTGAGCGCGCCGTAAAATCCGCCGAGACATCTTCGGATTTCGCAAGTTTTTACGAGGGCATCGCCATGATTTCAAAGCAGCTCGCCTCGCTTTTGGAAAACAAGTGGGGGCTTAAGCCCTTTAACTCGCAGGGTGAGGTTTTTGACCCCAACCGCCACGAGGCGATACAAATGGAAAAAACGGCAGGAATTTCTGAACCGGTTGTTAAAGAAGATTATGTGAAAGGCTATCTCTTAAAAGATCGAGTGATCAGGTTCGCGAAAGTGAAGGTGCTAATGCCTGAAGAAGGGGAAAAAGCGCCCGAAGCAGGCGGCGCATCATGATTTGCGGGGCAGGCTTGGACATAAAAAGCAAATTTTGTATACTTAAAGTATTGGTAAGGAGTCTTATATGGGCAAAATAATTGGTATCGATTTAGGCACAACTAATTCATGTGTGGCAGTCCTCGAAGGGGGCGAACCTGTAGTCATCCAGAGCGCCGAAGGGGGGAGAACAACCCCGTCCATCGTCGGCTTTACCAGCAAGGGCGACCGCATCACCGGACAGCCGGCAAAAAACCAGATGATCACAAACCCCGAAAACACTGTTTTTTCTATAAAGCGGTTTATGGGCAGACGTTATTCAGAAGTTGCAAACGAAATGCGGCGCGTTCCCTACCACGTCAAACAGCAGGGCGATGATGTCCGCGTTGACATCGGCGGCAAGATGTATTCACCGCAGGAAATATCGGCGTTTGTTTTGCAGAAAATGAAACAGACCGCCGAAGACTATCTTGGCGAAACCGTCACCGAAGCGGTCATAACAGTTCCGGCGTACTTTAACGATGCCCAGCGGCAGGCGACCAAAGACGCGGGTAAAATCGCAGGGCTTGAGGTAAAGCGCATCATCAACGAGCCGACTGCCGCATCGCTTGCGTTCGGCTTTAACAAAGATCAAAAGAAGGAAAAAACCATCGCCGTGTACGATTTGGGCGGCGGTACATTTGACATCTCGATTTTGGAGCTTGGCGAAGGTGTTTTTGAGGTGAAGTCCACCAACGGCGACACGCACTTGGGCGGGGACGATTTTGACCTGAAAATCCTTGAATGGCTGATTGCGGAGTTCAAAAACGATACCGGAATTGATTTGGGGCAGGATCGCATGGCGCTTCAGCGTTTGCGCGAGGCTTCCGAGAAGGCAAAAATCGAGCTTTCGGCGATGCAGACAACCGAAATTAATCTTCCCTTTATCACCGCCGACCAGAGCGGACCCAAGCACTTGCAGAAAAGCCTTACACGCGCGAAGTTTGAGCAGATGGTCTCTGACCTTTTGGAACGATCCAAAGAACCGTGCAAAAAAGCGCTTGCCGATGCGGGGCTTTCCGAAGACCAAATTGACGAGATAATACTTGTCGGCGGCTCAACCCGCATTCCAGCCGTGCAGCATATTGTCAAAGACCTGTTTAAAAAAGAGCCCAACCGCGGCGTAAATCCCGATGAAGCGGTTGCCGTTGGCGCTGCGATTCAGGGCGGCATTTTGGGCGGCGATGTCAAAGACGTATTGCTTTTGGACGTAACGCCGCTATCGCTGGGTATCGAGACACTCGGCGGCGTGATGACTCCGCTTATTGCAAGAAACACAACCATCCCCACCCGCAAAAGCCAGATTTTCTCCACCGCGGCGGATGGGCAGACCGCCGTTTCCATTCAGGTTCTCCAAGGCGAGCGTGGAATGGCGGCGCAAAACCGTACACTTGGACGCTTTGACCTTGTCGGCATTCCGCCCGCGCCGCGCGGCGTTCCCCAAATCGAAGTAACCTTTGACATTGACGCAAACGGCATTGTTCACGTTTCAGCGAAGGATCTAGGCACGGGTAAGGAACAGAAAATCCGCATCGAAAGTTCGTCAGGGCTTTCGGATAACGACATCGAGCGCATGGTGAAAGAAGCTGAACTTCATGCTGAAGAGGACAAGAAGGAAAAAGAAAAAGCCGAAGTCCGCAATGAAGCTGACAACATGATTTACACCACCGAGAAAAACATCAAAGATTTGGGCGACAAGGTAAACGCAGAGGACAAGTCCAAAGCCGAAGAAGCCATAGCCGATTTGCGCCGCGCTCTTGAAGGCGGCGACATCGAGGATATCAAAGCAAAGACCGAGGCGCTCAAGCAGATTTCGTACAAAATCGCTGAAGAAGTATACAAGCAGTCAGGCGCTCAAGCAGGTTCAGGCGGCGCGGAAGGTGCGGCCGGGGATGCAGGCGGCGCAGAATCAGGCGGAGCGAATACCAACACGAAAAACGCCGAAGATGCTGACTACGAAGTAGTTGACGATGACGACAAGAAATAGCAATGGCAAAACGTGATTACTACGAGGTTCTTGGCGTACAAAAAAGTGCCTCAAAAGACGACATAAAAAAAGCTTACCGCAAGCTTGCTGTCCAATACCATCCGGACAAAAATCCGGGGGATAAAAAGGCAGAGGAGAAGTTCAAGGAAGCGACTGAAGCCTACGAGGTTCTGGCGGACGACAAAAAGAAACAGGCGTACGACCAGTTTGGTTTTGCGGGCGTTGAAGGCATGGGTTCCAATCACCAGGACTTTTCGCAGACCTTTCGCGGCTTTGAGGACATTTTCGGGGATTTTTCAGGCATCTTCGACACGATTTTTGGCGGCGGAGGCGGCAGGCGAAGTGGCGGCGGCGGGGGACAGCGTCAAGGCGCAAACCTCCGCTACGACATCGAGATCCCTTTTAAGGACTCAATTTTCGGCACAAAGGTCGAAATCCAGTACACCCGCAACGAATCCTGCACGCCGTGCAAGGGATCGGGGGCGGCAAGCGGCGCGGACAGGAAAGTTTGCCCCACCTGCAAAGGCACGGGGCAAATCCGCCAGAGCGCGGGCTTTTTCTCGATGGCTTCTCCCTGCCGTTCTTGCGGCGGCGAAGGGGAAATCATCGAAAAGCCCTGCTCCGAGTGCGCCGGATCAGGCGTTCAGAAAAAGCGCCAGAAAATCATGGTTACGATTCCGCCGGGAGCAGAGCACGGCAAGCGGGTGATGATTCCCCGGCAGGGCGATGCGGGACCGAGCGGGGGAGTGCCCGGCGATCTGTACGTTTTCATCCGGGTAAAGCCGCATGAGTTTTTTGAGCGGCAGGACGAAGACCTTTACTGCGCCATTCCAATTTCAGTAACGCAGGCGAGTCTGGGCGCGGAAATCCAGATTCCCACGCTGGAAGGCAAAACCATCAGGGTGAAAGTTCCGTCAGGAACGCAAAGCGGCAAATTGCTCCGCATCCGTGACGAGGGTGTTCCGGTTTCAAACCGGCGGGGAAATCTGTACATCAAAATGATGGTGCAAGTTCCTGAAAAGCTTTCGCGGCGGGGCAAAGAACTCATGGAAGAACTTGCAAGAACCGAAGGTGAAAACAACTCGCCCAAGCCCATCCCACTTTCAGAGCTTGCCGAGTAGCGTAAGGAGATTATCCTCTTGATCATAGGGATAGACATTGGCAGCACTACGACAAAAGCGATAGCGCTGGAAGAAGGTCATGTCTCAAGGCGGATCAAAACTAAAGCCGAAGATGCGGTAGCTTCAGCATCGGGCGCACTGGGAAAGATGATTCTTGAAAACGGAATACAGATGTCCGACATCAAGCGGATCATGATCACCGGAGTTGGTGCCACAAAGATTTCAGGTGATCTGTTTGGGATTCCCACCGAAAAGGTCAACGAGATAACAGCCATCGGCACCGGCGGAATGTTTCTTTCAGGCAAAGACAACATTGTCATTGTCAGCATGGGAACGGGCACGGCGATTATCGAAGCAAAAAAAGACAGCATTATCCATCTCGGCGGTTCAGGTGTTGGCGGGGGAACGATTCTTGGGCTTGCAAAAAGGCTCCTCTCGCTTTCTGATTTCCGCGACATTTTTTCGCTTGCCGCTTCAGGAAATCTTGATCCCGTTGACCTGCTTCTTGAAGACATCATGGCAACGGATTTAGGCTTCCTCAACAAAAAATCCACCGCCTCCAACTTCGGCAAAATGCTTGACACAGCGCGTAGTGAAGACATTGCGCTGGGTATTATCAACATGGTTTATGAGGTAATCGGGATGCTCGCGGTTTTTGCCGCCAAAAGCCGCAGCGCTGACCGGGTGCTTTTGGCGGGCTTGGGCAGCCGCAATACTTTGGGGCAGGAAGTCTTTGCGAAAATCACCCGTATGCATTCGATTGAGTTTGAGTATCATGAGGATGCGGAGTTTACAACGGCGATTGGTGCCGGGCTTTGGACTCATGGCAGCCGTTAAGTTAGTTGGCAAGGCGGCGCATCAGAACTTTGTTTGATTTTTCCCTGATCGTTTGGCTTCGTACATTTTTTCGTCAGCGCGATTAACAAAATCAGTGATACTTTCTTCGTTCCGGTATTCGGCAGCGCCAATGCTGATGGTAACTTTTCCCGCTTCACCGAATGGGCTTTCCTCAACCTCTTCCCTCAACCGCTCCGCAAGTTCAGCGGCTTTTTGGATGCCGGTTTCGCCAAAAAGCAATACAAACTCTTCCCCTCCCCAGCGCGCAAAAACATCTTCATCCCGAATGTTAGCACAAACTGCCTTTGCGACTCCCACCAGAACGCGATCTCCTGCGGCGTGCCCGAAGCAGTCGTTCACTTTCTTAAAATTGTCAACGTCAATAAGGAGCAAGGAAAGCGGAGTGTGCCGTTTGTTTTTTATCCACGCGCCAAGTACCTGCTCAAAATGCATGCGGTTGTTAATTCCTGTGAGCTTATCGGTAATTGACATATACTCAAGCACTTTTTCAGCGACATATTGTTTGCGCTGCGCTCTTTCTTTCCCAAAAATAAAAATGGCACATCCGATAAAACAAATGCACACATAAATCAGCCGCACCAAAAGAATCCAAACATCCTCAGGACTTATGGCTGTACGAAAAATAATAAAACCCGTCAAAATAATACAACCTGCGGCGACGCTGTTTTTCCACACATTTGGTATAAGAAATGCCGCAAGGATAAAAACTATCACTGTCAAAAATTGCATATCTATTTGTTCGCCATGAAGAAGATTGATAATAAACAGGTAGATTGCAAAGATTGAAATCTGCGCCAAACTTATCATGGTTAGCGCATCTTTATGTTTTTTAAATCTATAAACCATGACAGCAGTGCAGATTGCAATGACCAGCCCCAAAACCCGAAGCACCAGCACAGCATGAAGGCTTGCGTTATCGCGGTAAAAATGGAAATCATAAAAAGCGAACACCGCGAAAATGCCGCCGAAAATAAGCAGTAATGTCCGAATCGTAGACTGGTTTGCCGCCCTACTGTGCTCAACGAAGTCAGATTCCACATTGCGATTTTTAAACTGACCAAACCAGTTCACTGCAAAACGTTCATCGCCGCTGTCCATACGCCATTTGACCATATCAGCAAAAAAATGTACAGTACGATATGCTCGATAAACTCACCGAAAAAATGTCCGATGCCTTTCGTTTTGTGGCAGGAAAGTCTGTAATCACCGAAAAAAACATTGACGATGCCGTTGACGCGATTAAAATGGCGCTTTTAGAGGCGGATGTGAATCTGCGTGTTGTCCGCAGATTTGTGAACTCTACCATTGAAGAAGCCAAGGGCGAAAAGGTTCTGCGTTCGGTAGATCCCGGTCAGCAGTTTGTGAAAATCGTCCACGATAAGCTCGTTTCGTTTCTTGGCGACACGGCAAAGGGGCCGACAGGGCGCTCGATTCAGGAACTGCAACTGAAAGGAACGGACACTGTTTCGGTTATCCTTATGCTTGGGCTTCAAGGTTCGGGGAAAACCACCAGCTCTGCAAAGCTGGCGCTTCGCCTGAAAAAAGAGGGGCGCAAAGTGCTTTTGGCGGCGTGCGACCTTATCCGTCCGGCAGCGGTGGAGCAGCTTTCGGTGCTTGCCGGGCAGATAGATGTTCCCGTTTACAAGGAAGATGGCGCAACTGACCCGCTGAAAGTTTTCCGGGGCGCGCTTGACTGGGCAAACAAAAATCTTATCGACACGCTTATCGTTGACACAACCGGCCGCCTGCAGCTTGATGAGCCGATGATGGATGAGCTTTCCCGCCTTAAAAACGCGGCCAAGCCTGATGAGCTGCTTTTGGTTGCCGACTCCATGACCGGACAATCCGCCGTGGATATTGCCAAGGTGTTTGACGAAAAAATCGGGCTTTCAGGCGTTGTTCTCACCAAGTTTGATAGCGACACCCGCGGCGGGGCGGCGCTTTCTTTGAAAACAATCACTGGCAAGCCGCTTAAGTTCGTGGGTACCGGCGAAAAGCCTGAAGACCTGGAACCTTTCCACCCTGACCGCATCGCCGGACGCATTTTGGGCATGGGCGATGTTGTTACGCTTGTGGAAAAAGCGCAGGAGGTTATTGACGAAAAGGAAGCCTTAGCCCTGCGCAAAAAAATGGAGAAGGAAACTTTCACGCTTGAAGATTGGCTTGAGCAACTGAAGGCGATGAAAAAAATGGGATCGCTTAAATCCATGCTGGACATGATTCCGGGTATGGCGGGTCAGATAAACGAGGAAGACATTAACAAAGCCGAACTAAAATCGCAGGAAGCCATTCTTTCATCCATGACACGCAAAGAGCGCGCAAATCACCTGATTATCGGCCCTTCACGCCGCACCCGCATTGCGCGAGGTTCCGGCACTTCGGTTGCGGAAGTCGCGCGGCTTTTGAAAAAGTTTGACAAGATGAAAGTGATGATGAAAAAAATGGCGAAGATGGGCAAAGGCGGCAATCCGGCTGGTTTTATGCCCGGCATGATGCCGCCTGGCGGTGGAAAATTACCGCCAGGGATGCGCTGATAAGCAGAATGAGTTTCAAAAACGTTTAATGTTGTCGCTGATTTTTCTGTCTTGGTGGGGTGTTTTGTTTGGAGCTAAGGGGAATTGCCTTCCAGTCGCAAACCTCCCCTTTGCTCCTTTCAGGCCGCCTTTTTTGCTAATCTTTCATCCTTGAAAGATTACCTTTGACGAGGCTGCGATGTCTCGCCTCGTCAAAGGCCGCAAAAAAGTTTCAATTCCCCTTTGCTCCAGTGGCACACAATGGGTTTCAAAAACGGTTAATGTTGTCGCTGATTTTTCCGGCTTGGTGGGGTGTTTTGTTTGGAGCTAAGGGGAATTGAACCCCTGACCTCTTGAATGCCATTCAAGCGCTCTAGCCAACTGAGCTACAGCCCCATTCAACAACTCGTACACCGTAACAAAATATGGCAATTGTGTCAAGTGAGCGGCTATAGAAGTGCACGTCAAACGCATGAACGAAATATTGTGATGTGATACAATCATTCCCAGGGAGAGGGAATGAACGACATACTACAATGGCTGGTAATGGCGGAAGATCCGAGG
>JAIRQD010000164.1:0-3905 GCA_031256655.1 Treponema sp.
AAACTGCTTGCGCTTGATTTTGAAACTGATTCTCTTGATGCCTGGAATGCCCGCCCAATCGGCATCGCTCTTGCGGTAAAGCCAAAGCAGGCGTACTACGTGCCGCTAGCCGCGCACCGCGGGCTGACTTCCGGCGACCAGACACCAGCGCCCTTTCTTCCCCCCGATGAAGTCAAGGCGCTCCTATTGCCTTTTTTCGCAAACCCCGCCATGACCGTAGTTGCACACAACGCCAAGTACGATTATTCAGTCGCACGCGGTTGGGGCGCGCCGCGCTGGCAGTGCCGCATCTGGGACACTATGGTCGCAGCCTGGCTATTAGACCCAGAGCGGGCTAATTATTCGCTTGATTCCCTAACCTCGTTTTTTTTCGGGGTGACTCCAATTGAGTACAACAGCATCGTTCCAAAGGGCGGCACCTTCGACATGGTCGCGCTGGAAACCGCCAGCCGCTACGCTTGTGAAGATGCCGACTTTTGCCTGCGCTTGATGAGGCATTTGGAAAACCGGCTTGGGGAAGCAGGTCAGGCGAAAAACCTTTTTAAAAACCTGGAAATGCCCCTTCTGCCGCTCCTTGCCGAAATGGAAGGGGAAGGCATACAGATAGAAAGTAAAGTGCTGAAGAATTACGGGCTTGAACTTGGCAAAGAGCTTGGCAATATACAGGCAAAAACGTATGAAGTTGTGGGGCATGAGTTTAACCTTTCTTCAACCCAGCAGCTTCAAAAAGTGCTGTTCGAGGAGCGCAAACTGAAACCCGGCAAAAAAACCAAAACCGGCTACTCAACGGACATGGTGGTTTTGGAGGAGCTGGCGCGCGAGGATGAAGTTCCCGCCCTTATTTTACGGCACCGCAGTTTGTCCAAACTCAAATCAACTTACGTCGATGCCCTCGCAGACCTTGCCGACAAAGAAGGGCGCATCCACACAAGCTTCGTACAAACGGGCACCGCTACCGGCCGCCTTTCCAGCCGCGAGCCGAACTTGCAGAACATTCCCATACGTGCGGAGGAAGGGCGGCGCATCCGCGAGGCATTTGTCGCGCGAAAAGGCCACCTGCTCATTTCCGCCGATTACAGCCAAATTGAACTGGTGATTCTTGCCCACCTGTCAGGGGACAAAAACCTAATCGAAGCCTTTATCAGCGGAAAGGATGTCCACGCCCGCACAGCGGCGCTCATCTTCGGCATTGACGAAAAAAGCGTGTCAGGCGATCAGCGCCGCATCGCCAAAACCATCAACTTCGGGGTTATGTACGGCATGAGCGCTTTCAGGCTTGCAAACGAACTTGACATAAGCCGAGGTGAAGCTACAGCGTTCATCGAAGCGTACTTCAAAACTTACTCTGGCGTTCGCGATTATATTTCAAGCCTTATCACGACCACCGAGCAGACAGGTTACGCGACCACCATTATGGGAAGGCGGCGTTTCATTCACGCCATCAACTCGCGTAACAAAACTGAAAAAGCCGGAGCCGAACGCATGGCGGTAAACACGCCAATTCAAGGAAGTGCCGCGGATATTGTAAAAAGCGCGATGCTAAAACTTGACAAAGCGCTTGCCGCTACCGCAAGTCCTGCAAAGCTTTTGCTGCAAGTTCATGATGAGCTTATTTTTGAGTGTCCGGAAGATTCATCTGCGCAGGCCAGCGATTTGATAAAACAGGAAATGGAAAGTACCGCAAAACTGTCGGTTCCTCTGCGGGTAAGTGTGCAGATAGGCAAACGCTGGGGGGAATTTCACTAGGGAATCAGAGATTTTACTTCTTTGTTGAAGTTCCCTTTGCCTGCGCGATTCTGGCATCTACGGTGTTAAGCATTGCCGTTAATTTTACTTTGTCTATTAAATCAATAAGACGCGCTTCAGTGTAGCGGCGGGCTTCTTCGCTGAAATTTCCCACAGCGACGCAAATGCCTTTGCCGGCCTTTACCTCTTTAATGTGAGAATGGAAGTCCCGAACGATAAGCTCCCCGACAGAACCTTGGCTGCGGATAAACCTGAACATAATAATGTCATGCCATTTTGGTGTATCAACTTCGACCAAAATATCCGCCCATTCGTTTTTGTTGACTGTGATGTTGACGACTTTTACCTTCGCTTTTGGAAAATAGCCCATCACGATTTTTCGGCACAGGGCGACAAAATCACCTGAAGGTGCCATAAGGTAAATTTGAAGGTTTTTGTTGGCATTAAGTTCCTGGTATCTGCTGATTAACACTGACACATCTTTGTATGTCGGATTTTCAGCTTGTATGTTCCGCAAAAAACCAAGCGCTTTGGCGATGTCGTTTACCTTAAGGTAACATTGGGCAACGCGGTAACTTAGATCGACGCGGACATCGGGTTTTATGTTTTCATGCCTTAATCCAAGCTCAAAATCCTGAATGGCTTTTTCATATTGGCGGGCATCTGAGCTCATCATTCCGCAAGCAAGGCAGGCGCTGGCTCCCATAACCGGGTCTCCACGCAAATGGCTGAAAATGCGCAGGGCTTGTTCGTTCTGGTTGGCTTCCTGATAACACTCAGCAAGGGTAAAAAGCGATTCTTTGTCGTCCGGGGCAATATCGATTGCTTTGCGGATATAAACCATTGCATCTTTGGTTTTTTTGATGCGGAAAAATGCGTGCCCCAAAGTTCGCAATGTCGGTGCGTGTTCCGGTTCCAGCGTTCTTGCCTGGTTTAAATACTGGATAGCCTTCTCATAATTTTTCCGCTGAAACTCAAGCACGCCCAAGTTGCTGTTTGCCTCGAAATTATTCTGGTTTAATGACCTGGCCATTGAAAGTCCGCGGTAAGCATCTTCAGTCATGCCTAAACGAAGGGCGGACATTCCCCAGCGCAGATTGGCTTCAAACTCACTGGGAGCAAGGTGCCCCAACTCAACGAGCGTGCCATACGTTTTATACGCATCGTTCCAATTTTCTTCAGAATAATAAACCCCGCCCAAATCCGCAAGGGCATTTGGGTTTTTTGGGTTTTGATCTAAAAGCTTTGCCGCGCTTTTAACTATTGCATCTCTACCACGGGACGATTTACGTCCCCCTTTTCCTGAGCGACCAATAAAAATGACTCCCAGAAATAGTACGAAAGAGAGACCTACAACAGCCGCCAGCACAGGAATCATAAAGTCCATATCCCAATTATCGGTAAAAATAAGTGAGTTTTTAACTAAACGCTACAGTGCGATATGACATCGCACGATATAGTTATCGCAATAAATCTTCTCACATATGAAAAAACATTCGGATAAAAACTTCGGAGCAGGGGGGATTCGAACCCCCGGTACCTTTCAGCACAACGGTTTTCAAGACCGCCTCCTTAAACCGCTCGGACACCGCTCCAGTAAGGTTGCCCATTGCAGGCAAAAAAAAATCCATGCTGCGGAAATGCCTCCGCTTCTGATTTATATTTTCGGAGCAGGGGGGATTCGAACCCCCGATACCCTTTCGGGGTATAACTCCTTAGCAGGGAGCCCGATTCGGCCACTCTCGCACCGCTCCAAGAAGTGCCGCACAGCGTGTAAGCTTTGCGGCTGCATTCTTAGGTTAGCGAAAAAACGTATTTGTGTCAACGGGTTTGGCGATAATCGCAGCAATTCTCAGTTTGACAAAACTATGTTGCGTAAATATCCTGAATAACACCCTGTGGGGCGGATAGAAGGGACTCGTCGCCCGCTTGGAGAATCCGCGCCGGAGCCGGCTTTCCTACAGAAAGCTCATCGTCTCCTATGCGGGGAATCCTGCGCAAATGGGCTCCTCACCCTCCGATCCGCCCCACTTGGTAATTATCCGGCTATTGCACAGCAAAATCTTGTCAAATTGAATTATGGTGATGGGGGAAACGCCTTAGTACAAGCCCGCGAAGCGGGGTGAGATGCAGAACCTTATAACCAGCATCATAATTTG
>JAIRQD010000194.1:0-3464 GCA_031256655.1 Treponema sp.
TTTTTTTTTCGTGCGATTTCCTTTACCCGCATCGCGTTATCCACCGGAAAAAGCTTGCCAAGCACTTTTTGCCGATCGCTCGTATTCTGCTTCAAAAACTCGGCGAACTCACCTTGCGGTAAAAGGACAACTTTGAAAAACTCCTCCGCATCCAAACCTATAAGGCTTTTTATCTTTGCGTCACCTTCGCTTTTTTTTGAGGCAAGCGCGATTTTATGCGTTTCGGTTTTTGCGCCTGCGGATATTTCGTACACGGCAAGGGTTTCATCAAGAACGATTATGCCTTCACCTCGCTTTTTTTTCCGCTCCTGCTTCGGCGTGCGCTCGACAAGGTATCGCTTCTGGCGGCTTGAGGAATTTACCCCCGATATATCGCTCGATTTATCGTACGATGCTTCGCCTATCGAAAACTCAAACGAAACAAAACTCATCGAGCCTTCAGCGGCGTGATCGCTGTATAGTTTGCCCGGATGATTTCCGCGACTGCCGGGCACTTTGCCATACAGGGCAAAACATATCGCATCAAAAATGGTCGTCTTTCCGGCTCCGGTTTTCCCTGTTACAAGAAATATGTCTTGCAGTTTGGAAAAATCAAGCTCGACTCTGCCGGAGTAGGGACCGAAGTTTTCCATGACAAGTTTTTCCGGTCTCATGATGAAACCTCCTCCGCTTCGGCTTCGGCAAGGAGTAAGTTAAACAGTTCGATCTTAGCGGCGGTTTCCGGCGCGGTGCGAGCTCCCGATTCTTCGGCGGCTTCTTCCCCGTAAACGCTTGAAAGGAAATCTTTGAAATCATCTGAAAGTGAGCGCCGTTCCCCACCGTCAACATTGCGGCGCAATACCGCAGATGAGCGAAGCCCCGCAAACGCATCATTTTGGCGCAGCGAAAGAATGTTAGGGAAACGTGATCGCAGTATTTCCCGCGCGTTTTCGGTAATGCCGCCGTCTGTCAGGCGTATTTCAAGGTAATCGTTTTTTGCGGCCGCCAATGCGCGGTCATGCAATGTTTCGCTCGAAACATCGGCTGTAAAGCGGGCAAACTTCCCTGAAAAACTCCAAACGCCGCGCAGGGGCTTTACAGGAATTTTCTCCACTTGCGCGCCGGTGTGCGTAAGCTCCACAGAAAGAAAAAACTTTTCCTGCTGCCATCTGTCGTCCCCGTTTCCCAGCGGAACGGTTTCGGAAAACGAATAGGAAAGCGGGCTTCCTGAATACCACGCATTATCGCCAACGCGCTGGCAACGGTGAAGATGACCGAGGGCGACGTAATCAAAACCCTTAAACAAAGTGACAGGCACCTGCTCCGCCGTGCCGACAAAAACCCGCTCCGCCCCGGATTCCATGCCGCCTGCCGCAAAAAGATGAGCCAGAAGCACCGAATAGGAAATACCGCGCTCTGCCAATTCAGCTCTCGCTTTTTCCATGCGGCGCGCGGCGGTTTCGGCAAGCGCGTATTGAGAACGCAACGCGCCATCATCGGGATTGTCCGCTTCAAGCGCACCGTGGCTTAAAAACGGCAGCAGAAAAAAAGCGCACTTTTCGCCGTCTTTCTCAACGATAACAGGCTTATCGCATTCTTCGGCACAAACGCCCAAGTGTATGTTCAGTCCGGCAAACAGTTCCCGCCCAAAACCCAAACGTGCCTGAGAATCGTGATTGCCGGGGATGATGAAAATCTCAAGTTTTGGCTGTGCGCTTTTTACCTTTGCCAAAAATGCGCCAAAAAGCTCAACGGCTTCGGGGGAGGGAATGGAGCGGTCATACACATCGCCTGATATAACAAGTGCGGAGTAAGAATCATCTACCAGAATGCTCACCATATTGTCAAGCATTGCCGCCTGATCTTCGGCAAGGCTTTGATCGTGGAACACTTTGCCCAGGTGAAGATCAGCAGTATGGAGCAATTTAATCATAGGCAGTTGCCACTATGGAAGAATACTAAAGCAGTGTCAAGGCATTTTCGGCATAGACACTGCCCGCTGCGAAATGCTGAAATTTCTTCCTTCCGCCGTTGCTTTTTACCCCGAATTTTGTCTATCATATAGTAAGAAGAAGCCTTAACCATTTAAAACTCAAGGCTCAAGTTTCTCTTGATAATAAGGACAAAGTAATGGCTGAACACAGCGTAGTACCGATTGATCAAATACTGCCCAACAAACTGCCGATGATGGCGCTTATGGGACGCCCCATTTTCCCCGGTATTTTCACCCCAATCATGATTGGCAACCCTGCCGATGTAAAGGTCGTTGACCAGGCGGTTTCAGGGGATGCTCTCATCGGGCTTGTCATGCTCCAAAACGAAACCGACAACCCTTCGATGTCAGACCTCTGCAAAGTGGGCACGGTGGCGAAAATCGTTAAAAAGATTAACCTGCCTGACGGCGGCTTAAATATTTTTATTTCCACACTCAAGCGTTTCCAGATTAAAAAGACGCTGAATCCCACAAACCCGATTATCGGGGCGGTTGAGTACCTTGATGATGAGGAAGATAACACGAGCGAGGTGAAGGCGCTCACCCGCGCGCTCATAAGCGAGATGAAGCAGATTTCGGAGAACAATCCGCTGTTTTCTGAAGAAATGCGCCTTAACATGATCAACATCGATCACCCGGGTAAAATCGCCGATTTTATCGCGAGCATACTGAACATAGACAAGCTCGAACAGCAGAAAATCCTTGAGATTCTGAATGTCCGAAAGCGCATGGAACAGGTGCTGGTTTTCATCAAAAAAGAACAGGAGCTCCTGCGCATCCAGAAAAAGATACAGCGGGAAATTAACGAGAAAATCGAGAAATCACAGCGGGATTATTTTTTGAAAGAGGAACTTAAGGCGATTAAAACCGAGCTGGGGATGACTACAGACGCAAAAAGTTCAGAATACCAGCGCTTCAAAGAAAAAATTGATTCGTTTAAGTTTGAAGGTGAAATTAAGGAAACGGTGGAACAGGAGCTTGAGAAGTTCAGCCTGATGGAGCCAAACTCATCGGAGTTTATTGTGAGCCGAAATTACCTTGACGTTATCGCAAGCCTTCCGTGGGGGGAACCTGCTCCGGAAAACCTGGATTTGCAGAAAGCGCAGACAATTCTTGAAGACGACCATTACGGGCTTAAGGATGTAAAAAGCAGAATTGTTGAGTACCTTGCCGTACGCAAACTAAGGCGTGACACAAAGGGCTCGATTGTGTGCCTTGTCGGGCCGCCTGGGGTGGGAAAAACTTCGATAGGGCGCTCGATTGCGCGCTCACTTGGAAAGGCATTTTTCCGCTTTTCAGTCGGCGGCATGAGGGACGAGGCGGAAATCAAAGGACACCGAAGGACGTACATCGGTGCGCTTCCGGGCAAGATCATTCAGGGGCTTAAAATCGTAAAGACCAAAGATCCCGTGTTCATGATCGACGAAATAGATAAAATGGGGCAGAGTTTTCAGGGCGATCCCGCAAGCGCCCTTTTGGAAGTGCTTGACCC
>JAIRQD010000199.1:0-10876 GCA_031256655.1 Treponema sp.
GAAAGGATTTTGCCTTTCGCCTTCCGATGCAATAGAAATTTTTGGGAGTGCTTCGTGTCGAATCCCTCTCTCTCCGCTCTTTGATCGGAGAGAGAGGGATTCGAACCCTCGGAGCCCGTAAGGGCTCAACGGTTTTCGAGACCGTCCGATTAAACCGCTCTCGCATCTCTCCCATGAGGCTGATAGGATTTGAACCTACGACCTTCAGATCCGCAATCTGATGCTCTATCCATCTGAGCTACAACCTCTAATCTTGGACTCAGGCATTTTCAAAACTTAAACGTCTGATAGCCAAAGCCATTACATCAAAAATCAACGAAAATGTCAAGACGACGCCTGCACAAACATATTCGGCGTTCCGGTAAGCCAATCTTCCCTTGCTTCCATTACAAGACGCTCCACATCCTGCCAGTTTTCAGCCCGCGGGCTGGGAAACTCGCGGTTTGTCGAGTTGGAAAAAACTATTGTGTGGCAGCCCTGATTGCGAAGGCGCTTTATGTTTGCAGGCGCGTCATCGATGTACACATGAGCGCCAACCGCACCTTTGTCCGCCATAAAACACAAATCCCAGTAGGGAATGTCCCACGAATCAAGCCAGTCAACTGTTTGTGTGATGGTTGTGCGGTGGTGGTATTTCAAAAAAAGGCGGTGGGTGATAATGCGAATCCGAATGTCTGCGCCTGAAAGTTTGCGCAAAATGGCGGGCGCGTCCTTGATTGGTTCCATGTCGCGGAAAAGGTTGCGCTGCGTTACGGCAAAGCGGTGCAGGCGATCATAACCGCCGTATTCAGCAAGCCCCCATTCATCAAGCCCGAACGAAACTTCCGTGGTAAGTTCATCCGCGCTTTTATCAAGCCATTCGGCGGCGATTTTCCGCATTGCGCCGTAAAAATCACCAACCACGCCGTCAAGGTCAACACCAAAAATAAAATCGCTTTTTTTCTGCATCACCCACCTGCTTTAGCCTACGGCTTTAGCCTAAGTAAACCAGCTTTGATATGAGCACAACCATGCTGTGCCCTTTAACCTTGTAAACAGATCGCCCGTCAAGTGAGACTTCACTTCCATGCGGCAGAATGTCGTCAGGAAATGGAAGAGCGGTGTCCACTGCCCTTTCCCAGTGTTTGCCGGCAAGGGGATCGCAGATTTTGAAATCTACGCTTTTTCCGCCGCTGTTAAACATGATAAAAAAGTCGTTGTCGTCTTTGTCGGCAAGGGCGTCCGCTTTTGTGCCATCCAGCCGCAAGGCAAGGCAGGGACCAATTTCATCCCAGTCCGCCGTTTTCCCGTTTTCATCAAACCACAAGATGTCAGGAATCGCGTTGTAATATCCGTCCCTGCCTGTGTAAAACTCGGGGCGCATAAACCCCGGATGGCGGCGGCGGAAGGCTATCATCATTTTTGTGAAGCGGTAAAGGCTTGAGTTTTTTTCCAGAAGCGACCAGTCATACCACGATATTTCGTTGTCCTGGCAGTAAGCGTTGTTGTTGCCCTTTTGCGTGCGCCCAAATTCGTCCCCGCCCAAAAGCATAGGCGTTCCAAGCGAAACAAGCATGGACGCGATAAAGTTCTTCATTTGCTGCACACGCAGGGTTTCGATTTTCGCATCAGTTGAAGGACCTTCAACGCCGAAGTTGGCGCTCAGGTTATGATCGCCGCCGTCCCGGTTATTCTCACCGTTTTCCGCGTTGTGCTTTTTCTCATACGAAACCAAATCGCGCAAGGTAAATCCATCGTGGCTTGTGATAAAGTTTATCGAATGGAAAGGCTTGCGCCCATCGCGCAAATAAAGGTCACTAGACCCTGAAAGCCGCGTTGCCAAATGGCGGGTCTGCTTCCAGTCGCCGCACCAATAACGGCGCATATCATCACGGAAGCGGTCGTTCCATTCCGCCCAGCGCCCGCCGGGAAACCAGCCCACCTGGTACGCCCCGCCGGCATCCCAGGCTTCAGCGATAATTTTGGTGTTGCGCAAAACGGGGTCTTCGGCTATCAACTGCAAAACCGGCGGGTTTTCCATTAAATGCCCGTTTTCATCGCGCCCCAAAATGGAACCCAAATCAAAACGAAAGCCGTCAACGTGCATTTCAATAACCCAGTAACGCAGGCAGTCCAAAATGAAGCTCCTGACAACCGGATGATTACAATTTACCGTGTTGCCGCAGCCTGAATAATTTTTGTAGTAGCGCCGGTTTTTATCAAGCATATAATAAACGGTGTTGTCAAAACCCCTGAACGAAAAAGTCGGCCCCATCTCGCTTCCCTCGGCGGTGTGGTTAAAAACAATGTCAAGAATCACCTCTATGCCCGCCTTGTGAAGTTCCCGCACCATTTCCTTAAACTCACGCACTTGAGCGCCTGGTGAGTGGTCGTGGGCGTACGAACCTTTGGGCGCAAAAAATGCGACAGTTGAATAGCCCCAATAATTTTTCAGCCGCTTTCTTGTGGTCGGGCTTACAAAGGAAACCTCATTTTCGTTGAACTCTTGAATCGGGAGAAACTCCAGGCTCGTAACGCCCAAATCCTGAAAATAGGGGATTTTTTCGATTACCCCGCGGTACGTTCCCGGAGCAGAAACGCCTGAATTTGGGTGCCGGGTAAGCCCACGCACATGTGTCTCGTACAATACGCTGAAACGCAGAGGGTAATTTAAGGGGCGGTCGCCCTGCCAGTCAAAGTCACCGTCATCAACGACAACGCAGCGGGGCTGGTTGTAAATATCATCGACATACGAATACGAAAGGTCTTTTGATTCATCATACAGGTCATAGCCGGAACTGGCTTTCATTTCCCAATTGGAAAGGTCTGTCAGCGCCTTTGCGTACGGGTCGATAAGCGTTTTGTTGGGATTAAAACGCAAGCCCTTTTCGGGGATGTACGGACCCGCGGCACGGTAAAGATAACAAGCGCCGGCTTTTAAGCCGGGAATGTGGCAATGCCAAATGTCGCCTGTCCTGTTGTCTGTGCCGCACAACTTTATTTCCCTGTACATGCTTCCCCGTTCCGCCGATTCAAACAGAATGAGTGTAAGGAAGGTAGCGTTCCGCGAAAAAACGGAAAAATTTACCCCCCTGCCTGAGAGAGTAGCGCCCATTGGCAAAGGCTTGCCATTTTCCACAGTGAATTCGCCGAAAGCCATTCCATAAGTATACTGCTTTTCGCGGTAAACTTCAATTTGCCGTTGGGTGTTGTTCAGGATATTTACGCAACACAGTTTTGTCAAAATGAGAATTGCTTTCCGCCCACGTAATTTATTGACAAATTTATTAAGATAATACTAAAATTATAGTTATTAGGAAAAAGGCAACGCAAAAACGATTTTGTTGCCGTAAAATTGCAGGTGTATGCCTGCGTAATTTATAAAAACGGGAGAGAATTAATGAAAAGAGTACGTACCATAATTGCGGCGGCAGCAGGGATTGTCGTGGCGCTTGGCTTGGTGGCAGGCTGTGCGACAATGGGGAGAGTCAGTTTTAATCCGGGAACATATAGAGCTACCGCCCAGGCTTACATGGATCCCCTCACTGTTGAGGTTGTTTTCGCACAGGATAGGATTGTGTCGGTGAGCATTGTAGAGCACAATGAAACCCGCGGTCTTGCGTATCCGGCGCTTAGCAACGTTCCCGCCCAAATTGTCCAACACCAGACCTTAAATGTTGATGCTGTTGCCGGCGCTACGGTAACAAGATTTGCAATCATTAACGCAGTTGCCGACACAATCAGGCAAGCAGGCGGCGATCCTGCCAGATTTGAACGCGCCATTCGCGCACCGAGGGCACGTCCGGTCAACAGAACCGCTGACGTGGTGGTAGTCGGTGCAGGCGGTGCCGGTATCGCGGCGGCAATCACCGCTCTCCAGCAGGGAGCATCGAGCGTCATTCTGGTCGAAAGAACCGCAGCCGCAGGCGGCAACACTCTCGCCGCGGGCGCTGGTTTTGCCGCATGGAACGCCGTTGTTCCCGCTTGGCTTGAAAGGCAAAACTATGTGACAGGTCAGTCCGCCGCGCTGCAGGCTTTCCTCGGCATGGATCCCGCAACGTTCTCCGACGGCTTCCGCGAAGCTCTGATCACTTTGCAGGGACAGATAACCATATACCTTGCCGGGCCCAGAACGATGCAGTTTGACTCGGTGGAGTTCCACATTGTGCAGACCTATGTCGGCAGCCGCAGGGTAGACCTTGAAGGCAACAATGTGGCAAGCGTTTACGATTTCGTGCGTATAATGGCTGGACAAAGCGCCGATGCGGTAACTTGGGTGCAGAGCGTGGGCGGCATATTCCGCGACACGACATTGCCCGGAACCACGCATGTACTTGCCGAGCCCGTTGGCTCAATGTGGCGTCGCGGCATGGCTCCCGCCGTTCACAACTACACCTCCTGGTTTGAGCCCATGCAGCAAACCTTCGCCAACCTTGGCGGCGAACTAATGTTTAGCACCCGCGTTGAAAACCTCATTGTCGAGGGTGGACAAGTCCGGGGCGTAACCGGCAGAAGGGTTGACGGCACTGTCGTCACAATCCGCGCCAACAGCGTAGTCCTTGCCACAGGCGGATTCGCCGCAAACCCAAGGATGATTGCCGAGCACAACAACTTCTGGCCTGATTTTGATGTCAACATCAACACGACCAACGTATCTTCCGCCCAGGGCGATGGCATCCTCATGGCGCAAAGAGCCGGAGCCGGTGTTACCCAGATGGGTATCGCCCAGCTCATGCCCATTGGCTTTATCGGAACCGGACACCTTGCAACCGGACACGGCGGAAACGTGATTTACGTGAACCACGAAGGACGCCGTTTTGTGAACGAAGGCGCAGAGCGCGACACACTCGCAAAGGCAATTCTTGCGCAGGGCGGAACTTTCTTTGAAATCAGAAGGCAGCAGGACGATGTCCACCGCCAGTTGCGCCACGCAGGCGATGGAAGCGGCAGAATATTCGCCGATGACACCCTTGCCGGTCTTGCCGCGCAAATCGGTGTTCCCGCCGCCAACCTCGAAGAAACCGTGGCGCGCTTCAACGCAATGGTGCCCAATGCCCACGATCCGGATTTCGGCAGGCCCATTTTCATGAACACCATCACCGGCCCCTACATGGTGCGCGTATTGGCTCCGTCCACCCACTACACCAACGGCGGGCTTACCACCGATCTGTACGCCAGAGTCCTGCGCACCGATGGTAGCATCATCCCCAACCTTTGGGCGGCTGGTGAAATCATGGGCGGCATCCACGGCGGCAATCGTCTTGGCGGCAACGCTGTAGCGGAAGCCTTCGTTTTCGGAAGAATTGCCGGAAGCGGAGCCGCCGCGAACGCGCGTTAGACAGCAATACCTTGCTTGCAACACCCAGGTTTCTTGAAACTTGGGTGTTGCAACAGGTTTTGGTTTGGTATGCGGGGTTGTTGATTACAGTTTAATTTAGAATCTGTATCCTAAGCAAAGTGAAAATTGTGGACCTCCCACAAAAAATCCTTTTATAATGAAGTGTTCATATAATAAGTTCAACCATCGATTAGAAAAATCTATGTTGGTTGACCCGACAGCTCCGTAGTACCCAATAGAAGGCTCTAATATGAAGCCCCCGGGTTTACCAAAATCAATTCGCCAGCCAAGTTTCCCACCAAATTTAAAATAATGTGATATAGAATTTACTGTTTCACTATTTTCAAATGAGGAATAATAAATAAAGCCTGCATACCCAAGCATTCCATCCACAAAAAATACATTCTGTTCCGGATAATATCGAATATGAGCTTCAAATGAAAAAGATGATAGTTCTGTCCTAGAATCAACACCGGAAAAGCTCATTATACGATAATCAAATCGACCACCTAAACTGACACTTTCTGATATTTGTCTTTCATATTGTATAGCAGTTACAAAAAAAGGATTTTCTATTATTCCCCATGTTATAAGGGAGGAAATAGTATGCCCCATTTCTATAGCAATTACATTTTTAGGAATAATGACTTCTTCTTCGGAAAAAACAATTTCATTTGTAAATATCAATAATCCAACGAAAACAAAAATTATTTTTTTCCGCATTGCATTTCTCCCTCTATAAGGATGCGAATATAATAATATTCTTTTATGTTGTCAATGCTATCAAGAGAAATCGTTTTTTTTTGTAATTAAATTATTCGGGCAGTTAATAGCAAATAATGCCGTTTAACTTGATGTTTCAGCAGGTTTGCGCCTACCCGTTTAAGTTATACACATCGCCGTATTTCACAATCTCCACGTTAGGGAAACCTGAACCGATAAGGTGCTTGCGAAAAGCGCTCTGGGCTTTTGGTTCTCCGTGAACGAGGAAAATCGTTTTCAGCCGCGAAGTATCAAGCGCTTTCAGCCAGTCGGTTGCTTCGGCGTAATCGGCGTGGGCGCTGAAAGCGTTGACTTCCTCCACCGCCGCCCGGCGTTTCAGCGTCATCCCGTGTATTTTAACTTCCGTTGCCTTGTCGCGGATGCGGCGTCCAAGCGTGTGTTGCGCCATGTAGCCTACGGTTAAAATGGTGGTGTTTGGGTCGCCAATGTTGTGGATGAGATGGTGCTGGATGCGTCCGGCCTCGCACATCCCGTCAGCCGAAATGATAATGAACGGCCCGGGACGGTCATTCAGCGCCTTTGATTCAGTCACGCTGGAAGTGAAATGAAGTGAGTTAAAGCCGAAGGGATTTTTGTGGTGCTTGATAAACGCCGCCTTGATTTCTTCACCGTAACATTCAGGATGCACCTGATAAATGGTCGTGGCGTTTGTTGCCATCGGCGAATCCACAAAAATCGGAATTTCAGGAATTATACCTTCATCAACAAGCAGGTGGAAGTAATACACCAGTTCCTGCGTCCGTTCAATCGCGAAGGCGGGGATTAGTATTTTGCCGCGCTTTTTAACCATCCGCTGTGTAATTTCTGCAAGCTTGTCAAAAGCCGCTTCAGCGTTTTCGTGCAAGCGATCACCGTATGTGCTTTCAAGGATGATGTAATCAGGCGGCGGGGTTTTTGTCGCCGGATCGCGGATGATGGGTTTCCCTTTTCTGCCCAAGTCGCCTGTTGCAAGAATGTTCACTTCTTTGCCGTCTTTTTTCGCCGTAAGCATGACCAGCGCTGAACCGAGAATATGTCCGGCATCAAAAAACTCAAGCTTCACATCGCTACTAATGTGTATAGGCCTGTTGTATGAAACCCCCAAAAATTGGCTTGTTGCGGCAATCGCGTCTTTTTCTGAATACAGCGGCTCCCAGTCAAACTTTTCGCCCTTTTTTTTCGCCTGCTTGCGAAGGTATTCCGCATCCCGCGCCTGTATATTTGCCGAATCCATCATGATAAGACTTGCGATGTCGCGGCTTGCAGGCGTGGCGTAAATGTTGCCTGTGAAGCCGTTTTTTACCAGCAACGGCAACAGCCCGCAGTGGTCGTAGTGCCCGTGCGTTAAAATTGCCGCCTCAATTTTATCGGCGGCAATTCCGAACTTGCGGTTTTTTTCGTTAGTCTCAGCGCGCCTGCCCTGAAAAGCTCCGCAGTCAATAAGATAGGATTTCCCGTCTATCTCAATTACGTGTTTGGAACCGGTAACTTCCTCGGCGGCTCCAAGCGAATAGAAGCTAATGTCCATACGTTATGCTAACTCATGTTTTGTTTTCTGTACACCTAGCGGTGTTGAAAATCGGCAAACCTTTTTATGTCAATAAGCTAACGAAAGTGATGAATTGCCCTTGTCTAAATCAAGAATTCTTACTAAAATACGGTAAGGGCAAGTATAGAAAATGTTCATAAAAATGCAGTAGAAACACGTTTAGGAAGGGCAATATGGCGGCGTTAGGCGATCTTGTTGTTGATGAGACAAAAATTAAAAAAGCAGTTCAGACGGGGATTCCTCTTACCGTCACTACGTTTACCCTCCCTCACGAAATTGAGGCGTACATCGAACAGGTGATTGACATTTTTCTTACTCATCTTGGTCAGGAACGCCTTAAAGATTACGTGATTTATTGCGTTCACGAGCTTGCTGTAAACGCGAAAAAAGCAAATACGAAGCGGGTTTACTTTTCTGAGCGCGGTCTTGAGCTTAACAATCCCGGCGATTATAAAGAAGGGATGGCAGGCTTTAAGGAAGATACTTTAGGTAACATCGCCCATTATTTGCAGGTGCAAAAAGAACAAGGTCTTTACATTAAGGTTATTCTTCAAGTCAAAAACAATATCATTTGTATAGAAGTGCGCAATAATGTTGCCATAGCAAAACAGGAGCTTATCCGCATCCACGATAAGCTTGCAAGGTCAAGAAAATACGAAACTTTGGACGCGGCTTTGTCGCAGGTTCTTGACGATTCTGAAGGAGCAGGACTTGGGCTTGTAATCCTCATCCTTATGCTTAAAAAAATTGGACTTGACGAAGATTGTTTTGATATTACCGGGAACGAAAAGGAAACAATCGCCCGCCTTATTGTGCCTTTAGACAAAACTCATGTGGAAAACCTTTCCGCTCTTTCTGCGACAATTGTTGAGAACATCAGCTCGCTTCCGCAGTTCCCGGAAAACGTCCTTACACTTCAAAAACTTATCAATGACCCGAAGTCCGAAATTGCCGATATTGCGCGTCAAATTTCAATGGATCCGGCTCTTACCGCGGATCTTTTGAAAATCGTCAACTCCGCGCAATATATGCTTTCCAAAAAAGTGGATAACATTGCCGAAGCGGTGAAAATGCTGGGTATTCGGGGTATAAAAAACCTGCTTTATTCTTATGGAACACAGAAAATTCTCGGTGATGATTCGTATGAACAACGGGTATTGTGGGAGCACAGCTATAAAGTGGCGTTTTTTGCTTACAACTTGACGAAGAACTTCCGCAAAGATCGCAATTTGCTTGATGACGTGTACGCCGGTGGCATATTGCATGACATGGGAAAGATAATTTTCTCCTCTGTGCATCCTGACCTTTTGAACAAAATCCGAAGCTTCTGCGCGGGAAGGGGTATGCCCGATTCCACGCTTGAAGATTTCGCCGCCGGAATGAACCACGCCGAAATTGGCGCGCGTGTTGCCGAAAAGTGGAACTTCCCCGAAGGGCTTGTTGCCTGCATTCGCTATCACCATGATCCGGAATCCGCGCCTAAAGAATATCAAGGAATGGTGGACATTGTTTACCTTGCAAATATGTTCTGCTTGCTTGAAAACGACGAAGTTTATTACGACCAGATTTCGCATGAAGTTTTGGAACGGTTTGGTATCGGCTCCAAAAAACAAGTTGAAACCCTTTTGACGAAATTCGCCGAAGGCTTTAAGCGGGAAAGCGCCCGATAATTCGCACTGCGTTAGCGGGTATCTTTCCTTAAAAACGAAACCTAAGCGCGCGGCACTTGACCAGTAGTCCCGTTTTGGGGTATAACTTCAGCACATTGTAGAAGAAGGTATTTGAGAAGGATTGCAGCTATGTATGCGTTGATAGAATTTAAAGGAAAACAATACAAGGTCGAGAAAGGGGCGCTGCTTGTAGTTGACAAGATTGATGCGGAGCCTGGAACAGCGGTAAATATTGATTCGGTGCTTTTGGTTTCAGGCGGCGATAAAGTGTCGGTGGGCGCTCCCTATGTGTCAGGCGCAAAAGTGCAGGCGGTGCTGGAATCCCACAAAAAAGCGGATAAAATCATCGTTTTTAAGTACAAGCCCAAAAAAGATTACCGGCGTAAACAAGGTCATCGCCAACAGCATTCTGTAATCAAAATACAGGAAATTGTCGGAGCATAGCGGCAGGTGGTTTCAGTCAACGTGACTTTGGACGGGGCAGGGCTTTTGAAGTGTTGCCGTGCCTGTGGTCACGCTGGAGCCGGTAGGCGGGGCAGCGATTTGGTCTGCGCCGCAATTTCGGTGCTTACACGGACGCTTATACGGACGCTCGCTGACAGGCGGGGGATAACGATAAGGGGAAGTGTTGGTAAGCCTGGGGATTTTTTGCTGGAAGTTGAGGCAACGCCGGAAGGAACACCTTTCCTTGATGGGGCAGGGGCGTTTTTTGTCGAAGGTGCCCTATCGGTTTCCGCAGAATTTCCTGATTATTGCACAGTAACAATTGAAAGCCGTCCGGAAACGTGATTTTCAGGCGGCATATTCGGAGGAACTTTTATGGCACGTAAACGAGGCGGAAGCGGCGCAAAAAATGGGCGGGATTCCAATCCCCAGTATCTGGGCGTTAAGGTTTTCGGTGGCGGCGCGGTGAGGGCAGGTGCTGTCATCGCACGCCAGCGTGGAACCCACATCCACCCCGGGCTTAATGTCGGCTGCGGCGGGGATTATACGCTTTTTGCGCTTAAAGACGGGACAGTCTCTTTTATTCAGCGCCGTGGGCGCAAGCTTGCCACGGTAATTCCTGCAGGAGAATAAATATCCAAGAAACGATTTCTGTACGGCGCATTAACAGGGTGTGGTATGCAGAAGTTTGCTGATGAAGCTCTCATCGATGTAGCGTCAGGCAACGGCGGAAACGGTTGCGTGGCGTTTCGGCGGGAGAAGTATATCCCCAAGGGCGGACCTTCAGGCGGTGACGGCGGCAGGGGCGGCGATGTAGTTTTTGCCGTGCGGCGGAACTTGCGCACCCTTTCGCATCTGCGTTACAAGCAGAGTTTCAAGGCCGAAAACGGTAGAGACGGTGAAGGGAAAGGCTGTTACGGGCGCAACGGGGAAAACATTGTCATATATCTCCCGCCGGGTTCGGTCATAAAAGATGCCGAAAGCGGCGAAACAATACGCGATTTCGGCAAAAATCACGAAGATTTCTTGTTCCTCAAAGGCGGAAACGGCGGCTGGGGGAATATACGCTTTAAATCTTCGGTCAATCAAGCACCCCGAAGAGCCCTGCCGGGAAAGCCGGGTCTTAAGCGAAGC
>JAIRQD010000012.1:0-23207 GCA_031256655.1 Treponema sp.
GAGACCTGGCTTTCGGGGAAATCATGGGCTACGCGGCTTTTGCACCGGATACCTATCTTATGTTCACAGTTTATGAAACATGGCAAGGTTATAACTTTTCCCATGATCTAACACCGGAAGAATTTACGTCCTGGGGACGCCTTCCCGGAGGGGAGGCAAGCCAATGGTTTTTCGATACAAGGGACGCTGAAATGCCGTTTATCCTTAATGTACAACGCACACTACCGATGGGCGATGATGATGAAGACCGGGAACTGTACGTATGGTCTAACCACAGAATGTATTATCAGGATGGGTTCGTGGGGGTTGTCACAGTAGGTTCCTCCTTCGATGCCATCTTCAACACCATTTTCGGCGGCTTTGACGTGAACTATAAACGGGGTTATATAATTGACCGGTACGGCACCGTTCGTGTGGACAGCGCCATGATGCTGGAAGTCCTTGACGAAGGGCTCGCGCTGTTTCCGGCTATACCAGAGGCGGATTACAACCCAATCTTGCTTGAGTATATCAGCCGCCATTTGCAGAGGCTTGAAGGCGGAATCTTCCAACCCGGAGAAGGCACTCTTGAAGCCATTTCCCTGTCCAACGGCATATACACCTACGCAAGCATAACGCCGATCATAGGGACAGATTGGTCGGTGGTTGTGCTTTCAAACCATTTGGCTGCCTTTGGTATGGGGCGCTATAACCCCCTGGTTTATATCGCCGCCGCGTTGCTTGTTTTGTCAGCGCTTACCGGCAGCCTATTGGTGCGCCGGGGAGTCCTGGATCCCCTGTTCCGCCTGAGCCAAAGTACCGCGGCAAGCAGTATGTCCGTAAAGACAAAGCTTTTCGGTCTTGACCGGAACGATGAAATAGGTGATTTGTCCCGCACCGTCCAGTCGATGCGGGACAGGCTGCACTTAGCCAACATGAAACTAAGAGAAAACGAGCGCGCCATGCTGCAGGTCAATAAAAGGCTTGAACACCGCGAAAAGCTGCTGTACGCCGTAAACCAGGTCTCGGAGGCTCTGCTTATCGCCGGGGAAGAAGACAGCACGAATACTCTCAAGGATGGAATGGAAATCGTGGGGCGCTGTCTGGATGTTGACCGCATAGAAATTTGGCGAAACGAAACAACAAACGGCGAACTGTGCATTGTCAAAAAGTATGAATGGGTGAGCGAAATCGGAAAAGCAAAGAAGCGTATCCCCCTTGATGCGAAAATCAAGTCCAGCGTCATACCTGGGGCGTTTGAAATGTTTTCAGGCGGCGATTATCTAAACGGCCCCTTATCAAAACTGCCGCAGGAATACACGGATCTTTTGGGCGAATATGAAATAATATCCGTTGTGGTATTGCCGTTGTTTGTAAACAAAGAATTCATCGGTCTTTTCACCGCCGATGATTGCAGGCGTGAGCGCGTATTTATCGATGATGAAATGAGGATGTTCGCTTCGGCGGGCTTGATGTTTGCCAGCGTTTTTAACCGGAATATACAGAGGGATTTGGCAATCACCGATGTATTGACAGGTGTGCGCAACAGGCGCTACCTGACGGAAACTGCCGAACAGCAGCTGCGCACCTGCATTAAAAATAACCTTGACTTCTCTGTTATTATGTTTGACATCGACCACTTTAAAGCTATCAATGACAAATATGGTCACGCCAACGGGGATGATGTTTTAAAGATTTTAACCACCCGTGTCCGCCATGTTCTTAAACACGACACGCTTCTTGCCCGATACGGCGGAGATGAGTTTGCTGTGACACTTCCCGGTGTTGAACACGGAAAGGCTATTAAAACCGCATGGAGAATACAAAGAACAGTACAGAATTCCGCGTTCATGGTGGGCGGTTCGCTGGAAATAAATGTTACATCTTCCTTCGGTGTCGCTTCAAAAACGGAAAATTACCCTGTGCTGGCTGACATCATCAACAAGGCTGACAAAGCCCTTTACAAGGCAAAAGCCGCCGGAAGAAACACTGTGGCCAGCTATCACGATCATGACTGATTTTCCCCGTCTTGCTGGAGAAGCGGTATTGCGTTAATATAAAAGGCGGAGAAACTTATGCCTTTACAAGAAAATCCCTACGTCAGCCCGCAAACTCAAGCCTCATCGGAAAAGCCCCTTGTAGCTCAGGGGCTGATTACCGAAACCATGCTTATCCACCTTAAAGCTGCCGCACCGTGGATGGTATTCATTGCCATTCTCGGTTTTGTCACTTCCGGCTTTACAGCACTTTGGGGAATCGCTTCTTTTTCCCTTGCGCCGTTTTTTGGCTCTGCTTACCAATTCGGCAACGTTGACTTTGCCAACATTTTTGGTATTGCCATTTTTGGCGCATCAATGGCGGTGTTAAGTTTTGGCGGGGCTGTTATCATCTTTTTCCCGTCCCTTTTTCTGTACCGCTTTGGAAACAAAATCCGTGCGTATCTGCGTTCAGGAACAGATGGCGATCTTGAGGCGGCGCTAAAAAACAACAAATCACTTTGGAAGTTCTACGGAATACTCTGCATAGTCTATTTGTCGCTTTTGCCCTTACTCATTATCGGCATTGTAATCTGGGCGATTGCAACGGCACTCTGATCTAATGACAGGATTTGAGCGCGCAAAGCTTGATTCTTCTTTTCAGGCGCAAACACCTGAAGGAATTGAGTTTACCATATACCCCGCGGGCATTTTTATCAGGGGATGCGCGTGGGCGATTGACGCGCTTATTCAGGGAATTTTGGTGTTGATTATCGTTATCTCAGGTGACATTTTAAGATGGGCGCTGGGATACTGGTTCACGCTCATATTGATTTTCGCGCTTGACTGGTTTTACCACACCGCCTTTGAAGTGTTCGCGCGCGGACAAAGCCCCGGCAAGCGCTTTATGGGGATACAGGTATTGCGTTCGGACGGGACACCGGTGAATGCCGGCGCTTCCTTCCTGCGAAACCTCCTGCGCTTTGCCGATGCGTTTATGTTTCTGTACCTGATTGCCTTTCTCTGCTCACTTGTTAGCCCCGCGTTCAGGCGCACAGGCGATTGGGCGGGGGATACGCTGGTGGTTTACACAGCCGCCGCGCGCACTCCCGGCAGGTTTACAAGCCCGGCTTTAAAAAGACCTGTTATGCCCTGGCTTGCAGACATTCCGCAAGTGTACCCTGAACGGAAACTCAGCTACGAAGAAAAGCAGGCTATTCTTTCATTTGCCAGGCGTTACCCGCTTTTGGGAAAGTCACGAGCCGATGAGATTGCAGAAATTTGGACGGACAAGCTAAAGATAGCGGAAAGCGGGGTGGATGTTTCTGAATCAACGGCGGGGTCTGCGTCAGCTTACCTGCTTGGTGTTGCCCGAACGCTTGGAGGATGAGAGGATGACGCAGCAGGCTTTTGTAAACCGAAGGGAAACGTCCTGGAACGAGTTTGAAAAAATGCTTAAAGGCGGCAAAAATAACCTCACCGTAAATGCAGAGCAATTTCCTCAACGGTACAGGGAACTTACCCAGGATTTAAACTCCGCCCGCGCGTTCGGCTTTGATCCGTCCATAATTGAAAGGCTTAACGCCCTTGTATTGGATGGCAGTCAGGTTTTGTACAGCCGCCGCTTTTGGTCGCCGAAAACGTTTGCCGATTATGTCTTGCGCACTTTTCCCCGCGCTGTGCGTTCCCAATGGCGGGCGCTGGCAGCCTGCCTTCTTATTTTTTACGGGCTTGGCGCTTTTTTCGCGCTTTTGTGCATACGCCACCCGCACATGGCTTACCAGATTTTGGGCGAGAGCATGGTGGCAAACCTTGAGTATATGTACTATCCGGGAAGCGAGCATTTTCTGCGCCCGCGTGAAGTGAGTTCTGATGCTGATATGTTTGGCCTTTACATTTTCAACAATGTTTCCATCGCGTTTAGAACATTCGCAGGCGGTATACTTGCCGGTTTCGGGAGCCTTTTTATCCTGTCCTTTAACGCGCTTTTTTTTGGCGCGGCAACCGCGCACATTATCAACATAGGTTACGGGGAAACGTTTTTCCCGTTTGTTATCGCCCACGGAAGCTTTGAGCTGACGGCGTTTGTGTTCAGCGCGCAGGCGGGGCTGCTTTTGGGATACAGCTTTTTTATAACGAAAGGCTTATCGCGGGGCGCTTCAGTTCGCAACGCGGGGAAAACAGCCCTGCCCATAATTGCCGGGGCGGCGATAATGCTTGTGATAGCGGCGGCTATTGAAGCGTTCTGGTCATCCCGCCACGAACTCCCGCTTGCCCTGCGTTACGGGGCGGGCGCCGCGATGTGGGTGCTGGTGATTTGGTACTTTATTTTTGCCGGGCGGAGGAAAGACAGGTGAAACTGCTTTTGGACAGCGCCCTGCTCTTGCGGCGCAGAAGCGTGTGGGAGGCCGCCGATTCAGGCATACTCCTTTGGCGGCACAACTTTTCCCGCCTCATGCTTTTTTTTGCCCTGCCCTTTTCTTTGACGGCTTTTTTTATACGTCTCTTGCCAATCGGTCATCTTTTTATTTCCATAGTTGTTTTGTGGTGGCTGCGTCCGCTGTTTGACCGCCTTGCCCTTTACGTTGTTTCTTCGAGGTTTTTTTATTCAGGTGAAGGCGCGCAGCAGAAGCCTGAGAACCACCTTGTTTCCCTTTGGGAAATGCGGCGGGGGCTTTTGGGCGATTTATTGTGGCGGCGCTTTTCGCCAAACCGGTCGGCGCACATGCCAATCAGGATTTTGGAACACGCGCGCGGTGAGCAGTTTCTCAAGCGAAAAAAAACGCTTTCCGACGGCGGGCTTCATTTTTGTTCACTTATAACATTGCTTTCGTTTCTGCTTGAACGCTTTTTACTTTTAAGCTTTATAGTGTTCGCCGAGATCGTAAACAACACCTTCCTCCCCGCCGGTGTTGATTTGTGGAATAACACCTTCGCGTTCGGCAATTTTGTGTTCGTGGTGTTTTGCCTCATGTACATCCTTGCCGGAAGCCTTTATGTGTGTACGGGTTTCAGCTTGTACATCAACAGCCGTGTCGAAGTTGAAGGCTGGGATTTGCAGCTGCTTTTCCGGAAGTTTTCGCTCCCCTCCCCCGTTGTCAAAAAAAGTTCTGTGCACGCGATTTTACTCTGCCTTTTTCTTTTCCTCCCGAAACCGGCACACAGCGAAGAAAGCGTACAAGCTCAAATCTTTCCGCTCCCCGAGCCGCACTCACTGGAAATTCTTGAAACCATACTTGATGACGCGGAGTTTGGCGGCGCGCGCGAAAGCTGGGGTATACGCTTTAGAGAGCGGGAAACACGCGCCGCGCCTGAACCGCAAGAAGCGCTTGTTTTTCCCCAATGGCTTGAAGGAATAAGGCAGGCTTTGGGTTACATTTTGCGCTTTATCGCGGTTGTGGCAATCGCATCATTAACGGCGTTTGCAGCTTACTGGTTTTGGAAAACCTACGCAAAAAAATATACACCTGCAGTTTTTTCATCACGAAATTACGCCTCGCCGTTTTTTTCACGCGAAAGCCCGCAGGCGCTTTTCCGCCGCGCACAAGCGTTTCACAAGCAAGGTAATATCCGCGAAGCCTGGGCTACATGTCTTTCCGGCTGCATAATGGCGTGTGTAAAATACCGCGCCCTTTCATTCCACGATAACGCCACCGAATACGACTGCCTTAACATTGTCCGCACCGCCTTATACGGCGAGGCGGAAGGTTTTGAGAAACTGGTACGCAACTGGGTTCTTTTCGCGTACGGTGCAAGCGCTCCCGGCGAGGGCTGTTTTGAAGAGGCTCTTTTTTACGGGCACTCCCTTTTGAAAGAAAGCGAACAGGCGGTAAATACATGAACCGCGGAAAACTCATCGCTTTTGCGACAACGCTTGCTATTCTCGGCATACTGGCAGCACTTGCCTGGGCGTTCCTTGAAATATATCCTGCAACGCGGTGGGATCCACCTTCCCGCGAAGCGAGAAGCAACGAATATCTGGCGCTGGATCGCTGGCTTACGGCAACAGGAGGCGATATAAGAATAACAAGGCGCGGCAGTATAACAAGTCTTACCGGGGCGCAGGAACGGAATGTTTTCGTGCAGGCTTCGCTTTTTGACTGGACAGCGGAAACTGCTCTTGCGGAAGGAAACGCGGTAGCGGTTTCTGAAAAACTCCTGCAATGGATTGAATCAGGCGGAAACCTTTTCCTTGTATTGGATTATCTTTCGGAATGGGAGTTTCGCATAAACAGGGAACTCATCCTTTTGCTTGAGGAATTTGAAATCGAAGTGACTTTTGGCTGGTCTTTTTCTCCGCAAGATGATGAGTATTACGATGTTGATGATGAGCAGCTTATTTCCGCCGCGTATCCCAGCGCCGCCGCATTATCCTCATCATTCGCCTTTACCGTTCCGCCCGGTGATAACATTCTCGCACTTGCCGCCCCGGGCGGGCAGACAAGGCTTGTGCAGATACGGCGCGGCGATGGCGTATTTACCGTAACAGGTACACCGCTGTTTCTGCGATCCGCAAACCTCCGCAACGAAGACAACGCGGCTTTGGCGTGGGCGCTTTTTGGCGCAGACGGCGGGGATGGGGCGTGGCTTTTCATACGGGGAGACGCTCAGGTGCGGGGGCTCGTTGGAAGCCTTTTCCGCTACGGGAACCTCGCTGTTTTTATCATCTCCGCCATCATTTTTATAATTGTCTGTTTTTGGGCTGTAATTCCCATGTTCGGCACGGTTCGCGGCGAACGGGCGAAAGCGGGCAAACCGCTGGGGGAACGCTTTTCTGCCGAAGGGCGTTTTTTCAAGCGACACGGCGCGTTAGGATTTTACAGGGACGTTTACATGAAAGAAATCAGGCGGCGTTTTGCCGTAAAAGAAGGCCTTCACAGCGACGACGAAATCAACGACAGAGTTTTGGTCTTGCTTGGCAAAACGGCTGATGAAACGGAAAGCCGCCTTTTTGCCGCCGCACTGCGAAAAGAGCCTGTAAGGTATAAAGACTTGCCGTCATTGATTATCATTTTTAGAACTATATTGGAGCGAGTATGACAGAAACATTTGCTGAAAAAGTAACGCGCGAAATTGAGAAAGTATTTGTCGGGCAAAAAGAGCTGGTGGAACATTGCCTTATCTCCTTGCTTGCAGGAGGGCATCTTCTGGTGGAAGGCGTACCCGGACTTGGGAAAACACTTTTAGTCAAGGCGCTGGCAAAGGCAATCGGCGGTCAATCAATGCGGGTGCAGTTTACGCCTGACCTTATGCCCAGCGACATTACAGGGAGCATCATGCTCAAAGCGCAATCGGATAATTTCGTTTTACGAAAAGGTCCTGTGTTCACGAACATCCTTATCGCGGATGAGATTAACAGAGCGCCCGCAAAAACGCAGGCTGCCCTTTTTGAAGCCATGCAGGAGTTTCAGGTGAGCCTTGACGGGAACGAATATCCGCTGCCAAAGCCATTTATGGTGCTTGCAACACAAAACCCTTTTGAGCACGAGGGCACATATCCGCTTCCGGACGCGCAAAAAGATCGCTTTTTGATGAAACTTTTAATATCGTATCCAGGCGAAGAGGACGAAAAGGAAATGGTAAGCCGCCTTATTTCAGGCGGTTCCGGGGCTGAACAAACACTGGAAGGAATAAACCAGGCGCTTTCTCTCGAAGAGTTTGCCGCCGCGCAAAACGAGGTGTACAAAGTGCACGTTGATCCCGCCGTAGTCGATTATGCGGTGCGCCTTGTGACAGCCACGCGCTCAAGCCACGCGCTGGAAACGGGCGCCGGCCCCCGCGCAAGCCTCGCGCTTATCCGCTGCGCAAGGGCTTTGGCTATCTTGAGGCAGAGAAACTTTGTCATCCCTGATGACGTGAAAGCGCTTGCGGTTCCTGTTTTGATACACCGCATCACCCTTTCTGCCGAAAGCGATCTTGAAGGCTTAAACGAAATCTCAGCCGTAAAAGCTATTCTTTCTCACGTACAGGCTCCCCGCCAATGAGACCCGGAACTTCACTTGTCCTTGCAGCCCTTGGCTGGTTTCTGCTTGGCGCTGTAGGTTTTTTTTCAGACTTCGCGGCTCTCATCTGGCTTTTTTCAGGGCTAACCCTCCTTCCCCTTGTCATTGCCGACGGCATCATTTTGTATTTTTTCGCCGACAGGCTTTTTATAAACCGCGTTGTTTCTTCAACGCTTGCCCAAGACCAAAATACGACTGTGAAAATCGAAGTGCGCCGCGCCGGCAAGGGTTTTCTGCCGTTCAAAATTGCGCTTTGGGATATTCACCCTTCCTCTATAGAAACTGAAACCCAAAACGCTTTTGGCGGCGGTTTGGGAGGCAAAACCTTCCCCGCCGTTTTAGACAGAAAGCTTCTTCTGCGCTGCAGCAAAAACGATGAACCGCTTTTTTTTGAATATTCCGCTTTGCCGCGCAGCCGCGGTGAGTGGGTTTTCAAGGGAACCGAACTATTGCTTTTTTCACTTTGCAGGTTTTGGCGTCTTAAAGTTTTTCACTCGTGTGAGAGCATTGGGCGCACATACCCAAACTTCAAAAAAATAAAAGCGCAGGCTGGCACGGATTTGCGCGGCTTGCTTGAGCGTTCAGGTTTGAAAAATATACGCTTGAGGGGGGCTGGAACCGAGTTTGAAAGCCTTCGTGATTACCGTGAAGGGGATTCAATCAGGGCGGTTGATTGGCGGGCAACAAGCCGAAAGGGAAAAGTAATTGTGCGTGAATATCAGGAAGAGCGGGATCAGCAGGTATTGTTTTTATTGGATTCAGGTTACCGCCTTCACCGCATGGATGATTCAGGCGCTGACAGCCGCACACAATTTGACAGCGCGCTTGAGGCGGTGCTTTTGCTTTCATGGGTGAGCCTTAAACACGGCGACAGCGCCGCGGTGGGCACATTCGGCGCAAGCAACCGCTGGCTTAACCCTCGCAAAGGGATAAGCTCATTCCCGCTTCTGATGAACGCACTTTACGATGCGGCAAGCGCCCCTGTTCCTTCCTCGCCCCTGTCCGCGCTGGAAGAAGCGCTTTCACGCCTGAAACGGCGGACGTTTATTGTGCTTATCAGCAATTTCCGTGAAGAAGACGGGCAATCCCTTTCGTGGATTTTGCGGCAAATCGAGAAACGCCACCTGCTTCTTTTGGTGAGCCTTAAGGAAAAGGAATCTGATATACTTGCCGGACGAAACCCGGCGGGGAGTGAAGAGGCGCTTGAGACAGCCGCCGCTTTTTCATACCTTGCCTCCCGCCGCGAGCTTTACGCAGGGTGGGAACATTCTGGGCTGCTCACGCTTGAGTGCAGCGCCGGAGAACTGTCTTCAGCGCTCATTAACCGTTATGTGCAGGTGAAACGTTCAGGACGACTGTAGGCGCGTAGAATAAAAATCATTTCGGCGCTGACAGGCTCATACGTGCCTTTACAAATGTCACAAAAACTATTAGTATTTCCTCCAAAGAGGTAAGGAGACTTTTATATGGCAGAAAAAAGGATCGTTATTCTTGGTGCCGGGTATGCTGGTGTGCTCATCGCCAAGAAGCTTGCAAAAAGAATCAAAAAAAGGAATATCGCTAATCTAACAGTTACGATAATCGACAAAAACCCGTTCCACACCATGCTAACAGAATTACATGAAGTTGCAGCCTGCCGTGTGGATGAATCAAGCATCCGCATAGAACTGAAAAAAATATTTGAAGGGCGGGATGTCAACGTGGTTATGGACACCGTTGTGGGTGCCGACTACGACAACAAAAGGCTTACCGGTCTGCACGGAACGTATGATTACGATTATTTGGTCATGGCTTCCGGATCCAAAAGCACGTACTTTGGCGTGAAAGGGGCTGAAGAACATTCGTTCCCGCTTTGGTCGTATCAGGACGCGGTAAATCTGCGTGAACACATTATGGGTATGTTCCGCGCGGCATCTATAGAGGCTGACCCTGAACGCAGGAAAAAACTGCTTTCGTTTTATATTATTGGCGGCGGTTTCACAGGTGTTGAAATGGCAGGCGAGCTTGCCGAATATGTTCCCATTTTGTGTGAACAGTTTAAGGTCAATAAGGAAGAAGTCCGCATTTATCTTGCTGATGTATTAGAAAAGATAATGACCTTCCTGCCGGATAAGGCGCGGGACAGGGCGATGAAACGCCTTGCGAAAATGGGCGTTGAGGTGATGCTTAAAACAAACATCACCGGCGTTACGAAGGACAGCATCGAATACTTTTGCGGCGATATTTCAAAGACCGATTCCACCAACACCGTTATTTGGGCGGCTGGCACGGAAGGCTCTGAAATCGCCCAGAAATCAGAGGCACTGGGGCTACAGCCGCGCGCCAGGGGACGCGTCGCTACTGACAAGTACCTGCGTTCCTTGCAATACGCAAACGTGTACGTCGCAGGCGATAATATGTTTTATATCCCTGAAGGCGCAACAATGCCTGTGCCGCAAATGGTTGAAAACAGTGAACACTGCTCGCCTGTGATCGCGGAAAATATCCTAGAAGAAGTTTCAGGAAAACAGCCAAGCCATGAATATAATCCCAAATTCCACGGGGCAATGGTCTGCATTGGCGGCAGATACGGCACAGCCTACGGGGGAATGCCCGGCAAGTTTATGGTACTGCCTTCGTTTATCGCCATGCTTGCCAAGCACTTTATCAACTTAGTCTACTTTGTGCAAGTTTTGGGCTTTAACAAGGTTTTTTCCTACATACGCCTTGAGTTTTTGACCATAAGAAATAGGCGCAGTATTTTAGGCGGGCACTTTTCAAACAGAAGCCCGTCTTTCCTCGCCGTTCCTCTGCGCTTTTTTATGGGAAATTACCTTATTTACTATTTCTACCGCCGCCTTACCTTCGGCTGGCTTGAAGAAAATATGCTGGGCGCGTACTTTGACAATTTAAGGCGTGTTTTCCCCACCCTCGTTGATATTCCGCTTTTTAACCATTTCAGATTCATGCTTTTCGGCGGAGACGGCGGCTACATGAACCTGCTTATCCAGTCAACACCGTTTAGCTGGTTTGCGACAACATTTATCATCGCAAGTGACGCAAGCATCATGTTCTGGCAGTGGGTTATCGTGATTTCAACGCTTTTGGTGGGGCTTGCGCTCATTGGCGGACTGTTCACAACGCTTGCAAGCGCTTATGTTGTATTGTACGCAGGAATTCTCGCGTTAAGCGGCGGTTTATCAATTATCCACATGTGGCTCCCATTTGCCGCCATAGCACTTTTGTTCACCGGAAGCAAGTCGCTTTCGCTTGATTACTACTTCATGCCGTGGCTTAAGAAAAAGTGGAAAAACAATCCGTGGACAAAAAAGTGGTATTTGTATAAAGACTAACCCGATAAGGAGGAAGTACATGAAAAAAGTGAAATTCTTAGCTCTTTCCGTTATCGCCCTTGCGCTTGCATCAGGTTGTGTACGCGGGGGCTTGCAAAACAGCATTTGGGCTCCGCTTCCGCTGGTACAGTTGGTGGGCGACATTGACCTGCCCGACGGCGTTTTTTCAGGCGTTGGCGTCGGCTTTGGCGGGAACGTATACGCAAACGTTACAATTGCCGACAGGGCAATTGTAAACATCGAAGTGACAAGCCACAACGAAACGCCGACTTTTGCCGCCTCTGTCTTCGGCTCCCTGATACCGGAAATCATGGCGAGGCAGGCAACAGGTGTTGATGCCACCGCCGGTGCTACAGAAACCGCCAGCGCGCTCATAAACGCTGTGGAGGACGCCCTTGTGGCCGCAGGAGCTGACTTGGCGGCTTTAAGGGCTGGTCCTGCGCTTCCGGGCTTGCGTTCATTTATCGCAGGCACGTATCACGCTTCGGCACAGGGCTATTACGGACCGATTTCTGTGGCGCTCACCTTTGACTCAACACGGATCCTTTCCATCACCGTCACGGCGCATTATGACACACCTATGTTTGCAAACATGGCTTTTACCCCTATGATTCCCGCCATGATTGCAGCCCAGGATTATGCGGTTGATATTGTCGCTGGCGCGACTTACAGCGCTTCAGGCCTTCGCAACGCGGTGCAAATCGCCATATCGCGCGCCGAAGCGGGTATTTTCGCGGCTCCGCATGATGGCCTTGATAACATCAGAATGTATTCAGGTATTGGCGAAGGCTATTATGATGACATTTGGGTGGCTGTTATTTTGGACGGGAACACAATTATCGCCATTGATGTTACAGAACACCATGACACCCCGATGTTCGCTAATATGGCGTTCGGTTCAATGATTCCCGCAATGATGGCGGCGCAAAGTTATAACGTGGATATTGTTTCAGGCGCAACCTACACTTCCAACGCGGTTAGAGAGGCGGTCAGGGAAGCGCTTGATCAAGCGGGCTTGTTATAACGCATACAGTTAAGTTTTACTTGACAGCTGAAACTTTTGGTTGTATAAGTTAAATATAAGACATCCGATGGAGGTTCTATGAAGAAATTGATTATTATTGTCGTGGTGCTTGTTGTAGTTGCAGGAGTTGCATTCGGACAGCGGGCTCGTTTTACAAATGGGAATTTTTCAGCAACCGGCGTAAGTTTTAACGCGGGCAACAACAATGCCACTCCGGGCAACCTTACCGCTGCTGTTACCTTCCGCGGAAACAGAATCACCCAGATTCAGGTTAGCAATGCCACCGATTCACCTGCGTTTTTGAACATGGTCAGTAACCAGCTTATTCCTGCCATCATTCAAGCGCAGAACACCAACGTCAGTGTGATTTCAGGGGCAACCTATACTTCACGGGGAGTAATGCAGGCAGTAGATGCCGCAATGGCGCAGGCAAGGCGCTAGTTGTAAAAGTATTGTTGTTTTCCGTTATGGGGTTAAAAGGCGGTGTATCTTCGGATTACTGCCTTTTTTTTACTCACTCAATTTTGCCGTTAGTTTGGGTTATTAAGCGGAAAACTCGATAAACCTGGAACCTTCTCTTAGGGGCTCGCCGTCTGTCTTGAGTGTTATCGTTTTATCTTCCAGTGAAAAGTCGACTTTTCTTTTGGCTTCTGTCACATCCGCTTCACACACAAGAAACCCTGAGTATTCACCTGACGGCGGCAATATTAGTCCCAAAGCGGAAAGGTTAAAGGAACTAAAACGTGGCTTTTGGGAAACTATTGCCCCTTCAAGATCAACGGTGAAAGGATAACCAAGCATAGCCTGTGCCAAGCGTAAATCGCCGCATTTTATGGCGGCTCTAATTTCTGTGGAACTGATATGTGTTCCGTTTTCTGTTAAAAGCGGAACAACATCTGTGGGGATATTCCGCGCGACATTCATTTTTTGCAAGGTAATACTGTCAGTATCCAATTGATAACCACAGCGAAAATTGCTTCCGACAGCAAGAAAAGTCATATTTCCCCGCTCATGCAATAGGTTCATAAACTCTTCCCCGCTTGTGTGCCTGAACGACTCAGAAAACTCAATGACAACGGTTATTTCTATTCCCAAATCGACAAAAAAAGCCATTTTCTGGCTGAAACTGATAAGGTTTCCCTGGTTTTCATTATCTTTTGTGAATTTATGACCATTTTGCCTGAATGTGACCGCTACAGGAACTGAATGTTCTTTTCGAGAAACAACACGCTTGATGAGCTCTTTGTGACCGCGGTGAACTCCATCAAAAACGCCAACGGTAATTGACGAGTTCTGCGTTTTGGGCAAAAGCGGTTTGTGAAGAAAATCTTGCCAAGTGACAATCTGCATTATATCTACGTTCCTGCCTATGCTTGTCTAACCAACAACCGTCTGGTAAGCGACTGTAGTATATCCTTACCATCGCATGGAGGTAAAGCGGTTATGTCTTTAAGCGCCCGCTTTGTGTAAATCCCTGCCACTTCAAGCGCCGCTTTATCACCGCCCAGATTGCGCACCTGCGAAAGAATAATGTTTGACTGCTCTTGCAAAAAAAAGTCTTTGGAAAAAATCTCTTTTAAAATTTCAGAACCTTGCATGCGCAGTGCGCAAAGTAAAGGTAGCGTTACAAGACCTGAACGTATATCATTACCCAGTGTTTTTCCTACCGTTTTTTCATCCCCTGAATAATCCAAAATATCGTCAATTATCTGAAAAGTCATTCCAATGTTATACCCTATGCGGCGCAGTCTTTGGCAAACATCATCACTTACTCGCGCCTGTTGTGCGCCGGTGTGGCAGGCAAGCGAAAAAAGCAGCGCGGATTTTCCCATGATCTTTCGCAAATAATGACGAAAAGAGGTACTGCTTCTAAAACGGTCGTTATTTTGCTCAATTTCCATTTGGCAAATGATTGCGATTGCCTTCGCCAGAGTTACGGCATCTTGGGAAGATGTGTACTCAGAGACAAGCAAAAAACAGCGGGAAAGGAGGAAATCGCCCATGAGCACAGCATCCTTTCTGCCGTAGCGTGAGTGCAAAGAAGGAAGACCGCGGCGCACAGGAGAATCATCAATCACATCATCATGAATGAGGGTTGCCATGTGAAGCATTTCGATTGCGGCGGCAAATTGATAATGCTTTTCCTCAAGAGTTCCAAAACGCGCCGAAACCAAAAGCATTCCGGGACGCAGAAGTTTTCCACCGCCTGAAAAAAGGCTTTGAAGTCCTTCGTTGATTATGCGGTTCTTTGAGTCAAGTGAACTTTGAATGATAGCCTTGACTTTTCCCAAGTCTTCAGCCATTCCGGAAATTTCATCCCACATCGAAAACATCGCCAACCTGCACCTACAACCCATGGTTTCCAGTGGATCGAGATTCTTGTCTGGCATTTTCTATTCTTTGCATCTTTCTATAATATTCAGTTTGCTTAATTATTTCTATTACATTAAACGCATGAATTTTATTATTGACAATTTGAATTTTTTGCTGCTCAAGTATTCTCTGCAAATGCATTTTCGTTTCCTTTTGTGGAAGTCCCGCCATATTCGCAAGTTCTTTCGGACCAAAATCAAATGTGTGAGCAATTGGAGTTGAAAAAGGAATACGGTTTTTTTCAAGCTGAATGCGCAAAAGATCATACATTTTCCCCAGCGGGTCTTTTATCAAAGTATTTGCAAGCTGCTTATAAATAAACCATATCCTGTCTGCCAAAAGGATGGTAAGCTTTGCAATTATCTGAGGCTGAGTGGAAATCATCTGCTGAAAATTTGCGCGGTTTACCGCCAGCACCTGACAGTTATCAAAAGCTATGGCGCTTGCGGCGCGGGGTTTGGCTTCCAAAAGCGCCATTTCACCGAATATATCCCCCGGTTTTAAAACCGCCAAAAGAACTTCGTTGTCATTTACGATTTTTACGATTTTAACAGCACCTTTTTGAATGATAAAAAGCTCATCCCCTGGTTCTTCTTCGGCAAATAACATGGTGTCTTTTGGGTAAATCCTGTTAAACTCGTTGCGGTCAAATGAAGTTCGTATATCTTTGACATAAGCTGCGATCTTCAACATACGCTGCCTTGCAAGCACAACATTCTCCCCTGTAGGGCAATATTTAATATATTTTGAATACGCATAAAACGCCTGCTTGTACTGGTTTTGGTGCACATAATATTCAGCCACATCAAACAGATGCGTAATATCAGGCTCAGCGGTGGTTTTAAAGGTAATACGGGAAAGCGCTTCATCCAGATAACGCAGGCGGCGTGAAAAGTGAACCATTATTTTCATAGCGACAGGAGTATTCTTCTGGATAAGATCGCCGTATTGGTCTCTATGAACAGAAATAAGCACCACATCGGTGATAGCTTGCGCGGTTTCGATGTGGCTGTGGGAAGACATCGAAGATACAACGCCGAAGAAGTCCCCGGGACCCAAAATATTCCCCCCCTCCTCTGCTACAACCTCAGTTTCCTTTGATATACGAACTTTCCCCTGGTTTATGATATAAAAACTCTCAGCGTTGGCCTTGCCTTCAACGACAATGTATGAGTCCTTTTTAAACGTGACAAAGCTCAAATGCAACTGTTTCGACATTACCACTCCGCGAGCAATTTCAACATGTTACTACATTATACGGATGCTTACAATACTTTGTCAATTAAGCCCACTGCCCTTTTTTCAATATTAATAAAAAAGGCAGAGCCTTTTTCAAAGCGCTGCCTTTTCAGTTTTGAGCAAGTCTTGTTATCACCAGCCATCCATCATATCATCCGGATCTCTGTGGTGTTCTGCAAAAAGGTCAGTAACAGCACGAAGATCGTCAAAGTAGATGTAATATTGACCAAATGCTTCCCACGGATTGGCGTGTACACGGAATCCTCTAATGCTAATGCCTGCGTCAAGGTGGTGGTGGGCACTGCGTTGCACTATACCGCGACCTTCGTCCAACTGCGGCGGAATTGCTACTGTGAGCCTTCTCCAACCCTGGAAGTTAAGCCTTCCCATGAACAGCTCAAAGTGTCTTCCAAACATATCCTCTATGAGCAGATACAGCTCATGGTTCGCGTTCCGTCCGACAACCCAAACTGACACGGTCTTCGTTATCCCTTCAATGGGGATTGGGCGTTGAGCGTAGAAGGTAAAGTGGGTGAACCCGCGGCGAATAAAGTCAACCCTTGCGCCCAAAACGTAGTCGTTAGGGATGTTCAGCCCTTCTTCAGCAGGTATGGGTTGTATTCCCAGCGGCCTTCCCCTGAAAAGCCGCGTGGTGACAAAGCCGGTGTCCGGAGACATTGTCGCACGCCAAAAGCCTTCACGCTCAAATCTGTCAACAGACACTTCTTGCAAAAACTGCTGTGCTGTGTCAACACCAAGTCTCCACGGATCAACCTCGCCAATTTCCTGGGCGAAAGCCAAACCCGCGACCGAAAAAACTAACACTAAAATTAACAATCGTTTCATGTTACGGTCTCCTTATGATTATTGGGCTTGGCTCCAAAGTTCTTGAACAAATGTCGGGTTTGCAAGATCACTTCCGTCAAAAAGCGACTCATGGACATCGGTCAATATCTGAAGTTGGTTAAAGTAAATGAAGAAGTTGTCCACCCTTTCAACCGGGTTTGTCCAAATTCTAAACTTGACAAATTCAAGCCCGGCATAACGGGGCAAAGTCATCCGTGTTTGGGGGATGTGATTGGGGATGCGCACACGCAAATTCTGCCAGCCTTGGAAGGCGAGACTGCCCATAGGGACAGAATGAACTATTCCCCTGTAATCCCTGAAAAAAGCTTCCAAGGTATAATTGAGGTTTGATCCCCAAACCCACATATCCATATAGCGGAGCCTGCCAGGCACCGGAATCTCAAACGGAACCGGGGGCTCCCCATCCGCATCAGAACCTGCGATAATGGGATAAATGTCTATCCAGTTGTGTCCTCGGCGGTCAAATCTACCCCAGATGCCAAAGCTTCTTATGTCAAGCCCCTCTCTGTTGACCCCAAAGACCTGCATCGGCCAGGCATTGACAAATCCTAATTGAGGGAACGCCTGACCGTTGATCACACTGGCAAATCTGCTTGCATCTGCCCTCCACTCAATTTCGTGTGTGACAGTCCTTCCGGCAACAGTCCATTGGCGGGTTGTCGTCCCGTCAAATGGCTCTAAAATGAAAGACTGCAAGTTGATAGTGAGCGCATTCACTACAGCCGGAAAAACAGCCATGCTAAACACAACGAAGAACAAAACGAGTAGGCGCGCTGCCTTGAAACCACCTTGTTTCATTTACGACTCCTTTCTAAGATCGCTTAATAAATACGGACAATGTTGATTATATTCCCTTGGCAAAAATTTGTCAAATGTCTTCAACATGAATCTCCTTAGCCAGATTCTATCGCAAACCTATACGGAACGCATCCTAAGCGATCCGAAAATTCCTTATTGCATTATCGGCTGAAATCTGTTTTTTCAGACGATTTTTCTAGAAATTTTCAATCTTTTCCTGCGACGCAGACCTTAAAGCGGCAAGCTGGGCAAGCGCCCTTCCATCCTGCCTCGTTTCCATCCTGTTAGATAAAGCGGTAACCTGCGAAGGAAGAAAAATCTCCCTGGAACCATGAGAAATCGCCCTCACAGCATCAACAGTCAATGCTAAAGGGGAATCGTTAAAAATCATCCGCACCGAATGCGGGGTCATCCCGGGATCTATCCATGAGAAAAGGACAACTGGAATGTCCAGGTTGCGTTCTATAAACCGGAAAGCAGGTCCTGATACAACAACGCTGCCTATTTCGGCATAAGAGCCGTGATCCAAAAACGCCTCTAAAAATATCGGCGGATTTTCCATGCCATTGGAACGCAAACCTTCCTCAAACGCTTGCTGATACGCCACCTGCAAAGTTCCATCGGTAAAGAGCAAAACGCTTTTTTCCTCCTCAGGTACGAGAGCGGCGGCAGCCTGCCCTGCAATCAGCATGTCCGCGGCACTATCGGTGCGGACAAAAATGAGGTTTGAGCCGTGTAAAACGGCTTGAGGAAGGAAATTTCTGCCCCAGATCACAATCACAGGCACATCAGGATGATCAGCTGCATACATTCTTGCCGCGTCTACATAACGTTTTGGGAAAATAACCGCGTGTGGGGAGGAAAATGCCTGCGACACTATAAGAGAAATTATGTCCGGACCTGCGAATTCGGAAACAGGAACCGGAATTACGCGGCGGAAAAGACTAAGTGAGTTAGAAACGACCGCCATCGAAAACCGCTGCGATCCGTAAATTTGGCGGAAAGAGAAATCTGAAACCAGAAGAACCGGCGGGCGCAGAAAAAACACTCCTACGGTCACCGACAGCGCCGCAAACAATACAATGAGCGGTATCGCTTTTTTCAAAAAACCAAACCCCTTATTCATTTCGTAACCTTACCTCAAATTGGTGAATTTTTCAACCGCCAGCTCAAATTTAGAACACCCAAAGAGTGAAAAAGCAACAGCCAAGAGTAAATCCACAAGTTAAATCCGCTTCACTGCCCGCAAAAGGTCTTTGTGGCTCAAAGCAAACCACAAAGGTCTTCCATGCGGACAACGTCCGGGCGGACAACGTTCTGCCGAAAGGCTCAAAACTTCTTCGGCAAGGGCAAGAGCCGCCTTTTCACCCAAAAAATCCCCGTCTTTTACAGCCGCCTGACAGGAAAGGGAAATTGCCCACTTTTCAACAAGGTTTTCCTTTGCGTTTTTGAAACTCAAAATTTCTTTGACTGTTTCACTGTCCGAAAGCTTCCACGAAGAGGGCAGCGCTTCGATGATCCAGTGATCGCGCGTTTTTTTGATAACAATGCCAAGTCTGCTTAGTTCCTCCTGTTTTTCCTGCAAAAAACTGTCATCAGCAGAAGAATCTGCGTTAAAGGGAATTGGCACCAAAAGTTCCTGGGAAGACACAGGGTCGCGCATAAAACGCTCATAAAGAACCCTTTCATGTGCGGCGTGTTGGTCTATGATGAAAAGCTGTTCGTTTTTTTCAACAAGCAAAAAAAGATCAAAAAGCCTTCCCAGAAAACGCGGACTTTCTTCCGCCCCGCTTGTCCCGTAGGAAGGGGCATCTTCGGCGGCAAAGGAAAAAGCGCGGTTTTCATCGTATTCTTCGCGGTAGTCCGCACGGATTTCAGTCGCACGGCGGCCCGGCAGCGGGGCAAAGTTGTGAGTTTTTTCCAAAAGCGCCTGCATTGCAAGGCGGGAAGACTGCGAATCTCCCAAAGATTTTCCACTTTTTTCAAACAAAAACCCGTCATCGGCGCCAACCGATGCTTTATCCGCCTGATTTTGCACTGCCTCGTTACGAAGTGCAACTTCGCTGCGAAAAATGTTTGCGTGGCGGAGAAAGTCCCGTAACGCGGAAGTTGTAACGTGGTGAATTGCCCCCGAATCAAGAAAACGCGCTTCACGTTTTGCCGGATGAATGTTAAAATCCGCAAGGGCGGGGTCAATGGCGACAAAAACCGCGCCAATAGGGTGGCTTGCATTGGGGAACCAGCCTTGTAAGCCGTATTCCAGCGCTTGCAAAAGCGAATAATCCTGAATGCGCCTGTTGTTGGCAAAGACAAATTGCAAACGGCGGTCTTTACGGAAAAGTTCAGGGCCGCCTGCCACTACGGTAACGGAAAAACCGCTCCCGTTTGCGGCAATTTGGTGGAGAAAAGCGCCCTCCCCTTCGCTTAGATAAATCTGGCGGAAGCGGTCTTTGAAAGAGGCGGCGGCGGGGAGGAAACTTTTAAGAACGCCGTCTTGTGTAAAACGAAAGGCGATTTCAGGGAAGGCAAGCGCTTTTTCGTTAAAAATCTGGCGGCAGGAAGATCCTTCAGCGCCTGAACGTTTAAGAAAACGTTTGCGAGCGGGTATTGTGTCGTAAAGACCGAATGAGCGGACGCTTGTTCCCTTTGTGCGCGTTCCCCGCTTCAGTTCGGCGGCGTTTTTTTCGCTTGGTCCTACAGATAATTGCCAAGCCTCCTGCCCGTTACAGCTTGAAAGTATTTCCAGACGCGACACTGCCGCCGCCGCCGCCAAGGCCTCGCCGCGGAAACCGAGCGTTCTCGCACTTTTTAAGTCATCAAGGCTGCGTATTTTACTCGTCGCGTGCGTGTGCCAGCAAATTTCAAGGTCGTCCTTTGGCATTCCGCCGCCGTCATCAACGACTTCGGTCAATTTTACGCCGCCTTCCTCGATAAAAACCTCGACCAGCGATGCCTCTGAATCAATAGCATTGTCCAGAAACTCCCGCACCAAAGCTGCGGGACGGTCTATTACTTCCCCGGCGGCAATTCGCCGCGCTTCTTCAGGCGGCAGTACTTTTATCATTTAATTTTCCGCTAGTTTTCCGCATCGAATAGCCCCAGTTCAGGCTTTTCGTCCTCATCCGCAGGCACTTCGGCTCCGTTCATGAGAATTTCAATGCGGCTTTCTATTTTCTCCAAATCCTTTTCAAGTTCCCTCGCAAGCTTTATTCCTTCCTCAAACGCTTTAATGGCGCTGTCAAGCGGAATATCGGTTTTCCGTATATGATCACCGAGTTCTTCAAGCCGCTCAAGCCTTTCCTCAAATGTCTTTTTTTCAGGTTTTTTGGCTGAATCGGTTTTTTTCGCCTCACTGCTCTGCGTTTTCTTTGCCATATATTCACTTTCCTCCCCGATTAATCATTCATTGTATGGATTTTTTGGACTTCCGCCGTTATAAGCCCCTCCAGCGGGCGAATAACGATGCGATCGCCGCCTTTAACTTCACTTGAGCTGCGGATTGCCTTGCCGGAAACGCCATCCCGCTCAAAACTCACAAGCGAAAACCCCCTTTGCAAAACCGCAAGCGGGCTTGCAGCCTCAAGGCTTGTTTTGGCAAGAATAAGCCTCCTGCGGTTTTCCATCGTCTTTTCCTGCATATTTTCAAGCAGAGTATCGCGCGCCTGGTCAAAACGCAGAAGATTTGGCTGAAGGATGCTTTGAAAGCTGTATTCCAGGGCTTCCGCCTTAAACGGGCGGGATAAAAGCCGCAATCGTTCGATGCGGTTCTGTATGGAAGAAAATAGCGATTGAGCGATTGAACGGACATTTGTAAGCGTCTCCTCACGGTTTTCACTAACAAGCTCCGCGGCGGCTGACGGGGTTGGCGCGCGCAGGTCTGCGGCAAAGTCCGACAGCGCCCAGTCAATCTCGTGTCCCACAGCGCTTATTACAGGGATAGCCGAAGAAGCAACCGCGCGTACAAGAACTTCTTCAGAAAACGGCAATAAATCCTCAAGAGAACCGCCGCCCCTGCCAACAATAAGCACATCCGCAAGACGCCATTTGTTTGCCTGAACTATTCTCTGCGCAATAATTGGAGCGGCTTCCGCGCCCTGAACCGGCGCGGGTAAAATAATCACACGCACACCGCGGGCGCGGCGCTTGAGAATATTCAATATGTCCTGAAAAGCCGCCCCTGTTGGGGAACTGACCACAGCGACCGTTTCGGGGAAGCGCGGGATGGGACGTTTGCGCGCCTGGTCAAAAAGTCCTTCGGCGGCAAGGCGGCGCTTGCGTTCTTCAAGCATGGCAAGAATGTCGCCTTCGCCTGAACGCTCCATTTCTTCGACAACGATGGAATATGTGCCGCGCTGGGCATAAACAGAAAGGCTTCCCCGCGCTTTTATGAGCATTCCGTCTTTAGGCTGAAAACTAAGTGAACGGATGCGGTTTTTAAACATTATCGCCTGAATTGAAGCGTGTGAATCTTTAAGCGTAAAATACAGATGCCCTGAACTTGACGGGCGGAAATTGGAAATCTCCCCTTCCACGACAACTGAAGGAAACTCCCCTTCAAGCGTGCGGCGGATGAGTTCGGTAAGTTCTGATATGGTGAGTTTTCGGCTTAAATCCACAAAAACAGTATAGAGAAAAAGTGTGGATGGTACTAGGGAGTTTGGGCAGTCTCACCCTTGTCAAGGTATGCCCAAATAGGTTAGTTTTCTGGTGATAGTTTTTACCTTAAGGGGGAATTTATGGGCGCAAACGCACAAATGTTAATAGGTTTGATTGTTTACATGGCTGTTATCGCAACGCTTGGTTTGTGGTATTCAAGCCGGAATAAAAACACCAATCCGGAAGAATATTTTTTGGCTAAACGGAAGTTTGGTCCGTGGCTTACATCTTTGAGCGCACAAGCCTCGGATATGTCAGGCTGGCTTCTCATGGGGCTTCCGGGAGCCGCCTTTTTCTTTGGGCTTGGGTATTCCTGGGTCGTGATAGGGCTTTTTATCGGCACATGGCTTAACTGGGCTGTGGTTGCAAAGCGCCTGCGCGCGTATTCGGAAGTTGCACGTAACGCCATAACATTGCCGGAATTTTTCTCAAAGCGTTACCACGATGAAAAGCGCGTTTTGCTTGCGGTTGCTGCACTTATAAGCCTTTTGTTCTTTTCTATCTACGTTGGTTCGCAATTACTTGTTGTGGGAAGGGTTTTCCATCATATCTTCGGGCTTTCAATGCTGTATATGATAATCATTGGCGCTGTGGTAATTCTGTCTTACACGCTCATCGGCGGCTTTCTTGCCGTCGGCGCGATTGACGTTGTTCAAAGCCTTGTCATGGTAACAGCGCTTTCGCTGGTGATGGTTTTCGGCGTGGCAAACGCGGGCGGCGTTACAGGCATTATCGAAAACTTGCAAAACTTCCCGCGTTTTCTTGATATTTTCGGAATGGCGGCACAAACGGATATTTCAGGCGGTATTCCTGTTTTTGGCGCCGGCACGCAGCTTGGCTTTCTAGCGGTGGTAAGCTTAATGGCATGGGGCTTGGGCTACTTCGGAATGCCGCAGGTGCTCGTGCGTTTTATGGCGATCAACAAAATCGCCAACTTCCGCGAATCCCGCATCATCGCCAT
>JAIRQD010000077.1:0-5313 GCA_031256655.1 Treponema sp.
AAGCATTTTTTGCAATTTGACAGCCAAAGATTTATCGGCGTTTTGGTCTTGTGCCGCCGCTTTTTCCGCACGGCGGCATATCCGGTTAATTACATCTTCGCCGAACATGACGTGCAAAATCTGGGAAGGCATAGGTTTTTACTACGAAGAAGGAAGATCGCCCGGAGCAGAAAATTTCTTTTCCAAGGCAGTCGCTACTAAAGGCGGCACCATCATGGATACATCACCTCTAAACGATGCCAATTCGCGTATGAGGGAAGAACGCAGAACTATGTGCTTGGGATCTGTGGTCATAAACATGGTTTCTATGTGCGGGTGAATCGTCTTGTTCATCATCGCCAGGTCAAACTCATAAGAAAAGTCGTCCATGCCGCGCACCCCGCGGATTAAAAGCCTGATATTTTCCCGCTTCATGTAATCGACAATCAGGGAGTTCCATATACAGCATGTGACGTTTTCATACGGCGCAACCAATTCTTCAATCATTTGCAGCCTTTGGATGCTTGAGAAAAGCGTCTTTTTCTGCGTGTTTTCCGCCACGACAACCGACACAGAATCGAAAAGCGTTGACGCCCTGTTTATTATGTCAATATGCCCCAGCGTGGGAGGGTCAAAAGACCCCGGGAAAACTGCCCTAAACATGGCTCACAATATATGACATGGCGTGGAAGCAGTCAAGCGGTGATGCAAAAAACGCACCAACAAAGCTAATCCCTGTGATACCTGATTATGTGCCCAGTGTGAATGTCTATGTAAAAACACCACCGCTGACCATTTACAACAATGTCCACGTCAAAAGCAGGCCGCCCTTGCGTTGAACTGCGCGAAACTTCCCGCACGGTTCCGCCGCCTTTGTATGCCAAAGCGATGGCGGCAGCCTGATTAAACGATATTGCCGGTGTCACATTCATTTGGCGGTGCTGGAATGATGAAGAAGAAGCCAGTGCGTTTTGATGCCAGCGCGAGCGTTCGCGCACAACCGCAAGCGTACCGCGCTCGATGTAGTAATCCATCCTGTTGCCGTTGTTATACACGCGCACATGGTAAACCGCGTATCCACGCTCATGGTCAAGGCAAATGTGCCGCACCGCGCCGCCGCCTGCCCTTGCAAGTGCGACAGCCGCCGCTTGATCAAGCTGCGCCGCGTTCTGACCAATGCCGGAAGCCAGCACCATTTCAAACGGCGCATTCGGGGCGGGCTGGCGGTTTGCGAAAAACCTGAAGATTTCGCCTGTGCGCGCATTTATGGAAACTTCATACCGCGCCGCATTACCGTCAATGATGATGTTGTAAGCAAATACGCCGCCGGCTCTACTAACCAATTCCAAAGCGCTCACATTCCCGCCGCTTGCCATGGAAAAAGCGATTTCCCTTGCTTGCGGCACTGTAATTAAAGTAATTCCAACTTGAGGCGCTGTTTCAGGCGTCGCATCCGGGGCTGGCAGGTAGTTTGAGAAAAACCTGAAAATTTCGCCTGTGTGCGCGTTCATGGAAACTTCATACCGCGCCGCGGTATCTTCAATAATGATGTTGTAAGTAAATACGCCGCCGGCTCCACTAACCAATTCCAGCGCGCTCACATTCCCGCCGCTTGCCATGGAAAAAGCGATTTCCCTCGCTTGCGGCACTGTAATTATAGCGGTTCCGCTTGGCGGCGGCGGGGAAACACCCGTCAAAGGGCTTAATTGCGCGGGCTCTCCCGGCAACGCAACCGGAGTGCCCACATCGTCAGCGTGAAAATACGCCGGTGCCGCTGTCAGCATACTGAACCCGCCTAGCGCTAAAACTGCCGAAAGCGCATACGAAATCCCCCACGAAGGAATGGAAGGTTTTTTAATTTTCATGATGGAATGTATCCGCTCTTCGGCGGCGTTTTTTGTAAAGCCTGAAAAAAACGGGGCAAACCTGCTGCGCTGTTCCGCCATATCGATAATCGAATATGCGTAAGCTTCTTTTGTTTCCATCCCGAAGTAACGCACAACTTTTTCATCGCAGCTAAGTTCCAGGTCGCGGTTGGCAAGCACAAACATTACCCAAACAAGCGGATTAAACCAGTGTAGGCAAAGCGCCGCAACCAAAAGCATTTTTATAATTGCGTCTCCACGTTTTATGTGATGATATTCGTGAACAAGGATATGGCTTAAAAGGCGGCGGTCGCTTAAGTCCATATTTTCAGGCAAAATTATTTTTGGGCGAAAAATGCCTGATGTAAGCGGGCTTGTCACTTTGTCAGATTGCATAATCGTGACAGGACGCAGAATTCTGTGATGCTCAAGCCATAAACTGAAAAATCCGCTGTCGTCGGTCACGGGTCGGGCGGTGTGCAGTTTGCGGCGGCTTGCAAAAAACACAAACGTAAAGTAAGCGAGCGCTATTAAAACGCCTGAAAGCCAGATAAAACTTATCACGCTTATATCGCGCGCGGGATGGGCGGTATCAGCAGGCGCGGCGGGCACGAAGGGTACAGCAGGATCAAATGGCACTACAGGATCGATCGCCTGGGCAAAAGGCTGTTCATGATGAAATGTCTGAGGTGCGGTGTTTGAGACGCTTACGATGACGTTGTTGACCGCCTCAAGCGTGTGAGACTGCACAGGGATGGGAATAGAAAATGAGAAAGGCACAAACAGACGGACTAGAATAATGCCCCAGAGAACCAGAAACATGACCTTTGGCAGCCTGTTAAGCGCCACAGACCGGATCACAGTCACAGCGATTATCAGAAACGCTGCCGAAACGCTCATTTGGACAATGCTCATAGCGATACCTCACTTTAGTCGTTTGATAATTTTTCTCAAACGCCCTTTTTCATCCTGTCCTTCGATAATATCTTTTAAGTCTTCACGCTCGTCTTTTGAAAGTATCTTGCCGCCCAGGAACGCGGACAAAAACACTTCCGCCGAACCGTCAAACAGCTTGTCAATCAGTTCGGTCGCCTCGTTTTTCTGCACCTGCTCTTTTGTGATAAGCGGGCTGCAAAGGAAGTTTGGGTCTTTACGTTTGACAGCTCCCTTGTCAACGAGTTTGCCGATTACCGTGTACGTTGTGTTACGGTTCCAGCCTGTCTGCTCGGCAAGGGTTTTGGCGAGTTGCCCCGCCGTCAATTCGCCTTCCTTCCACAGAAGCTCCATTACCTTCAACTCTGAATCAAAAACTTTAACAGTCACGCCGATGCCTCCACTCTTTATGCACATTTTAGGATACGGTTGGTATGTATAATTACACTATCGCAATAGTCAAATTATGTCAAGCATTTTTTTTTAAAAATTTTGCAAAATTTCAGATTTTGAAAGGCTCACAAATTTATGGAATAAGTGAATTCTTTGGTTTTCGCTACTTCAACAGACCAGGCTATACCATTGTGGATGATGTTAACATACGCTGTAGCCCAAGCAGGGTAATTTTTGCCGCTTTCAAGCCAAGCGGAACTATACCTTCTCAAAGATTCAGTCATGTACGGTTCAAATGTCCATGTAAGCCCATCGGCTGATAATCCGGCGGGAATGTGGTGATCTCCAACCCCGATTGAACTAGTTTCGCCGATTAAAATGGTGATGCCAAAACTGTATTTTTGGGAGGAAAACATCAGGCGGGATGAAAATACCGGAGCGGAATATAATGTTACAGAAGAACGGGTATCGTTAAGGTAAAGCCTGACAGCATCCCTGTCAAAGTAAATACCGTTTTCGGCAATAACATCGGCGATCACAAATTGCGGACTGTGAAATTGGTCAGCTATCATCAATGCATGATCCTGTTTGCTTTCAACCATTGCAGAAACCCGATATTTTTGCCCTGCGCGAACTATTGGAAAAATAACCTGTCCTGATTGTTTCACTTCTTCCAGATTGGTAGAATACACCGCTCCTCCCCGAAAAGAAGCAGGCCGTATATCTGCAAATGCCGAAACAATATCATGGTGGCGCAACGATTCTTCTGCATAGTCGGCCACGCCGGGAAAAGAAGAAACAGAAATAAACAGACGGATCGTATCAGAAGGAATATTGCTGAATGTTAGGAGGATTCCTTCCGGCACCGCTTCAGCCGTCAGCGCAAAATCAGCATTATCAACGCGGTTTCTGTTTGTAGCACAGCCAAAAGCGAACAGCGCAAGGCCCAAAATAAGGGCGATTGTTTTTGATGTGGTAAATTGATTCATATACCATTATCGAGAAATATTGATAGGAAATTATACTTACGGCTTGTTATTTTTTGTGAATTGATATATATTTTAATATATATCTGGGGGGGCGCGATGGCGGATACGGCAAAAATATTTACCAGCGGAAGGTCGCAGGCGGTAAGGCTTCCCAAAGAATACCGTTTTAAGGGAAGCGAAGTTTACATAAAAAAAGAGAAAGGTAAAGTTATTCTTTCTGAAAAGCCGCAAAAAACATGGGCTGAACTATTCGAGGATTTTCAAGGCGATCCGGATTTTTCCGTTCGCCGGGAAACACTGAAAGACGAACCCCGCAAGGTGAGCCTGTGATTTATATGCTTGATACCGATACGGTGAGTCTATTAGTGAGAAAAAACCCATCGGTTGTAAAAAATATTATAAAACACGAGAATGACGAAATTTGCATAAGCGCAATAACCTATGCCGAATTGCGTTTTGGGCTGGAAAAGAAAGGTTCACAGCGGCTTTTTGATGAAGTAAACGTTATTCTGGGAAAGCTTTCAATAATTGATTTTGATAGTTCGCAATCAGAACTTTACGCAAAAGTTCGATTAAAACTTGAGAAATCCGGCACTCCGCTTGACAATATGGATATGCTTATTGCCGCCGCCGCGCTATCTGCCGGGGCTATACTGGTTTCGCATAACGTAAAGCACTTCGGTAAGATTCAAGGGATAAAAGTTGAAGACTGGAGCTAGCGCTGTGAAGTTAAGGCGGAATATGCCCCTGTAGATTTACAGGTTCGACAAAACCATCGTTATATGCTACAATTAATCCATGAAAACAATGGCAATGATTCTGTTTTTGTCGGGTTTGTTTCTTTCGTGCTCAAACGTGGAAGAAGTGACGCTTGCGGAATGGGAAAAAATCACCGTTGCAGGTCTTGGTGAGATTTTGGAGCAAACTGTGAGCCGTCCCTGGCGCGGGGAGGCTTTTGTTCCGGGCACTCCCGGAGGTACATGGAATTCAGCCGTTGTTCATGAACCAAGGACATTTAACCTTTTGGTGGGGGAAACCGATGCCGCATCCAGCAATATAATCAGGATGATGCACGATATGCTTGTGGATTTCGATGTGGTGCGCCGCGAATGGACACCGCGGGTTGCCTACTTCGATGTTCAGGTTGATGAGGA
>JAIRQD010000171.1:0-3766 GCA_031256655.1 Treponema sp.
AAACCCCAAAACAGCAGGATCCGCTCCCCGAAAGCCCCGCAAACAAAGCGCCTGATTCCCGCAAGCGCGCAAGGATTTCCCGATAGGCATCCGCGGCAGCCGCATCACGCTCCAAAAAAACAGGCAGAAAGTCGTTGTAAAACGGCCACTTTTGCGGCAGCTGCGTTAATACTTCGATAAGCTCAAGCTCGCTTGGATTGGGCTTGTTTTGCGCGCTACTTGCTTGCATGGTAGCCGCTTCAGCGGCGGCGCGGGCTTCGTCCAAAAGGCGGTAAGCCCCTGCCGTGTCGCTTGAAAACGGCGGCTTTACAAGCAATACCGGCATTTCAGGCGGCGGCGGAACCGCTTTCACCCGCTCACCGCGCCCACTGACAAACGCCGCCGTATTCTGCCCGATAAAAAACGGTACATCGCTGCCCAAACACGCCGCCAAAGACAGCAACTGCTTTTCCGAAAGAATATTCCCTGAAAGCAGGTTTAGCGCCATAAGAGCCGAAGCCGCGTCACTTGAGCCGCCGCCAAGCCCCGCGCCAATGGGGATGCGCTTTTCAAGCAGGACGTTAAAGGCGCAGTGGGAACCTGTGTGCGCGGCGAAAAGCGAAATTGCCTTTGAAACGAGGTTTTCTGTGGTGGGAATAGCGGGAATCGCGGAATCGTGCGATTCTGCATGTGCAGAATCGCATGCGTCTTTTGAAACCTCATATTGCAAAATAAGAGAGCTTTCCCCGCCCGGCTTTCCCTGTTCAAACGTGAGTGTGTCCGACAAAGCGCAGGCGGCAAAAATGCTTTTCACGTTATGAAAGCCGTCTTTGCGCCGCTGTCCAATGCCCAGGTGAAGATTTACCTTGCAGGGGGCGGAAATTATGCATTTTTTTGTTGGGTCACTGTACATTTTGCTTGTTTTTTAGTATAAAGTAGGAAACAAAAAAAAAACAGAGTTTAACGCAGAAAGTAGTTGACAGATGCTAAACTGTCCTTTATGTTTCACATAGAAACCAACATTTAATTCTAATTCGTTTTTTGGAGAATATTTATGGTTCTGGATGAGATCACAAACGAGCAGCAAAACATTGGCAGCGTTTTGCAACCACAACTTGCCTTGATGCCTCTTGGGAACGATTACGCTTTTGACACGGAGTTCCAGGGGTACGGTAAACACGGGGAGGGTCTTTCCTCACACCATTTTTCTGTCCTTTTCGCAAGCGATGAGGATGGGGATGATGAGGATGACATGGACGATGACGAAAGCTTTGACGACATGGAGGAAGATTTCGACGATGATGATGACGACTTCGACGATGACTTCGACGATGAAGACGAAGACTTCGATGACGAAGATGAGGACTACGATTATGAGGAAGACGTAGACTACGACGATTTTGACGAATAGTCAATGAAAATGGCGGGGGGAAGGTTTCTCCTTCCCGCCTTGTAGTTTTGTTTCCTCATTACCTGCGCTAAGTGCTTGTGCGCATGGGTGTGGTCGGATGTTATTTGTCGCTTTTCATGCCTGCTCCGCAAAGCGGGATGAGACTGTCTCCTTCCAGAGTGTTCTTCGCCGTGTAGCTGATGTACGCCGCATAAATGGCGGCTGTTGTGTGCTCTACATGAAACCCGCCGCGGCTGAGTTCCTCTCTCGCGCTTAAAATCCCCGCTTCACTTGCGGTGATGACAGTGCGCCGCCCCGCATAAAAAGAGCTGTTTAGTATTTCCTTTCCCCTCATGGGTTTCCCAATGGCGATGCCTTCGGCGCTAGTTGGTTCAGGCGTGACCACGCGCGGGGAAGTGCCGGCTTCAAAAAGCGGAGCGCAGTTTTCACTTTGCACGATAAAGATATGCGGCAGTTGCTCTATGCAGTTTGAGGAAAAAAGCTCGTTTAAGGCGATTTGGCTTCCCAAAAGCAAAGTGCCATTGCCGGTCGGGATAAAAATGTTATCAGGAATCCTTCCCAATTGCTCAAAAACCTCATAAATAAACGTTTTTGTGCCTTGATAAAACATGGGATTGTAAACATGGCTTGCGTAGTAGCGGCCTTCGTTTAGCGCTTTTTTCCGGCAAGCATCGGCAGTTTCGTCCCGGCTGCCGTCAAACACAACGCAGGCAGCTCCGTGCGCTTGTATCATTTTGATTTTCGCGGGCGCTGTTCCCTTTGGCACAAATATTTCACAGCCAATGTTTGCTTTAGCGCAGTACGCGGCCACCGAGTTTCCGGCATTGCCGCTTGAATCCTGCACAACGTTTTCCACGCCAATGGCTTTACAGAGCCAGATTAGCGCCGCAGCACCTCGATCTTTAAAAGACAGTGTCGGCATCGCGTAATCCAGTTTGAACCACAAGTTTTTCCTGTAAGGCAAGGCGGCTGTCATACCCTCGCCAAGCGTCACATCCTGCCAGCAATCGCCGAGTGAAGGCATAAACGCACGGTAGCGAAAAATGTTCCATTGGGAGTCATCAATGAGCCTGCAGTCAAATGCAGGCGGCGAAAATTCCAAGTTGAAAAGCCCGCCGCATGCGCAAAAGCTCTTATGAGTTTCTAGCGGGGCAGTTTCCCCGCAATCATAACACTTAAAATTCGCCATTGTGGTATTCTGCTTCATCCTTGACAGTGGAAATTTGTCCGTGCCCCGGGCAGATAACAGTTTCACCGGGCATTGCCAAAAGGCGTTTAAGGCTTTTGCACAAGAGATTCCAGTCACCGCCTGCTAAATCGGTGCGCCCATAATCTCCCTGAAAAATTGTGTCACCTGTAAAAAGAATGCCGGTTTTTTCGTGATAAAAACATGAGCTGCCGGGCGTGTGTCCGGGAACGTGCAGAATCTTAAACGCGGCGATTGTTTCCCCTTCCTCAAAAAAGATGTCCGCATCAGGCAGCGTCTTCCACAATGCGTTCACATAAGCCGCGCTTCCCCCTGCTGAGACAAAACTTGAGCGGTGAACGGCAAGAGCGTCCTTTCCAAAATAATGCGCATCTTGACGGTGAATCCCGATTTTTGGCAGGGGAATAACCTGTCCCCCGAAAGCCCCATTTTGGCAGGCTTCAAGCAATCCCGGCACGGCGGTTATGTGATCAAAATGCCCGTGTGTAAGAAGGATGTAACGTGGAAACCAGTTTAATTCTTTTAAGCGGGAAACGATTGCCTCATGCTCATCGCCCGGATCAATAACGGCGCAGGGCTTCATTCCGTTTGCCTCATCAGATTCATCCAGCAAATAAAGCCAGCAATTTGTTTGAATGTCACCAACAACAACACAATCAATACTTTTTTGCATGTTTACCCCTTGTAATCAAATTGTAAGCTTTTTAAACAAAATAATCAACAAGAAATTTGAGGGTATTTTTCTTAAAGCGCTCTGAAGAAGCACGTTTTATATTTGGATGTTATTATAAAAATTTATATCTAGAATGTTAGGTGAAATAAAACCAAGAATGGTTGACAGTATAATGAATTAAACAATAAAATGTATCATGGGGATAAGATGAAAAAGCAATTAATTGTATATGTAGATATGGAAGGGGCAAGCGGGATATTTGAAAATAATTGTGACGCTGTTGTTCATGGAACATCAGTCTGGCAAGAATATGGCAGAAAGTGTATAACCAGTGATGTACTTGCGGTTTGCAAAGCTGCTAATGAATGTAAAATTGATGAAATAATGATTTATGACGGACATTATGCAGGAAATCCTGAGTATAATATTATTATTGAAGAATTACCAAATAATATAAAGCTATTTAATACTTGGAACAGGTGTTTTGATTGGAGGA
>JAIRQD010000184.1:0-4461 GCA_031256655.1 Treponema sp.
CAAGTTCCCAATACAAAGGAATTAAATTGTCCATAAAATATAACGGAGCTTCAGGGAGCGAAAGCATTTGTATAGCCGTTTCAATCTGTCCGGCATAATAAGCGTCCATAAAGTTATCAAAAGTTACTTCATAATCGTAGTCTGCTTCGCCAAAATCAAAAGCGCCGAAATCGATAAAGTCCAAACCCAAAATGTCGGCTAATTGCAATCCCAAAAAAGGGTACTGGACAAAATAATCGTGGGGAAACTCATAATCTTCTTCGGGCAGAACAGGGGGCAACGCGAGTTCCGCAACCGGCGCTTCTTCGTTCACCGCTGCTGTGGAACGATAGCTTACAACAAGAAAGACTGTAAAAAACAAAAGGGCAGCGGACAAAATGATAGTCACAAACATTGCCGGATAAAACAAAAATCTGGTTCGCATTTGCCTAACCGTTTGAGAATATTTGAAAGGTCACTTTGGCATTCCGCCAACCATTTTGCCGTTTTATGCGCAATATTATCTCTATAAACCAAAAGTTACATTTCCCAAACTGAAAGTCAGGAAATACCTGCGTCATTTGATAAATAAGCAGGCGTTAAGTGAGGTTACACTATTTAACGCGGCTTGTGTAGAGGAGTGAGCTTCATTGCTTACAGCCCGTAAATACCGGCATACTTTGAGTTGATGTATTCAAGAAATGTCTGCGGTGAAAGGCTTCCGCCGGTTACGGTTTTCAGCAGTTCAGGCGGTTTCAGGCGGCGGCCGTGGATGTAAATCGTATCGCGCAACCATGTGCGTATGGGGACAAAATTGCCTTCCGCAATCAGCGTGTCCGTATCGGACAGGTCTTCATTGAGTTTTTGCCAGAAGGCGCTTCCGTAGAGGTTTCCCAGGGCATAACTTGGGAAGTAGCCGAACGCGCCCATAGACCAATGCACATCTTGCAAAACACTGTCCGCATCGGTTTCAGGCTCTATTCCAGCAAGTTCCTCATCTTTTCGCGCCATGCTTTTGGAAGGTCTGCCGGATTAAGAGCGCCTGAAAACAGATCGCGCTCCAGCTCAAAGCGGAGAATTACATGAAGGCTGTAACTCACTTCGTCAGCTTCCACCCGTATAAGCGATGGCTGGGCGCGGTTTATTGCGCGGTAAAAGCCCTCAAGAGGAACACCGTCAAGAGCGGCGGGGAAGTACGAGCGCAAAACCGGAAACATTCCTTCCCAAAAATGCCTTGAGCGGGCGATAACATTTTCCCACAGGCGGGATTGCGATTCGTGTATGCCCATTGATGCACCATCGGCAAGGCAGGTTCTGCGCAGCTCCTGCGGCAAATCCATTTCGTAAAAAGCGTGTCCGGCTTCGTGAATGGTGGCGAAAATCCCTGAAAGAAGCTGGCGCGGGTAAAAGCGGGTGGTTATGCGGACATCGTCCGAACCGAGCATCGTGGTGAACGGGTGAGCGGAAATGTCCAGCCGCCCCCGCTCCGTATCAAAGCCAAGCCGCTTGAGAAGTTCACGGCTGAAGTCCGCCTGCTTTTCAACGCTGTATTCCTGCGACAAAAACGCATCGTCCACGCGCGGCGCGGCGGCAATTTTTTTCATCAGCGCGGATAATTCGTCTTTAAGCGGGGCAAAAACAGCGGTGATGGCATCCTGCCCCATGCCCGGCTCGTAAATGTCCAAAAGCCCGTCGTATGGATTGTCTTTCCAGCCCCAGTATTCAGCACGGCGGCGGGCAAACTCAATCATTTTTGTCAGATGCGGCAAAAATGCGGCAAAATCGTTTTCTTGCCGCGCATTTACCCATGCCGCCTGCGAAAGCCCTTCGGCACGGGCGGCATCAGTTACAAAATCGCCTGGCAGCAACGCCGCCTTGTCGTAATCGCGGCGCAGGGTTTTCAGGAAATCGCGCTCAAGCGCTGACAAACGCTCATCTCCGGCGGGGTTTTCGCTTGTGCTGCCAGCCTCGTTCAAAAGCCGCCCCGTTTCAGGTGAAGTAAAACGCTCGTGGGCGATTCCTTCGATCAGCGCCACCTGATCTGCGCGCTCCTGCACGCCTTTTTCAGGCATATAAGTTTCCTGATCCCAGCGGAGAACGGACTGGGCTCTTGCCAAGTGCCTGTTTTCGCTGTCTATAACGTGGAGTTTTTCCAAAACACCGTTGATGTCCATTACAACAAACCTCCATCTTTGTAAAGTTTGTAAAAATGATGCGTCGGGCCGTTGCCCTTGCCTATTGACAGGGCGTTTTTAATGGCAACTGTTATGTAATCTTTCGAACGCTTTACGGCTTCTTGCATGGAAAAACCCAATGCGAGGTTGGCGGCGATGGCGGATGAAAAGGTACAGCCTGTGCCGTGGGTGTTTTTTGTGTTGATACGCTTGGTTTCAAACCGGAAAAACTCCCGCCCGTCAAAAAGAATATCAACGGCGGCGCCTTCCAGATGCCCTCCCTTAATAACGACATTTTTGCATCCCATTTGATGAATCGCTTTCGCCGCATTTTCCATATCGCCCTCGCCGTTTATTTTCATCCCGCTGATTTCTTCCGCTTCGGGGATATTCGGCGTAATAAGATCGCAGAGGGGAATAACTGTTTTTATAAGCGTGTCGATGGAGTTTGCCTTCATAAGCGCCGCGCCGTTTTTTGCGTACATCACCGGGTCTACAATGACATTTCCGGGCGCGTATTGCCTTAGCTTTCCGGCAACCGCTTCCATCAAAGCAGAGTGAGAAAGCATTCCTATTTTAACAGCATCAACTTCTATATCTTCAAAAACGGCATCAATTTGTTTTTCTACCATATCAGGCGTTATATCCTGAATGTCGATAACCCGAAAGGTATTTTCCGCCACAACGGAAACGACAACACTCATGCCGAAAACGCCAAACGCCGAAAAAGTTTTTAAATCCGCCTGAATTCCAGCGCCCCCGCTGCAATCAGAACCTGCAATAGTCAGGACTTTTTTCATGGTCTTGTCTCCCTTGTGAATAGCGAACCTTGCGGATTTGTGGCTGATCAAGTTTTATTGTATTCAATGAGGTGTTTTTGTCAATGGCGGATCTCCGAGGCAAACTGCCTCTAAGGCAAATTCCGTGGAAAAAAATAAAGGTCTTTAAATGTTCCTGCGGGAAAATTTGCAGGACGTTGATCCAAAATAAGTTCAAACACATTCCCACTCATGTCATATATCCCAAGTCTGTTGGGAGCCAAAAAAAAGCCGCACGAACTTGTTTTTGTCCGTGCGGCTCGCTGTTTTTGAGAAAATTAGATTTCGCGTTTTATGTAATGTGTGTGCAGAAGCTCGTGCGCCTTATCGCCGTTGGGTTCGCCTAAGTATTCTTTGTATAACTTCAAAATCTCAGGGTTTTCGTGCGAGCGGCGCAGCGTCTTATTGTTATCCTCCGCGTAAAGGACTTGGCGACGCTTATCGAGGATTTCAACGCTGGAATTGTGATACGGCTGGCCTCCGCCGGCAATACAGCCGCCCGGACACGCCATTATCTCAATCGCGTGGTACTCAGACTTGCCGGCGCGTATATCATCCAGCAGCTTCCGCGCGTTTCTGAATTCATGGACAACCGCGACTTTGACATTCTTTCCGCTAATATCAACCGCCGCTTCCTTGATACCAATGCCCGTGAAGCCACGCAGCGACTCAAACTCAATTTCTTCAAGCTTTTTGCCGGTAGCCCGCTCATAATATGAACGAAGCATAGCCTCCAAAACCCCGCCGCTGGTACCGAAAATGTCGGCTGCACCTGATGATTCACCCATAAGAGAGTCAAACTTTTCATCGGGCAGCTGCGCGAACGCAATGCCTGCTTCTTTGATCATGCGGGCAAGCTCCCTTGTTGAAAGCACGATGTCAACATTGGGAAGCCCGTTATTGGAAAGCTCCTCACGTTTCGCCTCAAACTTTTTGGCCAAACACGGCATGATAGCAACGCTAACAATCTTGGCAGGGTCAATATTGAGCTTTTCAGCCAGATAAGACTTTGCAATCGCACCGAACATTCCCATGGGAGATTTGCAAGAAGACGGATGTTCAAGCAGATCAGGATAATGATTCTCGCAGAACTTGATCCATGAAGGACAGCAACTTGCGACAAGGGGCAACTTACCGCCATTTTCCATCCTGTCAATAAACTCTGTGCTTTCTTCCATGATTGTCAGGTCAGCGGCAAAGTTCGTATCAAGAACCTGATTAAATCCCAGCCGCTTAAGCGCCGCAACCATTTTTCCGGTTGCACTTACTCCGGCGGACAGTCCGAAAAACTCGCCCAAAGCGGCGCGAATGGCGGGAGCGGTTTGAACCACCACATATTTGTCCGGATCGGTAAGCGCTCTCCACGTTTCCCTCGTGTTTGAAACTTCGGTAAGCGCGCCGGTCGGGCAAACCGAAACACACTGCCCGCAGAATGTGCACTGCGTATCAATGACAGGTGTATCAAAAGCCGTATTCACGGTGGTATCAAA
>JAIRQD010000213.1:0-12962 GCA_031256655.1 Treponema sp.
AATTATATACGCTATTAGATAGTTGACACGCTTAGAACAAGCCCCATAGTTGCCTGTTGCCTGTTGCCTGTTGCCTGTTGCCTGGCGGCGGGCGGGGAGCTTGTTGTGTCTAACCTGTCAGTTCTGTGTGTTCTCATACTCCCTATTTATGGAGGTAACTTCGATTTTTCAGCACAGGCTAAGTCGTAGGTATTTTCGGATAATCACCCACCATACATATTATATCCACCAATGGTTTGAAGATCAATAAAAACGCAAAAAAATGCAAAAATATTTCGGCAGGTGTGCATCTTCGTTCCTTTGCGAGAGGTCTTCTAAAAAAATTACTTAAAAATTGATTTCCGTGGATCGTGTGCAGAGGTTTTTGACAATTAGGGCAAAAGTTTATATATTGTGGGCTTGTTGCAAAAACTGAAGTTTTGCAACAGCCTCTTGTGAGAGGCTCTTACAAAACTTCTGGAGACACATGTGAGAATAGGGACTTTCGACAGCGGGCTTGGCGGCCTCATCATGACCAAAGCGCTTATCCGGGCGCTGCCTGAGTATGACCACGTATACCTTGGCGACACGGCAAACTTGCCATACGGCGCGCGTTCGGCAGAGCAGGTGCGCGCGCTTACAACGCGGTGCGTGGACTGGCTGTTCCGCAGGCAGGATTGCGCGCTTGTGGTTATAGCGTGCAACACCGCAACCATCGCCGCGCTTGAGTATTTGCATGGTGAATACCTGCCGGAAAACTTCCCTGAGCGCAGGATATTTGGCATTGTAACTCCCACAACGGAAGCTGTGGCATCAGGCGGATTTAAACGCGTTGGCATTGTTGCGACAGAAGGCACGGTAAGAAGCGGCGTATATGAACGGGAACTTAAAAAGCTCATCCCTGACATTTCTGTCACTCAACTGGCAACGCCGCTGCTTGTGCCGCTTGTCGAAAACGGCGGGGACAAATACGCGCCTGCCGTAATTGACGATTATATGGAAGCGCTTGAGGATGTGGATGCGCTGGTGCTGGGCTGTACGCATTATCCTCACTACAAAAAACTGTTTGCTAAGCGCCTGCCGCGCGCCAAAATAATTTCCCAGGACGAAATAATTCCTGGGGTTTTGTCTTCCTATTTAGCTTTAGCGGAAAACCGGGAGCTGGATGTTAAACTTTCCCGCAACGGGGGGCGCTTTTTTGGCATTACGGATATAACAGGTTCCTACGCTACACAAGCCCAGCGCATATTCGGACAAAAGATTGATATTTCAAATGTTGTTCTTCCGTAAGATATAAACCCAAAAATTCCAATAATTGACGGAAATGCCATCATAAATTACTATGGTTGAATGGTAGATATTTTCACCTAAACTCAAGTTAATCAAGGAGATTTGCAATGAGAAAAACAGCATTCATTTGTGATGAAAGTTATTTCTGGCACGATGCGGGAAGCGCCGCGTTGGTTTTGCCGCCGGGCGGGTATATTCAGCCTGATGGTTCGGCAGAGAGCCCGGACAGCAAACGCCGCTTTAAAAGCCTTATGGAAAAAAGCGGGCTGTATGATAAGTTAAGCCTGATTAAACCATATCCGGCTACTGAAGATCAGCTGAAATATTTTCACACTGGCGCGCACATCGAAAACGTAAAGAAATTAAGCACAAGCGGCGGCGGTGACTGCGGCGCTCTGGCTATGGTTGGAAATGGTTCGTATGAAATCGCGCTGATGGCGGTGGGCGGGGCAATTGCTGCTGTCGAGGCTGTGGTAAAGGGCAAGTGCGACAATGCCTACGCGCTTACAAGGCCGCCGGGACATCACGCTGTGGCTAACATGGGAATGGGATACTGCATTTTCAATAACGCCGCCATTGCCGCCCTTTACGCCCGCAAGGAGCTCGGTCTTGAAAGGGTTATGGTTATTGACTGGGACGTTCACCACGGAAACGGCACGGAAGACGCATTTTACAAAGACCCATCGGTGCTTTTTGTGTCCATACATCAGGAGAAATACTTCCCCGCAGGCAGAGGCGAGATCGAACACATAGGGGAAGGTGAAGGCAAAGGAACCACTGTCAACATTCCGCTTCCGGCTGCTACCGGCGATGCCGGGTACATTTACGCGCTTGAGAAGGTGGTAAAACCGGTAACCGACAAGTTTAAGCCGCAGCTCATCATAATTTCCGCGGGGCAAGATGCGAATATGTTTGACCCCTCGGCAAGAATGATGGTAACCTCCGAAGGCTACAGGAAAATGACAGAAATTATGAGAAACCTGGCGGATGCCCACTGCGGCGGAAAGCTCGTTGCCCTGCACGAGGGCGGCTACAGCACCGCTTATGTGCCGTTTTGCTGTCATGCTATCGTTGAAGAGATGAGCGGAATCAAAACCGATGTGGAAGATCCGTTTTTTCCCGTCTATGGAACAACGCCTTACAACGTATTGCACGATCATCAAAAAGCGCGCGTTGATGAGGTTTGCGCGGTTCACGCCACCGCTTAGACCGTGGGCTGGGACTGTCCAAAAATTACTTTTTGGACAGTCCGCATTAATCGCAAACGCGTATCTAATTTCCCGCATAAAACATAAACACGTTGTTGTTATGTGAGATAAGGCACCCATTGACTGCTAATATGTATGACTGCTAATATGTACAATCTTCTACACAAAAACCCTTTACAAAAACAAACGACAAAGGTGGTAATGTCTTATGAAGAAAATCGGATTTGCGGTGCGCGCGTGCGCGATTATACTGGCCCTCGCTATCGGGATGACTGGCTGTCCCGGGCGAGGTGAAACGATTCGCTTTGCTACCGGCGGGCTTGCAGGAACTTACTTTCCATTTGGTACAGCTATAGCCGCGGTTCTCGGCGAAGAACTCAGGATGAACATTATTGTTTCATCCACTGGGGCTTCTATGGCGAACATCCAGCAGATGCAGGCTGGAATTGTGGAAATGGCGCTTGTCCAGAATGACGTAATGGACTACGCGTGGAGGGGTGTGTACCTTTTTGAAGGGGGACAATACCAGGGGTTCCGCACTATGGCGGCGATGTACCCGGAGGTTTGTCAGGTTGTCGCCCTTCCGGGAATCAATAGCATTTCCGAATTAAGGGGTATGCGCGTAGCAGTTGGCGATGAGGGAAGCGGGACGGAGTTCAACGCCCGCCAGATATTGGCGGCGCATGACATCACGTTCGATGACATCATAGTACATCACATGGGCTTTGCCGCGTCTGCGATCGCTTTGCAGCATGGTGTGTTGGATGCCGCTTTTGTTACTTCGGGCGCGCCAACTCCCGCAATTACCAGCCTGGCGCTCACGCAGGATATTACTATTTTGGGTGTTGAGCCGGCAGCGGCTGCGCGGCTTATGGAAGCCTATCCCTTTTACACCTTGTATACCATTCCCGCCGGAACATACGCAGGTGTCAATAACGATGTATTGACTGTAGCGGTCAAAGCCACGCTTATCGTAAGCGAGCGCCTTTCTGAAGATACCGTGTACAGAATGACGCGCGCGCTTTTTGAACACCGCGATGCGATAGCGCTCGGCCACGCGCGGGGACATGACATCGATCTTGAGTATGCCGTGCAGGGTGTCACCGTGCCATTTCATCCGGGAGCCGCGCGGTTCTTTAGGGCAATGGGCGTGATGCAGTAGCTCAAGACCGTACCAAATCTTATGCTTGCCGCCCTGGTAATTTCCGGGGCGGCTTTGTTTGTGTTTGCTTCCTTAAATATGTCTTGCATTATTTGCGAAAGTATGTATACTCCCTTCAATAAGGTTGAAAGCACAGGAGGAATGTTTATGAAAAAATTAGGATTGGCAGCGGCTATTTTGTTCCTTGCCATTGGACTGATTGGCTGCCCCGGACAAGGCGAGAGGATACGCTTTGCCACCGGCGGAGTTGCCGGAACTTATTACCCGTTCGGTACCGCTATAGCCGCGGTTCTCTCCGAAAGACTTGGACTCGCCATTATCGTTCAGTCAAGCGGGGCTTCCATGGCAAACATCCAGCTCATACAGGAAGGTCAAGTGGAAATGGCGCTTGTCCAGAATGACGTGATGGATTATGCATGGCGGGGTGAGGAACTTTTTGCCGGGCGGCAGTTTCAAGGCTTCCGCACAGTAGCCGCGCTGTACCCCGAAGTTTGCCAAATTGTCGCGTTGCCAGAGATCACTAGCATCGCCGAACTGAGGGGCAGGCACGTATCTGTTGGTGCTGCCGGAAGCGGAACCGAATTCAACGCCATGCAAATACTTGCAGCGCACGGTATCACTTTTGCCGACATCAACGTGCATAACCTTGGTTTCGGAGACTCTGCTAACGCGCTCAGGGATGGCATGATAGACGCCGCTTTTGTCACGGCGGGCGCTCCCACACCGGCGATTGTTGAGCTGGCGATAGGAAGACCCATCACCATTTTGCCCGTTGATCCAGCCGCGGCGACTCAGCTTATAGCGGATTTCCCTTTCTACGCCATGTACACAATTCCTGCGGGAACTTATTCGGGTATAAACCACGATATAGTGACTGTCGCGGTTAAGGCTACGCTTATTGTAAGCGAGCACCTTTCAGAAGAAACAGTGTACAGAATGACAAGGGGGCTTTTTGAATACCGCGACGCAATAGCGCTCGGTCACGCGCGTGGACACGACATCGATCTTGAGTACGCCGTGCAGGGCGTTACAGTGCCATTTCATCCGGGAGCCGTCAGGTTTTTTAGGGCAATGGGAGTGATGGAATAAAACGGTCTGTACTGATTTTTATGCTTGCCGCCCTGGTAATTTCCGGGGCGGCTTTGCATATTTTTGTTACAGCCTCAAGAACAGGCGTCCTGGAAATACGGGACACGTTTTCCGGCAGGCTTTACGGCAGATGGCCGGTCGATGAGAACGGCGGATTTGCCATAGAGTTTATCCATTCGGTAAATCAGAGCCCTGTGCGGGAAAGTTTCCGGGTTGAAGACGGAAGGCTTGTTCTGGAAAGTGTACGGTTTTACTCTTTCGGCGCAGGCATACAAAGCGATTTGGGGGAAGGTCAAACCTTAAGCCAGGACGGGGATGCAATGATCATTTCCGGTTTTAACGTTCCGTTAAACGAGCTTAATTTGATAGTTGGAACTGTTTCTGATCACCTTTTATTCATTAACAATAATGTTATAAGTTTGCGGGAGCTTTGCGGAAGAAACGCCCAAATCACGATACGGTATAGGTGAGATTAGTTAGGAGAATTTTGTGATACTTAATGACGCGTTAGACGAAAAACAAAAAGAAGCAATTATGGAGCTTGAGCGTGAATCGCGAACACGTGTTTTTACAGGCATTCCAGGTTACATTATGAACGGTTTGCTTCTCTTGTTTGCCGTCTATGTTGTGTGGACAACTTTGCTGGTCATCCTTCCCTTGCAAGTCAGGCGCAGTGCGTTTGTGGGGATTCTCGTGTTCATCGGGTATTTATACTATCCTGCCCGCAAGGGAATGACCAAACGTGTAAACTATATCCCCTGGTACGATATAGTCCTCGCGGTTCTTGGGGCGGGCGCTTTCTTTTATCATGCGATAGCGTTCCAAACAATTGTCAGGCTCGGAGCGATAATACGCCCGCAAGATGTTTACGTTGGTGTTGTTGGCATAATTCTTCTGGGAGAAATATGCCGCCGTGTAGTCGGGCTTCCTATTCTGGTAGTAGCGGCAGGATTCATAACCTTCGCATTTTACCAAGGGTTTTTCTTCTTTGGCGATCCGCTTTACAATGTTGTGCGCCTGATTGTCTTTCATCTTTTTTACACAACAGAGGGAATCATCGGCATTCCCGTCGGGGTTGCCTCCACGTTCATCGTGCTTTTTATTTTTCTGGCATCGTTCCTTGAAAAAACCGGAATCGCCAAGTTCTTTATTGACCTTGCCAATTCTGTAGCCGGCGCGTCTTCCGGCGGTCCTGCCAAAGTTGCCGTTATTGCCAGCGCCCTTTTGGGCATGATCTCAGGCAGTTCTGTGGCAAACACGGTCAGTTCAGGCAGCGTTACAATACCTGCGATGAAAAAAACCGGATACAAGCCTGAGTTTGCCGCGGCGGTGGAGGCATCATCTTCAACCGGCGGGCAGCTTGTGCCGCCTATATTGGGTGCCGCCGCTTTTATCATGGCGGAAATTACCGGTATCCCATTTCTGACCATAGCGACTGCCGCTATAATCCCGGCATTTCTTTATTTTGTCGGGGTTTTCATAATGGTGCATCTGGAAGCGAAAAAGACAGGGCTAAAGGGGCTTCCAAAAGAGACTATTCCCAAGTTCGGGCCGCTGATTCTTCGCAACGGCTACCTTTTTCTGCCTGTAGTGGTGCTGGTGTTTCTGATGAGCAGAGGGTATTCCCCGTCCTTCGCCGCCACTTGGGGGATTTTCGCGGTTTTTGTGGTAAGCTTCTTTAGAAAGGACACCCGCTTTACGCCAACGAAATTCATCCAGGCCGTTGCCACCGGCACCCGCAACACGCTCGGCGTTGGTATAGCCTGTGCGATTGCTGGTACTGTAATCGGTGTTGTTACCCTAACCGGCATCGGGAACATGCTCATCGGCATGGTTTCCTCTGTGGTAACCAATCCGTTCCTGATTTCGATTAACGCCAGCCTTTTTGTCGCCCTCCTCATTACCGCCCTTGCCTGTCTGATCCTGGGCATGGGCGTTCCCACTACGGCAAAGTACGTGATTATGGCTACCATCACTGCTCCCATGATATTGAGCGCGGGAGCCGGAATCGGTATCGAAGTTCCGCTGTTGGCGGCGCACATGTTTGTTTTTTACTTTGGAACTGACGCGGACATTACCCCGCCGGTGGGTCTTGCAGCTTACGCGGGAGCCGCCATTGCCAAATCGGATCCCCTAAAAACTTCCATTATTGCCACCAAGCTTGCGATTGCCGCCTATATTGTCCCCTTTATCTTCGTGTTCAGCCCGGAAATGCTTTTTCAGGTTTGGAGCAACGACGCGCAATCTTACGTATTGGGCGCTGATCCGTTGTTGATGATTAAAATAATAATCAGTGCAGTTGTGGGGATGTTTAATATTTCTGTTGGCTTACAAGGCTATTTGCTGCAAAAGGTGTCTTGGCCTTTCAGGCTTATCGCTATAGGCGCGGGCATTCTGCTGATTAATCCGGCAATACTGACGACCCTTATCGGGCTTGGCATTAGCGCGGTGGTGATAGTTATCCACACGCTGCAGTACAAGATCGGCAAGCGGCGTGAAGTAATCGTACAGACGGTGGAGTAGGCAGGGCAGCAGATCCGCCGCAAAGCTTTCATTTTTCTACCAGATAAAGGTATTCCTTAACATGAATATCACGCGTGCCTTTTTCGGCAAGGCTTGAAAGATTTCTGCACCCGCGAAAAGTATTATACGTTGTTTCCAAAACTAAAACCTTTCCAACTTTTTTTAACATCGCAAGCATTTCTTCAAAAGAAATAAACCCCTCCGAGTTAAACGACACAAGAATAAATTTTGATTTTATATTCGCAACCAAATCGGTTAAAGCGGCAAAGGCAAATTGTTTTTTATTGTACGCGGAACGATTCCAATTATCAGGAATACCTGAAACCTTGCTTACATTTTCAGGGTGCTTATATTCAAGTATTAAATTGAGCATAAAATAATTTGAGCCATACGGATGTTGATTATAAGGCGGATCCAAATATGCCAAATCAACTTCAGGAGCTTGTTTTACAACTACATTTGCATCCCCGTTATATACTTTATATTCACAATTAAAATTGCTGAAAACAGGAAAAGGTAAAACAATATTTCCTTTTATGCGAAAAAGCGCATCACTATTACTGCCGCCCAATTGCCCGATACCTGTTTCCCTATCTTTATGAAAACCCTTAAACACGCCGGAAGTATTTGCGTGCACAGAAGCTTTCGCAATTAACGGCGCCAGAAAATATTTTTGATATTGAGCGGGAATACTTTCAATGTGATTTCGAACTGTGTCAATATACATTGCATTTCTTCTGGTATAAAAAACCCTTTCATCACTTTGTACATCATCGTCGTTTTTTGGAGAATATAATTCAGCGATCATTCCTTCCTGTAAATAATCGTCGTCAGTTTTTTCAATAATACCTTTATATATATTTTGCAAAAAAGGTATATCCAATTCGTCTTTATTTGATAAATAACACTCTCCGGTAATCGCGGCGTATTTTTCTAAATCGTTGGCGATAATTAAACGTGAAAATTGCTTGCAATGACGCACAACAATTCCTGAACCTGTAAAAACATCAAATATATCCAGTTTGTTTTTCTTAAGACGTTTTTGGACAATTTGAATTCCCTTTGTAATAAAGTCAATGAGCGAACGCTTGTTACCGATGTAGGTTATAATTTGCTCGGTTAGATATTCTTTATTTTCGCGTAGAGCGTTAGAGCTGTCAGGATTCAAAGCCATATAATGACTTTATAAGTTATTATTTTTTTTGTAAAGCGAGCCTTTTGCAAAACCTGTATTTATTTGGTGTGTGCAATGTTCGCAATTTTTTCCTGTATGCTGATTCCGTCAATTCCAAAACCCATTGCGTCCCAACCTTCAGTTTTTTCCCGCGCGAATAATTCGACTCTTTTCCTGTCGCCGAACAAGCGGACAATTCTTTCCCTGACAACCGGAGGTTTCACCGAATGTCCGATGCGCGGGTGCATCACAATTTGTGGAATGGTTTTGTCTTCGGCTTTTATGTGTCCGCGCATACCAAGCAGACACACTTCTATGTTTGACTTTGTGTAACTTCCCATGCCGGCAATAGGCAGCCCGTCTTTTTTCGTTTTCACCCACGCGAATGCGCAGGTTTTGTATTTGAAGCCCCATGCCTGCATAACTTTAATTCCGTCAGGCAATGTCGGCATGGTTACCCACATGAACAAAGCGCAGTTTTTGTCCCTAAGCGATTTCACATCAATTTCACAAATCTCATCTGTGGACATTGTTTGGTAGTGCTTTTCAGGGGCAAAGTTTCCCCCGTCTTTACCTGTGCCCCATAAATACGCCCACGGAGGATCGGCGTAAATAATCTGATATTTCACTACAATAAATCCAGAGCGAAAACTTTGCTTTTGCGGCTGTGATCATACACAGCGCGTTTTTTCTCAGGCAGTGTGCCGGGAGAAATTTCGCGGAAACTTAAAGACTCAAACCAGTCTTGACTTTTGGTGGTGAGCGCAAAAACGCGCTTAAAGCCTTGTTTTTTTGCCTTTTCGATAAGATAACGCACAAGCCGCCGCCCCATTCCCATTTGCGCATAAAACGGGTCTGTGGCAATAGCCGCAATTTCACCCTGCCCTTCGCCCCAGTCGTGCAGTGCTCCACAGGCGCGTATTTGCCCGTCAATTACAAAAACCGAATAATCATCCTTTTTGTTTTGAATGTCTTCTGCACGGCGGCGCACCAAAACTTCCTGCTGCATGAGCGGCTCCATCAAACGCAGCAAGTCAGGTATTTCGCGGCTTTTAATGCCACGGATCGATTCGTATTCATCAGCGTAAAGCATGGTTCCGGCTCCCATGTTTGAAAAGAGCTCTTTTAAGATTGCGCCTTCTTCGCCGCCGTCAATAATGTGAACCCGCTCAACACCTGATCTGGAAGCGGAAAGCGCAAGGGCAAGTTCGCCGAGCGCTTTGTCGTTTTCGCTGATGTTTGCGTTTGCCTCAAGCACGGCGGCTGCTTCCTGCTGGGTAAGCCGTATTATCCTGCCGCTTGAAGAGGTTTCTATGCCTTCAGGTATTGTGTGAGCGGCGTTGTGTACGCCGCTTGAAAGTGAAATGATAAAAAGCTTCATCGCCCCAAGACTTGCCGCGGCAGAAAGCGCAATTTCATCGCTTAAAACATTATACGGCTTACCTGAAGTATTCCAGCCTATGCATGGGACAATTGGAATCATACCCAGTTCCAAAACCCGGTTTAACGATTCGGTATAAATTCTATCCACGGTGCCTGAGTGCCCCATGTCTGTTCCCTCAATTACACCAAGACCGCGCGCCCTGACAAAATTGCCAATTACAGCTTCAGTTCTGCTGCTTGAAAAACCGGTCATATATTTTGAAGCACCGGCAAAAGCCGCCATCTGCACAAACGGCATGGAAGCAGCCGTGGTAATGCGAATAGCCCCTTTGTAAGAACTGGTTATGGAATATTCCCCAAGAACGGCATCTATCCATTCTTTGGATCCTGGAACAATAACTATGCGGAAACCCACACTAGAAAGCAAGGCAAGATCTTTAACCATCGAAGGAAAAAGCGGATGCTCCGTCACTGGGGAATCGATCTTGAAAACAACTGTGGAACTGTGGAAGCGGCTTTGGTAATAAAAAGCTTCTCGTATAAGTTCCACCTGCGACAGTGGTTTGTCCATTATGCTACCATATTGAGTGCGAGCCCTGAGGTTACTTGCGGCGAAGAGATGTACGGCATTGCTGCACTTGCTTCCCTTGTTTGTAAGATTTCACTTCGCAAGGTTTCAACGAGCAACTCCGTTTGAGCGGCGCTCATTTCCCCCCTGTCAATTGCAGTTAAAGCCACAGCAGCCGCTTCACTTCGGCTGTTAACAAGCTGCCCCAAAAGTGCGTTCAGTAACCTTAGCTGGTTTATCGCAATTCCTTGCGTCCCATAAGGCGCTGCCCTGCCGTAAACGTGTTCAAAATTAGAATAAATAAGGAAAGCAGGATCCACAGGAATTGCCATCCGGCTGCCGCTTTCGGCAATGCGGTTAATGCTTGGTATCGAAATGTTTTGCACAATATGTATCACAAGCCTTCTCCTATACTTCATGTATCGGATTTTGCACAAAAACATTAAGCGAGGCTTTTCCAAAACTGTTCGCCGGTTTTGGAAAAGCCTCAAGGTCAGGCAATGTAGCTTGAAAGCTTCGATCCTTCAGTTGAAGCCCTGATAATCTTCATCGCCCTCACTTCAATTTGGCGAATACGTTCGCGGGTTAGTTTATAACGCTCGCCCACTTCCGCAAGCGTCATCGGACCTTCTTCACAAAGACCAAAACGGCAACGCAATACAGCTGCATCCCTTTCACTAATCCTTGTAAATATCTCTTCGATTTGCTCCCGCAAAAGCGCGTTTGCCACTTTTTCCTCTCCATCCGCCTCGTATTCACCGACAATAAAATCACTTCTGGTGTGGTTTGGATCATGACTTCCCAAAGGCTCATCAAGAGACACAACCTCCCTGCTGATAAGCCTAATCTTATCGGCTTTCGGTTTATCCATGGAATGCAGCGTGCGCAATTTGCCGTTTGGAAGGCGGATCATTCTTCCCTTATCTTCAATCGCTTTGGAAATGAACTGGCGAATCCAATAAACAGCGTATGTTATGAAACGATATCCCTTGTCAGGATCGAAGCGTTTTGCCGCACGCATAAGCCCCATATTGCCTTCGCTTATCAAGTCCAAAAGCGGCAGCCCCCGGCCTTGATATTTTCTTGCGACCACAATCACAAAACGCAGATTTGCCGTGACAAGTTTTTCCCTTGCCGCTTTGTTCCCGGCGGCAGCAAGATTGGAGATTTCCACTTCTTCTTCCCTGCTTAAAAGCGGAATACGCTGAATGTCGTCCAGATAACGCTGAAACGAGCTTTCCTGTTTGACGCAGCTTTTTTGTTTTTTCATGGTTTTTAACTCCTCTGACTCTTCAAACGCTTCGTTTTTCGCCTGATATGCAGCAAAATCCGTGCCAACTGGCGAAAATTCTTTGAGAAAAATTAAAATTTTAGTTTTTATGGTAATTTTTTATATTACAAGGAATTATCATATTGTGATTTTTTATTTACAGGAAATTTGCCGAAATCAGGCTGATTTATTTAAAAGTTATTTTTCAATTGGACAACGGCGGTGTTTTTTGGCGCAATTTACCAAATTGTTCAAAAATTCCGTATCAAAATGACACAGAAATCACTTCATCTTGACATTTATTTTATCATTGGTGTTTACTTATGTAAGGATCCACACAGGAGGAAGCAAGTGATTGAATTACAAGATATTCTTGCGGCGATTGGGGTTGTTTTTAACGGAATCCCCATGATGATTTTCGCCATGAGTTACGGGTTTCTGGCGGCACCCACGGCAATAGGTTACATGATTGGAGCCGGCGGAATGCTTATCGCAGGACAGGTCATGCCGATTTCGATACAGGCGGGAACGATTGCGCTTGTGGGAACAATGGGCAGGGATATAAAAGAGCGTTTAAGCATTTCCCTTTTCGCAGGCATCCTCATGGCGGTTGTCGGTTCCTTCGGGCTGATACACGCGGTGATGAACTTTGCGGGCGTGCGCATTGTCTTTGCCATGCAGGCCGGTGTCGGCATAATTCTTGCGAAAGTGGCAATCGACATGATCAAATCCGACAAGTTCACAGGTCTTGTTTCGCTTGCTGTGGCTCTTGGCGTTTGGTTTCCGACACAAAACCTTGTCTACACCATTGTCGCAAGCGTAATTGTTTCAAGCGCCGCGTTTTTATTGAAGAACAAAAAACCGATAGATATTCAGACGCAAAAATATTCTTTGGCGCTTCACAAGCCTATAATTAACTACAATGTCATTCGCGGCGCACTCGCGCTTGCCTGCCTTACTGTCGGCTCGAACATCGCTTTCGGGAACATCACCGCTAACATGGCAAACGCCGAACGCAACATCAACGCTCTTACAGTGTATTCCGGTCTTGCTAACCTGGGCTCGCTTTTCGGCGGCGCGCCTGTGGAAGCGATAATTTCGGCAACGGGAGCCGCGCCAAACGCGATGCTGTCAGGCTTTATCATGATGATCATGATGGCGATAATTTTGGTCACAGGTCTTTTGCCGAAACTGGCGCGTTTTGTGCCGATGCAGTCAATCGCGGGTTTTCTGTTTGTAATCGGCGCGTTTGTCACAACGCAAGGAAACGCGTTTAACGCCTTTTCAGGCGCTGAACCTCTGGAGCGGCTGGGAGC
>JAIRQD010000021.1:0-17509 GCA_031256655.1 Treponema sp.
TCAAGTGCAATGTCAAGTTCCGGAAGAACCGCCGCTGATTGAGAGGCGGCTTTGTTTTCCGCTTTTATGGCATCAAAAACTTCCTGACGGAAAACCTTTACCGATTTTGGCGCGTCAACACCCAAACGCACTTGATCGCCGCGTATATCAATGATGGATATGCAAATATCTTCACCAATCATTATCTTTTCGTTGATCTTTCTTGACAGTATCAGCATAAAACCTTCCTTACTGGGTGACGTGCTTTGCGGCTTGAAGTTCCGCGCTGATGTCATGTTTGGTTTTCCAGCGCGAGTCAGTCAGCACCGCCTGAAAACCCAGCCGGTTTTCGCGGTTAATAATGATAGGCCCCTGCAAGTTCGCCGTCATAGGGCTTCCGTCTGAAGGAATTGTGACAATTGAAAAAATGAGCGCCTTGCTTGGGTCAGTTACCCCAATGCGCAAAAGTTCCTCGTTATCGATATTCATTTCGTAATCGGGACGAAAAAGAAACGGGTTTATGAGTACGAAGGCAACCTGTTCCAGCTCTGTTGATTGAAGCCAGTAAAACGGCTGGCGCTCGGCATCCAAAATAGCGTAATCCTTAAAAGACTCAAAGCCCAAAATGCCAAAGGGAAAACTAATCTTTTGGCGTTCGGTAATTTCCATAGGCCCGTACGCTTTTGTCACAACTTTCACAATCTACTCCTTAAGGGAAAACCACTTGCGCTTTTCATATTTTAGCGCAGGAAATCAAGCAAGGTTTGAGGTATTATTCGTGCTGCCGTCTGCAAGGTTGCGCGGTGGGCAAACTCCATCGCGGCAAGATCAGTCGCCGCCTGAACCATATCCACAGCCGTTTCCCGCGCAAGCATCGCCGCTACGTTGGGAATTTCCTGATTAAGCCTTTGCCATGTCATGCTCGCACGCTCCTGGCGGCTCCCTATGTCTGTAAGGCGGCTGAGCATATTGTCAAGTGACAAGTCAATGCCTGAAATTCCCAAACCGCCGATAAACTCCTGATCCCCGCGCATCATCGCGTCACGAAGGCGAATAACCATGTCAAAAGCCGAACCGCCGACAACCCGCGCGCTAAGATCCCAGTTGGGAGCCGCAGGATCAACGTTAAGCTGGATAAGCCCAAGGTCTTGCAGGGTGCTTGATCCCACCGCGTCTTCCATGCGTATCTGGTGGGGATTGGTGCCTGTGATGACAAGCCCCTGCGTGCTTGGGTCAACTGAAGCGCGCACGGCAGCACCTGACTCGTTTATGTTGGCGACAATCGCCGGAAGTGTATCACCGGAGTGCACCAGTATTTCGTGCCCGTTAATAAAAAACGAACCGCTTTCCAAAGCGCGCCAGCCGGAAGCGTCAAAGCCTGAAACTATTTGCATGCGCTCAGCCCAAAAAGCCTCGCCACCGCCAATGTCCAGTTGGGTAAAAGTGCGCTCGTGTATTTCAGTGCTGCGGGCGGGACCTGCGCCGCGGTATTCCACGTTTACTATAAGCAAATCCGCCCCGTCGCCGACCGTGCCGTGAACAAGTCTGAAAGGCTCGGTGAAAACCCTGTCACCTGCAAAAAGGCGGTTCCCGTCAGGCGCTGTTGCGTTGGCAATCGCTGCCAGTTCTTCCATCAGCGCGTTTACTTCGATTGCCATGTGCCGCGTATCTTCGGCGGTGAACGTTCCGTGCGCGCCTGTTACCGCCAGTTCCCGTATTCTTTGAAGCACATCAACTCCGCGCTGAAGGTGAATGTCGATGTGGTTAAAATGGTCGCGCGCAAAAAGCGTGTTGTCTTCAAAGCGTTGAAGGCGTGTGAGAAACGAATCGTAACGCACAGCGCGGGCTGCCCAAAGCGGATCATCGCGCAGACGGTTAAGACGGTTTTCGCTTGAAATCCTGTTTTGCTGATTTTGAATGGCATCCTCCTGGCGGCGCAGGAAAAACTGGATGTCCGTATTCGGCATATCAGTGGAAACGCGTCTCATATTAGGCTCCCATTCGGTTTATGATAACATCAAGCATCATATCGACAACGGTGATAAACCGCGCCGAAGCCGCATAACCGTGCTGAAACATGATCATGTTTGAAAGCTCTTCATCCATGTTCACACCGGAAATTGACTGGCGCATTTGCTGAAGCTGCCTCATAACATTGTTTTGGGTTTCAAGCGCTACCATGCTCTGCTCGCCCAAAAGTCCTATGCGCCCGACGGAAAACGAGAAAAAGTCGTCAAAAGTGCGGTATTGACCTACCATAACTTCGGTGTTGCGTATTCCTGCAATCGCCATTGCCGCGTCTCCGTTGCCAGGACTTGCGGGACGGCCGTTTTCACCAAAGCCTGCGGCGACCGCTTGAGGATCGCGGAAAAGCGCGGGATTCACTTCTATCCAGCCTGATGGATGGGCTATTGGCGCGACTTGCCATGTTGTAGGTCCGCCGACTAACGAATCAACCGCGTCAGCCACATTCCAGGAAAACGCGCCGTCAGGACCTGAAGCGGAAAGCAAACCCGCATAACCTTCAAGAAAACGCCCTGAGTCTTCGATGTGGCGGATAACAAAGTCAGGGAAATCCGGGTTTGCCGAAGGCGTTGCCGTTAAGGTCAACTGACCTTCGCGGTTAAGGCGCGCGGTGACTTCAGCCCCCGAATTGTTGATGCGGTTAATGACATCGGCTACGGTGTCGGTGGGAAAATAGGGAATGCTGATGTTTGTCTGTGCACCTGAAAGTGTGATAACACCTGAAAGCCCCACATGGGCGCGCGGTTCAAGGGTATTAGAACCTGAAACACGGAAAATGAAAGAAGAGTCGTAAACGCCGTCCCCGTCCATATCGTAATTACCGTTAATGTTTGTAACAAAAGGATGTTCGACAAAAAACTCAAGGCCTGTAACGCCGTTAATGCCGTACGCGTTTGTGTGTACTTCGTTGACCAAACCCACAAAGTTCATCGTCATGTTGTTAAGGCTTTGAATTTCGTTTCTGAGTGTGTAATCGCGCAAATTAACCAGCGCGCCAAGACTTCCGTTGCGCCCGTCTTCGCGCAGCTCAAGCGGGCTTCTTGTGTCGTTCCACACCATGTTTGAAAAACCTTCGTTGTTCGGCACAATGTCAATTTGGCGGCCTATGCGCCCCTGCACAAGGATAAAGCCGCTTGTATGAAGCATGAACTCATCCGGATCCCGCCTGTCCACTGCGATGTTTATTTTGGAAGCAAGTTCATCCACAAGCAGATCTCTGCGGTCAAAAAGGTCGTTGGGGTTGTCCCCTTGCGCACGTATGCGTGTGATTGTCTCGTTAAGTTCCGCGATACGGGTAGAAAGGTCGTTGATCTGAAAAACCGTCATGCGGATTTCCTGATCAGTTCTTGCCTGCAAGTCACTTAATGTGTGGTAGCGCTGGTGGATGCTATCGATAAGTGTCCTTCCCCGTTCCAAAACCGCGTGACGCGGAACGGCATCGGCAGGATGCCTGCCCAGCTCCTGCCATGAATCCCAGAACATATCCATGTTACTGCGGATTGAATTAAAACCCGGCTCGTTATAAATGCGCTCCAAATCCCGTATATAGCGATCGCGCGTCTGCCAATAACCTTCGGCTCCCGCCTGTGCCACAATGCGCCTGTCAAGGAGCTCATCGCGCAGGCGCGTGATGTTGTTGGCGATTACTCCCTGCCCGATTTGCCCGGCGGTTTCCGCTCTGGTAAGCCCGGGAAGGAAAATGGGGTCGAAGGTGCCAAACTCAACGCGCTGGCGGGAAAAACCCGGCGTGTTTACGTTTGTGAGGTTATGACCTGTGGTGTTTAAGGCGGTCTGGTGCGCCATAACGCCGCGCTTCCCGATTTGTATGCCAGAAAAAGTCGAAGTCATTCTTTACTCCTGATTTCAAAGCTGGTTGTTAAAAACCATGCTCTTCAAATCCTGCGATGCCCTTTGTCCCTTTCGGGTGTAAAGTTTTCCTCCCCGCCCGGGACAAATTGCCTCAAGATAGGCAGCGGCCATAACCTTTGCCTCGTTTACATAAGCCAAAAGGCTTTCGTTTAAGGCTTTCATTATGGATGTTTCCGATTTCAGTTCGCGATACAAAAACGACAGTTCACTTGCCTCTTTGTTCGGTAAGCAGGTGATGAGTGTGTAAAAAGGAACTGTTTCCTCATCGCTTTCGCGTCTTCCTGACCATTTGCTTTTAAGAGCTGAAAAAAGCTGTATGCGCTGCTCTTCCAAAATCGTAAATTCTTTGCCCAGGGCGTTTACTTCAGTTGTTTTTTCTTCAAATGCCGCCCATTCTTTTGCAAGTACGGCACTGCGCACAGAAAATTGCGCTGATGATATTTTTTTCAGTATTTCTATTTCACCCCTTAATACGCTTACACATTCTTCAAAGCTCCAAGCATCCTTCATCATATCTCCTTAAGCTTTTCCGTGAGCGGACGCGCTTAGCGCAGGCACGCAGCGGACACGCTTCTGTACTTTCTTATCGGTTTTTTTTGATGCCGGGTTAAGGAATCACTGAACAAACCGTTGAATTAATCAGTGATTCCTTTAGATATTGTTGTGCTTGTTGTACACGAATCGCATAAGGTATAAGTCAATTTGGGTTATGTCTATGGGTTTTGAAATAAAGCCTGAAAATCCGTTATTTAAGAACATCTGCGGCGCGTCTTTGAGCGCGTTTGCAGTCAAGGCCACAATCGGGTGCGTATATCCCATTTCGCGTATATGTTTGACCGTTTCTATGCCGTCCATACCGGGCATCATGTGATCCATAAAAATTATATCGTAAACCTTTCCGCTTTTAATTTTTTCGATTGCCGCACTTCCTGACGTAACAACATCAACCTTTATTTCGTAGGTTCTCAAGATTCCTTCGATAACGTAAAGGTTTGCCGATACATCATCAACTGCGAGAACGTTTCCGTATGGCATGAGTTTCTGCTCAAACTTTGTCACTCTGTTGGGAGAAACCTGGGTTGTTTTAAGGTCTTGTAGTTTTTCAGCCACTTCCTTTCCCAAAACTCCGCTGTTGCACAGCTTTTGCGGGAGGCGAACCGTAAAAATGCTTCCACTTCCCGGAGTGCTTTTCACAGTGATAGTGCCGCCCATTAAACTCACAAGCGAGTGCGTTATAGGCATTCCAAGACCTGATCCTTCAGTGCCGCGGTTGCTTCTAAGCCTGAAACGGGAAAACTCGTCAAAAAGAAGGGAAATCTCTTCCTCGCTCATCCCCTGCCCGGAATCAGTCACTGTGAAAATCAAGGTAAAATTCCCATTATTTGAGGCAAACTCCGCATCAAACGACAGTGAAACAGAGCCTTTTTCAGTGTACTTAAATGCGTTGGATAAAAGATTGTTCAAAATCTGTTTGATGCGCAGTTCGTCCCCAAGCAAATGTAGAGGCAATTTTTCATCCACGTGCAAAGAAAATTCAATTTCCTTGCTACCAATATATATCGCGTTCAGGTGCACCGTGTCATAGATTAAACTTACCACATCATAGATTGCAGGTACTATTTCCATTTTGCCGGCTTCTACTTTGGATAGGTCTAAGATGTCGTTGATGATGCTTAAAAGCAGATGCGCTGAATTGTGGATGCGCAGAAGCGCTTCTTCCGTCTCTTGCGGATGTCCGCCTTTTCGCAGCTGAATCTCCGCTATGCCAAGGACAGCATTCATGGGAGTCCTGATTTCGTGGCTCATACGCGCCAAAAAGCGCGTTTTTGCCTTGTTTTCTCCTTCCGCTGTCTCTCTGCGTTGTATTTCCGCGTGCGCCCGCTTGCTTTCAAGCTTTACAGGGCGCAAATCCTGACTGTAAACTATGATCATGGGTTTTCCCTGATGCGTAATGCGCACCCATGTCGCCTCTTGCGGCATTTGCTCCCCGTCAGGCAGGATGTAAATCCATTCAGAACGGGAACTCCCGCCTTCAATGGCTTTTTTTACCATGCTTTTGTTTTTGATTTCTGAAGGCGTACCGCAGGGCTGAAGCTGCGGCACATATTTATTGTACTGCTTAACAAAGTCATCTTTTGACCCTAACTCAAAAAGTTTGAGAAATTTTTCATTGCAATCAAGTAAATTGCCATATTCATCCCAAAACTCAATAAACATTGGCGAATTGTCAAGGAGCTTGCGGGTAAGGTCTTCGGCGGCTTTTATCTTGCGCAAATCAACAGTATATGCCGCGACAAAATACTTTCCCTGAAAAAAGTAACGCTGGAGCGTGACTTCTGACGGCACAGGTTCAGCCTGAAGCGTCTGATGCATCCATTCAAACTGAACGCGCTGATCTGACTGGAAGGCTTCTTTTACAAAGCGAAAGGCTTTGTCATTGGAAGGCGTACCGCAGGGTTGGAATTCAGGGGAAAGCTCAAAAAAACGGTCTAGGTATTGCTCTTCACTTTCCAGGTCGAACATCTGCATTACCTGCTTGCTGGTTGAAGCTATGGTACGTTCATCACCCCAAATGTTCATAACAAAAGGGGCTGTTTTAAGGAAAACTTCGATTCTTTCAAACTCTTCGTGTTTTTTATCAAATGTGCTTTTTATTTTACGCAAAACCCTAATAACCAAAAAAACATTTAGTGCGAGAAGCTTAACCGCGAAGATGGCAAACAACGCGGGCAAGGGAAGCGAAGCTTCAGGCTCCGGCGGGGAGAGAAAGAAAAAAAATGCCGCACCGGCAAAAAAAACGGCTGATGAGAGAAAAATTATAATGGCAAGCACAATAATAGAAACTGTAATGTTGACATGGTCTTTTTGCATTTTTTGACTCCGCCTATCGGCTCATTTCTTCGAAGTGTCTTCAAGCCCCAATTCATCATCGCCTGAAACAATTTCAGGTCCTTTGCTCTCTGCAACTCTGGCAAACTTCTTTTTTCGTCTGGGTGAAGATGGGTGGTTTTCATACCTTCGGCGGCGGGTTTTTGCCACGTATTTTACCAATGAAACATACAGTAGCAAAAATATCGTCACCACCAGCACCTGCCACGAGGTAACCACCTGGACAAGCATTTCTCTCATCTCAGCGCCAAACATTATATTTTCAGGATACACGTAGTTTATGAGTAATGCAATAGACTTGTTTTGACTTTAGTCAGCGGCAACCAACTGGCTTGTCGAAAGCTATTCTGAGGTTATGAATTGAAAATTGATTTCCCTGTACGGTGGGTGGCGCGTCATTATCTTGCAAATATCTTGCAAATATATGGACAGAATGGTATCGTGTAAGTATATCCTGCCAGACGCAACAGGCGCAAAGGAGCATTTTATGCCGTTGAAAGAGAAAAAAAAACCTGATAAGCGAAACGAAACAAGCACCTCTGAAATGGGGCAGCGGTTCAAAACCCGCCCGTTTATATTTGTTGGAACTATATTTATCCTTGTGATAGTTGTTGTTGCCTTTGTTTTTGTGCCGATTATGGTGCCAGCAGAGCGCGGGATCGGGGATTTTTCCTTCGGGTACTATAATCGCGAGCCTATTCGAATGGTGCACGGCAACTTTTTTCACCACGCTGTTTTAATGAGGCAGCACGGGCAGATTTCGGCAAATCCTGATAATATGCCGCTGATGCACCATATTTGGCATTTGGGTTTTCAGGAAACTGTAATTCGCCTTGGGATGCTTGATGAAGTGCGCAGGGCGGGGTTTGTCGTGCCTGATAACCTTGTTGACAGGGAAATCGCGCGGCGCTTTCAGACTGAAGACGGCAGGTTTGACGCTGCCGCTTACCGCGCCCTGGACAGCGCAACACGCATGAGCATTTGGCGTCAAGCACAGGAAGATTTGGTAACATGGCGGCATTTACAAGATGTCGGAAGTTTGCGGATTTCCTCAAGCGAGCGGGAGTTCATTGGCGCTATGGCTTCTCCGCTTAGAACATTTAACGCGGCAATTTTCCCGCTAAGTTCGTACCCTGATTCCCAGGTGGCGGAACACGCCCTTGCAAATCCCGCGCCTTTTAGGGCAACGCACCTTTCGCGGATTACCGCCAACAGCGAAAGTGAGGCACGTGATATTCTCGGACGAATACAAAGAGGCGAAACGACTTTTGAAGAAGAAGCCGCGGTAAGTATGCAGGATGTTTTCACTCTTGGTTCAGGTGATTTGGGAATGCGATTTGCCTTTGAGATGACCAGTGAAATCTGGAACACAGAAATACGCGAGGAAATTATTAACCTTGCTGAAGGTGAAATAAGTGATGTGGTTTCGGTTTGGCTTGGCGCTGGCATGAATGTCTGGGGTTTTTACCGCGCAAATCAATCTGTAAGCCCGGCTGATGTAAACGACCCTGATCAGGTTCAGCGGATACGAAACCACATTATGTCGATAAACCGCGGCATAGTGGAAGACTGGGTAATTGCCGAAGCTGTTAATTTTGCGGCACAAGTCAGGGAACGTGATTTTGACATTGTAGCCGCCGAAGGCAATGTCCTGCGGCGCACATTTGGCCCTATCCCTATAAATTTCGGGAACTCAACACTGTTTCCGTCAATTGCCGGAGCCGGGGTTCCTGAAATTCAGGAAGCGGGGGAAAACCTCACATTTTGGACAGAGGCTTTCGGCACTCCCTTGCATACTCCGTCAAATTACATAGTTTCAGGCGATAATGTTATCATTCTCTTCCCTATAGAAGAAACGCAGGCAGAGGCATTTGAAACAGACCCGATTGAGTCGTTTTATCTTTCCAGAGTAATGGAACATTTACAATTTGCCCATCAGGTATATTTTTTAACCAACGAGCGGCTTTCCAACAATTTCGATGACACATTTTACAGAATGTGGGGCTGGAGACCGCCGCCGCAGTGGTTTAACTGGATGTAGTTTGCCAATTAGCGAAAGCGCCCCGGCTTGTCAAAATCAGGATGATTTTGACAAGCCGGTTGAAACGCCTGCGCGCAGAGGATTTTCAATTTCCTACATGGGGAAAACATTGCTCTCGCGTGTGGATCCTGTCGCTCAAGGTGAGCGGGCGGCGGCGGAAGCTATCGTAAAGGAATGGACGCTTTACCTTTGCCCGTCTCCGCTTTACGGATACGGGCTTGATGTTTTCTTAACACGCCTTCCTGAAAATTCCGCGCTTTTGTGTGTTGAAGCTGACAGGCGGCTTTTTGAAATTTCAGAGAAATCAATTTCCCTTTCAGAAACTTACTCAAGTGAAGATTTTACTAGGTTTGCCTTGATTTTCGCTTCCTCTCCCCATGAAGTTTGCGCCGAGGTAATAAAAATCTGGGGTAAGCGGCGTTTCAGGGCTGTGGAAGAATTGCGTCTTGGCGGCGGCAGGCAACTGTTCGAGGAGCTTTACAAAAGTTTTACCGCCGTATTAAGGCAGGAAATCTCTTTGGAATGGGGCAACGCCATGACGCTCATCCGGCTTGGGCGTCTTTATGCCAGGAACTTGATTCGCAACCTTTCAGGCATTACCGACGCACAGGAAATTAACGAACGCACTTTTGGCTCAAGCCCGGTTTTGGTTTTGGGAGCAGGACCGTCACTCGATGAAACATTGGATGAACTTTCATCGTTGTTTGCCAAAGCCGGAATAAACATAAAGCAGACAAGTAATCGTCCGTTCAAGATTGTCTGCGTTGACACCTGCCTTCAAGCGCTGCACAAAAGGGAGATTCCGCCTGACCTTGTGGTTATCCTTGAAAGCCAGCACTGGAACCTGCGGGATTTTTCAGGCGCTAAAGGACGCGAAATTGATGCGGCAATTGATCTTTCTGCGCTGCCTTCATCGGCTCTCGTATTAAACGGCAAGCGCTATTTTTTCGCTACCCCGTGGACTGAACTTTCCCTTTTCTCCCGCCTCTACAAGTCAGGCTTAATGCCTGAAACCTTCCCGCCGCTGGGTTCTGTAGCGCTGACAGCGGTCGCGTTCGCCCTGCGCTCGGGCACTGGTATAGTCCTTACAGCGGGAATAGACTTTTCCTTCTCACTTGACTTTTACCATGCACGCGGAACCCCTTCGCGCCTTGAAAGAGAAAGAACCACTTGCCGCACCAAAAGCCTTATAAACTTTAACCCGGCTTTCAGAGAAGGAACGTTTTCTGTGGTTTCCAAAAACGGAATGTCTGTACGAAGCGATCCCGCGATGCGAACATATACCTTGCTTTTCCACCGCGAATATGGCGGCAACAGGCGTTTGTTGGATATTGAAGGGCAGGGTGTTTCGTTGGGCGTGAAGACTGTCCATGTCAACGAGGCTTTTGCGGTTTTAAGCGACGGTGAAAAAGCGCTTCCCGTTTCTTGCGCACATGAAAATGAAACGCGCAAAAAATCCGCCGCAAAGCGGGAAAAAATAGCCGCTTTTGTTAAAAATGAAATTGAAGCGTTACAAGAGCTTAAAAGTATGTTAAAAGGGGAAACGCCATTGTCAGTTAAGCGGCTGGAAGAACTGCTTGACTTTGCTGATTACCTTTGGGCGCACTTTCCCGAATGTGCCGGTTCAGGCGGCAGGAGACCTCAAGTAACAGATGAGAGCTTTCTTAAGCGTGTGAGAACGGAAATAAACCCGTTTATCAAATGCTGGGAAAAAACTATTCTCTTGATTCAGCCGGAAAATGATGTATAATGGTTGCAGGAGAGCGTCATGAAAAACTGTGCTTTGGGGATGATTGTGTTTGTTTTTGCGGGTTTCGCGGTGAGCTGCGCCACGCCCGCAAGATCCGCTGTATTAGCCGATGGAAGACCTGTCGCGCTTGTTTCAGTGGTTTCAAACTGGGACATCAACTGGCATGGCGAGGCTGAAGTGAACCCCGCCCTTATAGGTGCGGCAAGCCGCCGGGCGTTGCGTGATGACCCTGATCTCGCCATTATTTCAAATGCGGATGTTCTTATAAACTCAGCCGAGCGGATTTTAAGGGGAGCCGCCTTTGCTTCAGGCGGGCTTATAACGTTCGCCGACAGAGAGGAACTGCTTGAGTCAAACGCTTACAGGCAGGCCAATCTTAACAGACGCCGTATCAATAGCGCTCATTCAATTCCCGATGGATTTCGCCTTATCGACCCAAGGGACAGAAACTTCCCGCAAGCACTTGCCGAAGAAAAGGGCATATACCGCAGTATGTTTGTGGATTTTACGTTTACTAAAGCCATGCGATCAGGTTTCGGGAGAAACGGAAGCGGCGGGGTAAATGTTGCGATGCGTGTTCAAATTGTTGACGACGGGGGTGCCACGCTTTATAACCGGACGTTTAATGTAATAAGCCGGGATACATTGCGAGTCGCCAACGGACGGTATTCATCAAGTGAGCTTATGGCGCTTTTTGATGCCTCAATTCTTGATGCCGGACACGATTTCATCGAACATTTTTCTGACATGATTTCCCGCTTAAGGTTTTAACGGCTTGTTTTGCTCCTTGCCAATAAAGCCTTAAGCGGTTTTTTATATCGCGTGCATGCTGCTTACATCGCCAGTATGTATGGATGCAATTCGGCAGCGTCCGAGCGAAGCTTAACCAGCGCCCTTTTTTCCGTCTGCCGCACAGTTTCAGCAGATACACCCATGTGGTTCCCGATTTTTTTCAGGCTCACACGCCTGTTTCCGTTAAGTTCATAACGCCAGATGATGATTTTTCTTTCTCCTTCGTTTAGCGTATTCAGCGCGTTAACCGTGTCCTCCTCAAAGCTTTTTCTCATAAGCGCCAATTCAGGGTTAAAAGTGTTATCGCCTTCTTCCTGAACATCCTCAAAGTTTTGTGATGCGTTTAAAAGGTTTTCAACCTCCGTTTTGTTTGCGCCGATTGTCGCGGCAATTTCCTCTGAATTAGGAGCGCGCGCATAAAGCTGGTTTAAACTATGTTTACACTTGTGTATTTTTCGAAGCATATCTTCTTTGCCGCGCGAAAGGTGAATGTGCCTTTCCTTTCCCAGCGACCGTAAAATTGCCTGACGTATCCACCATGTCGCGTATGTTGAAAACCTCACATTTTTGTCTGCGTCAAACTTTTCCGCCGCACGCATAAGACCAATGTTGCCTTCCTGGATCACATCCATGCTGATTTCCCCATGTTGTTTAAACGCGTAGGCGATTTTTACGACAAGCCGCAAATTTGATTGGATAAGGCGGCTTAAAGCCTCCTTATTGCCTTTGGCTATAAGGCGGGCGAGAGAAAGCTCCTCTTCAAACGACAGGAGGGGAATATTTTTAATTTGCTGGAAATACAATTCAAGACAGGCATTGGATTGTCTTTTGTACCTTTTGCTTTCCATAAGAAACCTCCGATGAAAAAATATCTATTTCATCTATTACCTAGCAAGTTACGTGCCAACTTGACAGAAAACTAACAAATATTTCTAATTATTTATTATATAAAGAATTAGAAATAACAATTCACAAAGACAAAAATTATTACCTGAAATTAGTATGAAAAATCATACTTCACTTTTTTTGGTGTATAGAATTTTTTACTCTTTTATGATATACTTCACGTATGTCGCTTAACTATGGCATAAAAGCTTTGGAAAAAGGTGAGTCTGTATATTATTCCATACAGTGGTCTCCGCTTGAATTGGCCGAACGTTGGACAATTAACGCCAAAGTTCCCGCGATTGCCGGGGTGTATGAAATTTACTGGATGGACGACCACAAGCACCTAAGAATGCTGTCTGTTGGCAATACGCATTACGGCGGCTTGCGCTCAGAAATCAGGCGGCTCACTGATTATGAGCTTACTCAAGACAGTAAAACGCGCGAAATACTTGAAAACGAGGAAATCTGGTTTCGTTATGCACCTTCCCATTCTCCGCCTGTTATGGCTGATGTTGTGTGGTTTTTCCGCAAGACATATTTTCCTGATAACCCGGGTGTCAGCCATTCAGGAAGGTTTGAAAAAATCTTCATAAAGGAATCCGCGCCGGATAAGCTAATCTGGGTGCCATAACGTATGATTGAATACATTGTTCCGACCAACGTCGATGACCGCGTGCTTTCCAGAACGGTGAAACTGCTTAGTGAAGGGGGAACTGTTGCCATTCCCACCGACACAAGCTGGAACATTGTTTGCTCGTTTAATTCCCGCGACGGCGTAAAGCGCCTAAAGGCAATTTCCCGCGAACGCGATGAACGGCTTTTTACGCTGTTGTGCTGCGACATATCCCAGTTTTCACAATTGTGCAGCATTGATAATACCCGTTTCAGGCTTATTAAACGCATATCGCCAGGGCCTTATGTTTTCATCCTGAAAACACTTCATGGCACGGAAAAAGTTTTGGGGCTTCGCCGCCATGAAATCGGCGTGCGTCTTCCTGATTTTCCTGTCCCCCAGGTTATAATTAACGCTTTAGGCTGCCCTTTGTACGGAATTACCGCCAAAAGAAATATGGCTTTGAATCTGCCGGAAGATGAGGATGGCGATTACGAAGGCGAAACAGAAAGTGAACATTCGGCAATCGATTCGTTTTACAAAGAAGACTCACTTTTTGACGGCGGCTGGGAGCTTGAAGGCATTCTCGGGCTTGACCTTGTTTTGGATCCGGGTGAAGACCAAATGCGGATTTTTTCTACGGTACTTGATATTAGCGGAGAGGAGGTTAAGGTACTCAGGCAGGGTGCCGGACACTGGCCTGTTTAGTATAACGTAATTAAAAAATGAAACCAAAGTGGATTCGCATCGTTTTCAAGCGGCGCTTGCTTATCATCAGCTTAATTTTAGCGCAGCTTCTTTTTATAATTCTTTTTATTACCGGGGCGTTTTATGCGTTTCGTTATGTGAACTTTGTCATGGCGGCATTAAGTATTATTGTCTGCGTGTACATCGTCAACAAAAAAGAAAAAGCCGCATATAAAATGACATGGATTTTCCTCATTTTGCTTTTCCCGCTTTTCGGCGGTGTTGTTTATATTTTCTTTCACACGCAATCAAAGCCCCGCAAACTTAAAAAACAAACGCTCGCTGTTGCCGCGCGGTATAAGAGTTTTTTTCTGCCTGCAGGTGGTGATGTTCTTAAAGAGTTCGGTGAAAAACACAGGGATGGAATGCCGCAAGCGCATTATTTGCAGGTTTACTCAGGTTTCCCCCTTTACAAGCGGACGCAAACGCTTTACTTAAATTCCGGTGAAAGTTTTTTTCACAAAGCGCTTGAAGAAATGCAAAAGGCAAAAAAATATATATTCCTTGAGTTTTTTATTTTGCGCGAAGGAAAAATGCTTGGTCAAATACTTGACGTGTTGGAAGAGAAGGCGCGTGAAGGACTTGATGTGCGAATAATTTATGATGACCTTGGTTGTTTTATGTCCCTGCCGTCCAATTTTTGCGAAAGTCTTCAAAGCCGCTCGATTAAATGCATGATTTTTAATCCGTTTAAGCCTATTCTTTCATCGTTGCAAAATAACCGCGATCACAGAAAAATTATCAGTATTGATGGAAAAGTCGCGTTTACAGGAAGCATGAATATAGGCGATGAATACATCAATTACGTTGAGCGCTTTGGGCACTGGAAGGATTCTGCGATTATGCTGCAGGGCGAAGCCGCATGGAGCCTTACGCTTATTTTTTTGTACATGTGGAACTTGGAGCGTAGGTACAGTGAGCAGGATGACGCGGGTGATTTTTACCCGTGGAAAAACTCTGACGGCACATTTGCGTTATGCACAGAAGATTCAGACGGGTATGTTCAGCCTTATGCTGACAGCCCAATTGACAAGGAAAATGTTGGGGAACACGTTTATTTACAGATCATCAACAACGCGAAAGAGTATGTGTACATTAACACGCCGTATCTTGTTGTGGATGAAAACCTGCTTTCGGCATTAAGCCTTTCCGCGAAAAGCGGGGTTGATGTCCGCATTATAACGCCGTACCGCTGGGACAAATGGATTGTTTCGGTTGTTTCCCGCTCTTATTACCGCCATCTCATTAACTCTGGCGTTAAAATATACGAGTTCACAGCCGGCTTTAACCACTCAAAAACTTTTGTCTCTGATGACAAGGTTGCGACAGTGGGCACGACAAACCTTGATTTCCGCAGTCTTTACATGCACTTTGAGTGCGGGGTGTGGCTGTATAAAACGCAGAGTGTGTCAAAGGTGAAAGAGGATTTTTTAAACGTGCTTTCTGCAAGCAAAGAAATTACGCTAAAAGACTGTTCACGCAACGCGGTGCAGCGGGTAATACAGGATGTGCTAAGGCTTTTCGCGCCGCTAATGTAATGTCTCATGTAATGACAATCGCGTTTACCAGCCGCCGATCATCGCTATTTTTCCGCATCCCATTTGCCAAGTGAGTCCCGCATAAATCCTGCCACATCCATCCCGTAAACATCGTCCAATGCTTTTGAAGCAATAATATCGTCGATATTTCCATTCGCAAAAATTTCGCCGTTTTTCATGACAATAAAATGACCGCTCAGGCGCATGGCAAGGTTAATGTCGTGCAGAACACCTATGACAAGTCTGTTGCCTTCTTTTGCCCATTTTTTCACGTTTTCGATAATCTCAATCTGGCATTTTAAGTCCAGGTGGTTTGTCGGCTCATCAAGAAGAATTACGCGGGGTTCTTGCGCCAAAACACGCGCCAAAAATACCCGTTGAAGCTGTCCGCCTGATAGTTTGGTAATATCCCGGTCTTTTTCTGCCAAGAGATCGACGGCTTGTAGTGCATCAGTCACCACGCGTATATCCTCGCTTGCGGGGGCGGCTGAAAAGCGTTTGCGTATATGCACATACCGCCCCATCATAACAACGTCAAAAACGCTGTACTCAAAATAGATGCTTGGCTGCTGGCCTAACATGGCTATGTTAAGCGCAATTTCGCGGCGCTTCATGCGGCTTAGGCTTTTGCCTGAAATTTCTATACTGCCCTTGATTGGTAGTATATTGGCGATAGCTCTTAACAGGGTCGTTTTGCCGCAGCCGTTAGGACCGACAATCGCCACGTTCCCCGCAACGTGCATCGAGATATTTCGTATAACATCATCGCCGCCATATCCGGCGGACACATTATCAAGCTTAAGCATTTTCCCCGGGCTAGCTCCTTCGTTTGCTGAAATAAATATAAGCGAAAAACGGCGCGCCTATGAGCGCGGTAATTACGCCGACAGGAAGCTCCGCATGGGGCAATACTGTCCTTGCAACAAGGTCGGCAAGCACCATGAACGAACCGCCGGTTATTGCCGACATTGGTATGACATACTTATGCGAGGAGCCGTAAATTTTGCGGACAACGTGTGGCGCAACCAAATCCACAAAACCTATTGTGCCTACAAAAGCAATGCTTGATCCGGTTAATGCCGCACCCAACACCAGCAATATCCGCTTTGCGTTTTTTGTATTCACACCGATGGCCTGCGCCTGTTCTTCGCCGAAGCTCATAACATCCATTTCCCATGTATAACGGTACGCAAGGAGAAAGCCCGCAATTGCCACGGGGGTGAGAATGAACACCATGTCCCAACCGCCTATGCCCACCGCTCCGCCTCTGGCAAAACTGCCCATTTGCCAAAAAATCATGCGCTGCGCGCCCTCACGGAAAAGGGCAAACAAAAGCGTTGTTACGGCATTTACAAAGAGCGAAAACACCATGCCCATCAGTATAATAGTGTGATTTTCCATCCGCATATCCAGGCGGGCGGATATGGCGATTACGAGGATTATCGTCGCAAGGGCGAAGGTGAAACCCAATACCGGCAAGGTCAATATGGAAAATACCGGTAATGCCACGCCCAAAAAAATTACCAGCGCCGCGCCAAGTGATGCGCCTGATGCAACGCCCAGCGTAAAAGACGAAGCAAGCGGATTCCTCAATACGCTTTGCATAATCGCGCCGCTTACCGAAAGAGCCGCTCCCACCAAAAACGCCAACAGCGCACGCGGCAGGCGCAAAGCCCATACGATGGACACCTGCGCTTGTGTTATGTGATCGGGAAGCGTTGTGCCGAATGCGGAGTGAGAAATTATGCGGGCGATGTCCAGCGGCGGGATACTTACCGTGCCAGAGCCGATGGCTAAAAGCAAAACCGTTACCGGAAGGCAGACAGCCACAGCGATTTTTATTTTCACTAGATTTGCCCGATCCTAAAGGAAGTATTCCGGATACAGCAATTCGGCAATCTGCCTAATCGCCTGAACCACATTGTGGCTTGGGCGCTTGCTTGTGTCGGCGTCAATTACAAACACATTGCCGTTTTGAACTGCCGTTAACGCCGCCCAGCCGTCCCTGCCCATAATTTCCGCCACGGGGTCGGCAATGTAATTCGTTGAAGTGAGTATTACGTCAGGGTTTAATGTCAACACGGTTTCGGCGGACGGGGAAAACCAGCCTTCTTGCCCGGCAAAAATATTCAAGCCTCCCGCTGCTTCAAGCAATTCATGTAAAAAAGTTCCTGAACCAAAGGTAACCGGGGAAGCTGATATTTCAAAATATACAGTCCGCCTGACAGCTATTGTATCAACAATGCGGCGTATGCGTGCAATTTCGGCTTCCATTTCGGCTATGATACTTTCGCCTGCGGGGACATCACCAACAATACGCGCCAAAAACCGTATGTCATCTTTTACGCCTGAGATGCTTTCGCTTGTGGGTATATACA
>JAIRQD010000041.1:0-8921 GCA_031256655.1 Treponema sp.
AGAGCCCCCATCGGCTGTGAGGGCATAACAATACTTCCGTTTTTTAACGGGGAACGCACGCCGAACCTGCCCAACGGGCGCGCAAGCATAAACGGTATAACAGCGGCGAACTACAGCCGTGAAAATCTTGCCCGCGCCGCTTTGGAATCGGCAATTTTTGGAATGAGAATGGGGCTTGATTCGTTTATCGCTCTTGGCTTTAAGCCAAAAGCAATTACTCTGACAGGCGGCGGCGCAAAAAGTCCGCTTTGGCAGCGAATTGCCGCAAATGTTATGAACCTGCCTGTGAGCGTCCCGTCAAGTTCAAACGATGCGGATTCTGAAGCCGCCGCAATGGGAGCGGCGATACAGGCGCTTTTATGCCTGCAGCAGGCAGAGGGGAAAAAGACCTCGATTGAAGCGCTGGCGGAATTGCACATAAAGCAGGGTGATATAATAAAGCCGGATAAAAAAAGCGTGTCGCTTTACAACGAAGCATATTCGGTTTATACGCGGTATCTTGGGGCGTTAAGCCCTTTGTACATATAGAACACCTTATGGAGGCAACATGGCAGATTATTACGTTGGGGCAAAAGAGTATTTTCCGGGGATCCCAAAAATAAAATACGAGGGGCCCAAAAGCAAAAACCCGCTTTCATTCAAGTATTACGACGCTGATAAAGTTATCGGCGGGAAGTCTATGAAAGAGCATCTTAAGTTTTCAATTGCGTATTGGCACACATTTTGCGCCGATGGCGGCGATCCATTCGGTCCCGGTACGCGCGTTTTCCCCTGGAACGCTGATGCCCGCGATGCGATGGATAATGCAGACAAGAAAATGGATGCCGCTTTTGAGTTTTTCACCAAAATCGGCGCGGAATATTGGGCGTTTCACGACCGGGACATCGCTCCTGAAGGCGCAAACCCGGCAGAAAGTGAAAAAAACCTTGTTACCATGACCGCAAAGGCAAAAAAATTGCAAGCGCAAACGGGAGTAAAGCTTCTTTGGGGAACCGCAAACGTTTTCAGTCATCCCCGCTTTATGAACGGAGCGGCAACAAACCCCGAATTCGGTGTGGTTGCCCTTGCCGCAACTCAAGTTAAAGCGGCAATTGATGCGACAATTGAACTTGGAGGTTCAGGTTACACGTTTTGGGGCGGGCGCGAAGGCTACTTTAGTCTTTTAAACACCGACCTTAAACTTGAAAAAGAAAACCTCGCACGTTTTCTCACAATGGCGCGCGATTATGGGCGTAAACAGGGCTTTAAGGGCGTGTTTTACATAGAGCCAAAACCTATGGAGCCGACAAAGCACCAATACGATCACGACAGCGACACTGTTATCGGCTTTTTGCGCCAGCACGGACTTGACAAGGATTTCCGCCTGAATGTCGAGGCTAATCACGCAGAACTCGCGGGACATGACTTTTTCCACGAGCTTGAAACCGCCGCCGCCGCCGGTCTTTTGGGTTCAGTTGACGCAAACCGCGGCGATCCCATGAACGGCTGGGACACCGACCAGTTTCCCATGAGCTACTACGAAAGCGCTTTGGCAATGTACGTTATCCTGAAATCAGGCGGCTTTACTTCCGGCGGGCTTAACTTTGACGCGCGCATTCGCCGCAACTCCGTTGACCCGGCTGATCTTTTTATTGCGCACATCGGCGGCATGGATGTTTTTGCCGTTGGTCTGCAAATAGCGCAGCGAATCATCGAGGACGGCGTAATTCCTGCCTTTGTGAAGAATCGTTATGCATCGTATTCGGCAGGCGGCGATGTGGAAAAGTTTACAAAAGGGGAACTTTCTTTTGAACAGCTTGCAAAAATTGGTATGGATGCCGGTTACCAGACAACCGGACTTACAAGCGGAAAGCAGGAATATCTGGAAAACGTACTAAATGGGTACTTATTGGGGCTTTAACTGTCAAATAAATAAAAAAGTTTGACAGGTATGCAAACGTGGTATAGCATATCTATATCATGTTTATTTTATAACAATGGGAGAGAAAGATGAAAAAGTTGAGTTTGTTTTGTTTGACTTTGGTTATGGCATTTGCCGTAGTTCTTACGTCATGTCCCGGAGCAAGGGATGGAGCGCCGTTAATTGGTATCGCGATGCCTGAAACACACGTAGAGCGCTGGATTGGGGATGGTAACCAACTAAGGGATGAGGCTATTGCGCGAGGATTTCGCGCTGAAGTAATGTGGGCGGATGCGAACCAGGCAGTTCAGAACACCCACATTCAGAGTTTTATCGTGCAGGGAGCTGAGCTGCTCATTATCGGCAGCATCAACGAAGGTGTGGGATCGGCGGTTGCCGAAGCCGCACAGGCCGGAATCCCCGTTATCGCCTATGACCGGATCATTTCAGGATCAGGTGATTACGATTATTTTATCACCTTCAACAATTACGAAGTCGGACGTATGCAGGGGCAAAGCATTGTGGACGCGCTTAATTTGTACGCGGTAACTCCTGCAAACCCCAGAAGAATCACGCTGTTTGCCGGTTCGCCCACAGACGGTAATGCCTTTTTCTTCTTTGACGGGGCGATGAGCGTTCTTTTACCGCACATCGACAGAGGCGCGCTGCAGGTGGTCGGCCCCTTCCCCAGAAGCGCCGCCGACATGGGCAACTTCATGGAAATTGCCACCCCCGGCTGGATGCCCATCCACGCCAGAACCCGGATGGACAACCTCTTAACAGGAGCGGCGGCAAACGTGATACTTGACGCGGTTCTCGCACCCAACGACACTCTTGCGCGGACTATCATTGAATCCCTGCGCGCCGATGCCCGTTATCAATACGCCCTGCCCATCGTGACAGGACAGGACGCGGAATTTGATTCCATGATTTCGATTCGTGACGGCAACCAACACATGACCGTTTTCAAGGACACCAACCAGTTGGCCGCCGCGGCGGTTCTGCTTGCCTATCAAATCCTTAACGGTCTGCCCCGCAATATACCCGGCACGGTTTTGGCGGAGGACATTGGGCTTGGTGAAATTGGCGATACAGGTGTACGGCGCGTAAACACCTTCCTGCTTGAGCCGATTTTGGTTACCAGAGATAACATTAACGTTCCGGTGGACGCAGGCTTTTTCACTGTCGCCGAAGCCGCAATCTTGATGCAATAACTTCATCGGTCAGTAATTCTTTACGGTTGCCGCACAAGAACCTGTGCGGCAACCTGCATCATTTTGATTGATATAGAGGCTTATGAGCGAAAACATTCTTGAGATTAACAACTTGACGAAGGAATTCCCCGGAGTCAAGGCGCTTGAAAATGTAAGTCTTGTAGTTAAAAAAGGCGAGATTCATTCCATTTGCGGCGAAAACGGCGCAGGTAAATCTACCTTAATGAGCTGCATTTCAGGCGTTTACCCAAAAGGTAATTACGAAGGGACTGTGCGCTTTAAGGGTAAGGAAACTTCTTACCGCAGCGTTAAAGACAGCGAAAAAGAGGGGCTTGCCATAATCCATCAGGAGCTGGCGCTAAGTCCGTATTTATCAATTTATGAAAATATTTTTTTGGGTCACATGCAAACAACATTTGGCATTATCAATTGGAATAAATACATTAAGGAGTCCAAAAAATATCTTGATATAGTGGGACTGAAAGAACCGCCGGCAACTGTTGTCGGTAAGCTCGGCGTGGGCAAACAGCAGCTTGTAGAAATCGCGCGTGCATTGTCAAAAAAAGCTGAACTGCTTATTTTGGATGAGCCGACTTCGTCCCTTAACGATGATGAAAGTGAAAAACTCCTGAACCTCATTCTTGAATTCAAGCGGCAAGGAATTACTTCACTTATAATTTCCCATAAATTAAATGAGGTTCTCAAAGTTGCCGACACTGTGACAATTTTGCGTGACGGAAAATCTGTGCGCACATACGATGTACACGCTGATAAGCTCACCGAGGATATGATAATTAAAGACATGGTTGGGCGGGATTTAACCCAACGTTTTCCCCAGCGCAGGTCAACGCCCGGCGAAACGGTAATGGAAGTGAAAAACTGGACGGTTTGGCATCCTGAATACCACAGCATTAAAGTCGTTGACAATGTGTCTTTTCACCTGCGCAAGGGCGAAATACTTGCCTTTTGCGGACCGATGGGAGCCGGACGGACAGAACTGATGATGAGCATTTTCGGGAAATCTTACGGTTCAAAAAGCCAGGGTGATCTTTACATTCACGGACAGCGAAAAGTTTTTACAAGCACCAGGGCCGCGTTTCAATCGCGCTTGGGTTATATTTCAGAAGACCGCAAAAGTTTGGGGCTTAATCTTATTCAGGACGTTAAAACAAATATCGCGCATGCAAGCTTGCGAAAGCTTTCGCGTTTTGGAATAGTTTCACAGCAAAAAGAAATTCACGAAGCCGAACGCTTCCGTAGGGATCTGCAAATCAGAACACCATCTGTAAATCAAATTGTGCGCAACCTTTCAGGCGGTAATCAGCAAAAAGTTGTTGTCAGTAAGATTTTGCTTACAGACCCGGAAATACTAATTGTTGATGAACCGACAAGAGGTATTGACGTTGGGGCGAAAACGGAAATTTACGGGATTTTAAATGACATGATAGCATCGGGAAAAAGTATCATCATGGTAACATCCGAACTTCCTGAGGCGTTAGGCATGGCGGATCGCATTTATGTGATGAATGAGGGAAAAATTAAAGGTGTATTATCAGCTGAAGAGGCAAGTCAGGAAAAAATTATGCACATGGCACTGGTTGGTTAAGGGGAACGAATTTTATGGGAAACAAAGTTGTACGTACAGCTGATGCAAAGACACTTATAAAAAGCAATATACGAGGTTATTCGATGTTCATCATTCTCGTACTGATAATGATGACATTTGCGTTTTTAACAAACGGAATTAATTTAAGCCCGCGTAATATCACTAACCTCTTTTTCCAGTACAGTTACGTACTTATTCTTGCGGTTGGCATGGTGCAGGTAATAATTGTCCGCGGTATTGATCTTTCTGTTGGCTCTGTCTGCGCCTTTGTCGGAGCGTTAAGCGCTTTGATTTATAACACAGGCATAGGAATGCCAATGACGCTTTTCCTTTCAATTTCAATCGGCATGGGCATTGGCGCATGGCAGGGCTTGTGGGTGGCTTACGCGAAAATACCCGCGTTTATTGTAACACTTGCCGGAATGCTTTTATTTCGCGGTCTTACATACATTGTGACCCGTGTCAGACCGATAAGCCTTATGGACAATTATTACGCGCGGCTTTCCACAGGAACTTTGGATGAGGCTTTAGGGCTTGGAAGGATCGGCCCGTATTTTCCCATGCCGATTATTTTTGCGCTGTCGTTTATCGCGCTGTTTTTTGCCGTTGAGTTTATCGGGCGCAGGACAAAAATCGCAAATGATTTTGAAGTTGCCCCGCTGGCGTTTTTTGTGGGTAAACTTGTAATTGTGAGTTTTTTTGTGTTGTGGCTTGCCGAGCGGTTTGCGAGTTTTCGCGGTCTTCCAAATGTTGTAATTGTTTTGGGAATTACCGTTTTTGTTTTTCACTTCATATTAAACCACACGGTTTTAGGCCGCTACATTTATGCTGTCGGCGGCAATGACCGTTCGGCAAAACTTTCAGGTATTAATTCCGAGCGCGTCACGCTTATTGTGTTTATGTTTATGGGAAGCCTTGCTGGTCTTGCCGCCGTAATTTTTACAGGCTTCATGAACACAGCATTGCCACAAGCAGGAGAACTGTTTGAGCTGGATGCAATTGCGGCGGCTTACATCGGTGGTGTTTCTGCCGGTGGCGGCATTGGCTCAGTGATTGGGGTCATTGTCGGCGGTCTTGTGATGAGCGCGATAAACAACGGGATGTCGCTTATGAACCTGGGACACCACTTGCAATTAGTTGTAAAAGCACTTATTCTCCTGCTAGCGGTATTTTACGATATTTACACCCGCCGCAAATCCGGCTTGGGTTGATAAAGATGAATTGATTAAAATACGGCGAGAAAGTTTTAATCTAAAAATCCCTTTCCAAGTATAATAAATTTTATTTGGAAGGTTGAGCGTACAAGCATTGTTATTACGTGGAGAGGGAGTGTTTATGGAAGCGACAGAAAAGCCGGTACGATCTTGGATTCCTTTCAGGAAGGGTCTGACCAAGGAAGAGTTTAGCTGGGTACTGTACGACTGGGCAAGTCAGTCCTATGTTATGATCGTTATGACCGTAATTTTTTCGATGTTTTTTATCGAAGCGGCAGGGAGGCACGGCGTAAGCAGTACAGAGGCAACCGCTTACATTGCATTCAGCAACACCATAGGTATGGTTATTGTTGGTTTGCTTGCGCCCATTATCGGAACCTTGTCCGGATACAAAGGAAAGAAAAAAATACTGTTCACCCTTTTTGCCGTTATGGGGCTCGTGGGAACTTTTGGGTTAGCCTTTGTACCGGAGCACTTGTGGCCTGTCATTTTGGCGATATTTATTGTTTCGTCCATAGGTTACGCAGGCAACACGAAAATCTATGATGCGTTTTTGATTGACGCAACAGAAAATAAGCGAATGAATTGGGTTTCCAGCCTGGGTTTCGCTTACGGGTATATCGGCGGCGCATTGCCTTTTATTCTCTGTATTCCGCTGGTGATGTTGGTTGAACTTGGCGTGATTGACATGGATATTATGCTTGCGTACCGCTTGTCGTTTATAATTGCCGTGATATGGTGGCTGGCTTTTATGGGGCCGTTCATGAAAAATGTCCACCAGAAATACGGGAGCGAGCAAGAAGCGCAGTATGTACGAAAAAGTTTTGTCCGCATCTGGACGACTGCCAAAGAAATCGCCACACAAAAACATATTCTCATTTTTTTGATTGCGTTTTTTCTGTATAGCGATGGCGTGGGCTCTATTATCCGTATGGCGATTGCGTATGGCACGGATATTGGGTTGAGTGCGATTACTTTGCTTATGGTTCTGCTGGTAACACAGTTTGTCGCGATGCCTTTCGCTGTTATTTACGGCAAGATGTCGCAAAAAGTTGGCGCAAAACGCATGATATACTTCGCGATATTTACATATTGTCTTGTTTGTATAATTGCCTTTTTTATGAACCCCGAAAGGGAACTGCGCACCCTTACGATTATGTTCTGGTCTTTGGCAATGCTGGTGGGCACGGCACAGGGCGGCATTCAAGCGCTCTCCCGCTCTTATTTTGGCAGGATAATCCCGAAAGAAAAATCCAATGAATACTTTGGTTTTTATAACGTATGCAGCCGCTTTGCATCGATGTTAGGAACGGCGATTTTTGGTGTGATTGCTCTGCTTACAGGTCAATCACACTACGGAATTGCGGGAATTGCATTATTATTCATTGTGGCGGCTATTGTGTTTAAGCGAGTTCCCAGTGATAAACCGGGGGATGACACAGCGACAGTGTCATAAGCGGGAATAGCGCACAGGTGTTGTCCGAAAAGTTCTCAAACTTTTCGGACAACTTTCCTTTTGTTAAATGCCGTCTAAATTGGCTCTATCGCTTTTTGTACATTGCTGGTTTCCGATTAATCCTTCCTGCCTGTAACTGAAAAAAGAGTTCTCTGAAAAAATTAAATGGTCAAGGAATTTAATGCCCAAAATATCGGCGGCGTTTTTTAATCTGAACGTGATTTCATTGTCTTCAGTTGAAGGCTTAAGGATGCCTGATGGATGATTGTGCGCAACAATCACCGAACTTGCCCTGTCAAGGATAGGGTCGGCAAAAACCTCGCGCGGGTGAACGATTGTCCTGTCAACAAGACCAATTGTGATAATGCGGGTCGCAAGAACTTCGTGCGCACCATTAAGCGAGAGGCACAGAAATCTTTCCTGGCGGCGGTCGGCATAATGGCGTACAAGGTTAAAAACATCTGTGGGGTGGCGCGCTCTTTGCCCGCACGCCCATTTCCGCCTGCCAAACTCAAGCATTGCCGCAACCGCGCACGCTTTGGAAACGCCCAAGCCTGTAATTTTACACAGCTCCGCAACTGGCGGAACTGTTTTTTCCCGTTCAAGGCGATCCAGCAATTCTTTTGCCAAACAGCTAACGTTTTTGCCCCGAACGCCTGTAACAAGCATTATTGATAAAAGGGAAGAATCTGACAAGGATTGAGCGCCCCAGCGGATAAGTTTTTCGCGGGGTCTTTCTTCCTTTGGAAGCGAAAGCGGGCTTTCACCGGCTAAGGCTTTCTTTCCCGCGATGCTTTTTGTGGAAAAGCGCATAATCCTTTCTCTGGCATGTTTCATATGGTATATACTGCACGGAGAAAAAATCTGCTTTAACAAGCGGCGTTTTTATTCGCTAAGGGATGATCGCTCCCTTATCCGCCGACAACACGCTTGCGGCATAACGGCGCAGCCATCCTGCCGGGGCAACTTTTTTCTTAATTTCCCCGATTGCCCGCCTCTGTTCCAGTTCCGCCGTATCGACTAAAAGCTCTATGCTTTTGCCGTCAATGTCAATTTTGATGGTGTCCCCTTCGCGTATATAGGCGATAAGCCCACCAGCGGCGGCTTCAGGAGATATGTGCCCGATTGCCGCCCCGCGTGTTGCCCCGGAAAAACGCCCGTCGGTGACAAGGGCAACTTCTCCGTCAAGCCCCATTCCCGCAATTGCCGAAGTGGGGCCGAGCATTTCAGGCATTCCCGGGCCGCCGGCTGGCCCTTCGTAGCGTATAACAACAACATCGCCTTTTACGATTTTGCCACCGTAAATTGCCTCAATCGCCTCGTCTTCGGAATCGAACACACGCGCTTTTCCGCTAAACAAAAGCATTTCTTTCTTTACCGCACTCCGTTTGACAACCGCGCCGTTTTCGGCAATGTTGCCAAAAAGCACCGCCAAGCCGCCGGTCGGCGAATACGGGGCGGCGCAGGTTTTTATCACATCGGTGTTTTTTATGCGCCGGCCGGAAGTCGCCTCCCCAAGCGTTTTGCCCAA
>JAIRQD010000084.1:0-5357 GCA_031256655.1 Treponema sp.
CGCATGAACGAATCTACTTCAGGAAATTCCCTCAAAATAACGTTATCAAGCCTTTAAGAGAGTTGCAGAAGTACCCAAATCATCCGATAAATCCCTGTTTTACAAAAAAGCCCGTTAAAGGCACTGTTTCACCGACCATTTTTCATGCTGAAAACCCCAAAAACAACAAAAAAAAAAAAAACCTCAATACAAAATATTCATGCGTTTGACGTGCACCGATCATGCTGATAATGAAACAACACCAACCACAGGAGAAACAAAGTGAAAGTTGACAAGATGATAGCCAGCCTTGAAAAACTGCTTGGTAAGAAAGCCGCTATGGAGCAAGAAATCCTTGCCCTTGAAAAGTCGATTCTGGAGGCGTTCAAGGCAAGCGCTGGAATACCCCCTTCCCAAGAGAAAGCTGCCACTGGCAAGAAAGCAACTGCGAAGAAGCCCGTTGCGGTCAAGAAGCCTGCAAAGAAGGAACAGGCAAAGAAGCCCGCTGAAAAAAGTAAGAAGTAGAGCTCGCCTTACTGTGGACAAGCCTAAGTGTGAGAAAAAATATGAGAAAAAAATACACCAGTAAGGCACATAGAGGGCTTTAAGGGCTTGATTTTTAGTTTTCCTACCATTATGATGTACACACAGATACACAAGGGGCTTTATGCGCTCTGTTCTTCGACCCGCTCGTAATGTGCAGGTCCGGGGTTCGATTCCCCGTTTTGGCTGGAGTTTCATCCCGCGTCTTTTACCGGTAAAGGTGTGCCGTTTTTTATAACCGTGTGCACCAGATTACTGCCGTACCTGTAAAAAATGTAATCCAAATCCGGTGCGTCCCAAATAACCGCGTCTGCCTGCTTGCCTTCTTCTATGCTGCCGGTTCGTTCGCTTAACGCGACAGCCGCCGCTCCGTTAAGCGTGACCGCTGTGAGCGCCTCGGCGGGTGTTAATTTGTATTTGTGGCAGGCAAGGTACATGGGAAACTGCAAGTTCAGGTTCGGGCTTGAACCGGGGTTAAAATCGGTGCAAACAGCCACGGCAACTTGCGCGGCAATCATATCGCGCGCGCGGGCAAAGTTTTTCTCAAGGTGAAAGGACGTTGCCGGAAGAAGGCACGCAATCACGCCGCATTCGGCAAGCGCCTTGATGCCCTCATCGCTTGCCTGAATGAGATGCTCTGCAGAGATGCAGCCGGCAGCGGCGGCCATTTCAGCGCCGCCTATGGGGTTGATTTCGTCAACGTGTGCTTTTGGGATTAACTTAAGTTCACATGCTTTGCCCAAAATGTAACGGGATTCCTCCGGGGTAAAAACAGCCGTTTCGCAAAAAATGTCGCAAAACGCCGCCAAGCCTTGGGAGATTACGGCGGGCATCATTTGTTCGCACACTAAATCTATGTATGCTTTGCGGTCGTTTTTGTATTCGGCAGGGATTGCGTGCGCTCCCATGAATGTCGACACAAGATCAACAGTGCTGTATTGATTCAGCTTTTTCATCACCCGCAGCTGCTTCAATTCATCTTCAACGCTTAAACCGTAACCGCTTTTGCATTCCGCCGTGGTTGTTCCGTGCGCCAGCATCTCACTTAAAAGCCTCATGCCTTTTTCAAAAAGCTCATCTTCGCTTGCGGCTCTGGTCTGCCGCACAGTTTCCAAAATGCCGCCGCCTGATTTTAATATATCAAGATAGGAAACTCCTGCCAGTTTACGCGCCATCTCTTTCTGCCGCCATCCACCAAAAACCAGATGCGTGTGCGCATCCACAAGACCAGGCGTAACAAGACGCCCTTGGCAGTCAATGACACGCTCGCCTTCAAGCGGCTTGTCCTCACCAACATACGCAAACATTCCTTTGCTGATGCCGACCGCGGCATTTTCGGTTAAAGTGATCTGCCCTTGCGCATCTCCCTTTTTGGCGCTTTTCCCGTTGGGCGTCGCCAGAACGCCGATGTTCCTTAATACCAAATCAAAAACTGGATTCATGTATCCATTAACCTGCTTTTGGCAAAGTCTGTCAAGAACGAAGTTTCGCTCAAGCAGACAGCGCCGCAGTACGTGCCCGCTAAGCCTGACTTTGTAGGTTTTTTCGTTTTATTGTAGACAGATCAGAATTCGTGATTTACAATTGTGACAACCACGTTACGGTAATCAAGTCCGTGATTCGGATGAGAAAGAGTGAGGAGGTGGTTGTATGATTGTCTAACCCAAATGCACAACACAGGACCCGTTGTTGCCGGTAGGTCGGCGAGTATCCCTGTCAGGTGTGCTCGACTTGCCTAATCTATCTGAAATGATGTCATTGTAATTGCAATGACGCGCAAAAGAAGGAAGTGTATACAATGAAAATCCAGAAGTTAGACATTTCGGTCAGTGTATTGGCCGGTGTCGCCTGTCTTTTTTTCTTTATGCCCAACCCGATTACGGTGTGGGCGGTGTTTGTTGGCTGGGCGTGGTATTTTTCGCTCGGAGCTGAGCCCAAGGCATTTGCTAAATGCATACCCGTTATGGTTGTGGCTTATATTCTGGCTTCAATCGCCATCGTGGTTGTTTATATGACCGCACCCAATTGGGTAATTCCGGTTGCAATAGCAGTAGCCGTTACTGCGTTTATCCTGATGATGTTTCTTAAAATTCCGGCTTTTGGATATTCGATAGTGGGGTTTGTCTCGTACGCTGTAATGTTTGGCGGGTATTTTGGGCAGGGCGGATTTGGTTTTCCGTTTTTGGCATACCCGGCTCCAGCCGTCCCCATAGGCAACATTGCCGTTATAGCCCTATGGATGATGATGTCTAACTTGATTGGTATGGGATTTGGGTTATTGAGCGTGGCTTTGGCCAACATTGGAAAAAAATAGTACAAGAGAAGGAGTACAAACATGAGTAAAAGAGTTATTATTTCGCCGACGAAATATGTACAAGGTCCGGGGGAAATCGCGAATTTAGCGGCCTACTACAAGGTACTGGGACAAAAAAAGGCGTTTTTAATCGTCAGCCCGTCCAATTTACGCAACAATAAGGCGAAGATCACCGCAAGTTTTGACGCGGAAGGTATTGCGTACGAAACCGTGCAGTTCGGCGGCGAATGCAGCAAAAACGAGGTTGAGCGCCTTCGTGGAATGTTGGGGGATTCTGATGTGGTTATCGGAGTTGGCGGTGGCAAGGTAATCGACACAGCAAAGGCTGTGGCATACTATGCCAAGTTGCCGGTTATCGTCGCGCCGAGTATAGCGTCCACCGATGCCCCGTGCAGTGCGCTGACCGTGCTCTACAAGGACAGCGGAGAGTTTGACGAATACCTGCTGTTACCGGCGAACCCGAACTGCGTTCTCATGGATACCACTATCATATCCAAGGCCCCCGCACGCCTGCTGGTGGCCGGGATGGGCGATGCTCTGGCTACCTATTTCGAGGCGCGTGCTACATACGTTGCGCAGAAACAGGCAATGGCCGGCGGACTTACCAGCATTTCAGCCTTAGCGCTAGCCAAACTATCCTACGACACACTTTTAAGCGATGGTCTGAAGGCAAAACTAGCCATTGATGCGGGTACCACTTCAACTGCCGTTGAAAACATTATCGAGGCTAACAGCTTCCTTTCCGGAATTGGTTTTGAAAGCGGCGGTCTTGCCGCAGCCCATGCCGTCCACAACGGTCTTACGGTTCTGCACGAGACACACGACTATTATCATGGCGAGAAGGTGGCTTTCGGCACTTTAACTCAGTTGGTGCTTGAAAATCTCTGCCTCGATGAGATTCGCAAGGTGATCGCTTTCTGCAAGTCTGTTGGTCTGCCCACGACTCTGGCCCAGCTTGGTATCAAAGAAGCCACACCGGAAAAACTCATGGCTGTTGCCAACGCGGCCTGCGCCCCTGGGGAAACCATACACAACATGCCTTTTGTCGTAACTCCGGAAGCGGTTTGTAGCGCGATGTTCGTTGCGGACAAGTTGGGGGCATAAAATAACCATGAGTTGATTGGTGATTCGTGCTGTTCTAAAGGGTAAAACTTTGGAACAGCTGCTTTATACGGGAACGTTGTTTTCGTTGTGTGAATCGTAGTGGCAGTAAAGCCATGCGAAAGCCGGATATAAGTAAATGTGCAAGGAGAGATGTTTATGACACTGGAAGCGTTAGGTATGGTCGAGACCAAGGGATTGGTCGGCGCGATTGAGGCAGCCGATGCGATGACAAAAGCTGCGAATGTGAGTTTGGTAGGGTATGAAAAAATCGGCTCCGGTCTTGTCACTGTTATGGTGCGGGGAGATGTGGGAGCGGTTAAGGCTGCTGTTGATGCCGGATGTTCCGCGGCTTCAAAAATCGGTACTGTGGTGTCTACACATGTGATTCCCAGACCCCACGCCGACACCGAAAAGTTGCTTCCCAAGCTGCAAAGCTGATAGGAGGAAGTAAACAATGGACGAAAAAATGGTAAACAAGATCATGGAAGAGGTCATGAGAAAAGTCGGGGGAACAGGAATGCCCGCTTCTTCCGGCTCCGCTTCGCAGGGTTGCGCTTTTACTGAATTTGTTGGAACCGGAGTCGGCGACACGATTGGACTGGTCATCGCCAACCTGGATTCGGCAGTTCACAGCGCCATGGGAATCGAGAGCAAGTACCGTTCCATTGGGATTATCGGCGGCAGGGTAGGGGCCGGTCCCCAAATCATGGCGGCGGACGAGGCGGTAAAAGCCACCAACACCGAGATCATCAAGATAGAATTGCCGCGTGATACCAAGGGCGGTGCCGGGCACGGCAACCTGATTATCTTTGGTTCCGAGGACGTATCCGATGCCAGACGTGCCGTTGAAGTGACACTTAAGGAACTTCCGCGAACCTTCGGCGATGTGTACGCCAACGAGGCCGGTCATATCGAGCTTCAGTACACCGCACGGGCAAGTCATGCCTGCGCCAAGGCGTTTAACGCGCCTATGGGCAAGGCGTTTGGTCTGGTCGTGGGCGCCCCGGCGGCAATCGGCATCATCACCGCCGACACGGTGGTCAAAGCGGCGAACGTAGATGTTTTGTCGGTCGCGACACCGGGAAAAGGCACCAGTATGACCAACGAAGTCATCATTTTCTTTTCAGGCGATTCCGGCGCGGTAAGGCAGGCGCTGATAGCCGCCCGCGATGTGGGTGTTGGACTGTTGAGTACCTTGGGAAGCAGAGCGAAAAACGATTTCCCCTCTTACATCTAGGCATGGAGGTGCACCTTGAAATCAAAACGATTTGAGGCCCTGGCACAGCGCCCTGTCAACCAAGACGGCTTTGTCAAAGAATGGCCGGAAGTCGGCATGGTGGCCATGAACGGCCCGAACGATCCCAAACCCAGTATCAGAATAGAAGGTGGAAGGATTGTGGAGATGGACGGAAAGAAG
>JAIRQD010000162.1:0-2894 GCA_031256655.1 Treponema sp.
CAGGTAATTCCCGGTATCTATGCCGCGGGCGAAATTATCGGCGGTACTCACGGTAACAACAGGCTTGGTTCCAACGCCGTTGCCGCAGCAGTCACACACGGATTTATGATCGGTTACTACACCGCCACAGGGAACCCCGCTCCGTTCCTCCGCTAGAAGGGCGTAAAAGACTTTTTAAGAGACGGAATTGAGCCGGTTTCGGCTTGCAGGAGATGTCCGAAAAGTTTTAATACTTTTCGGACATCTCGCCGCTTTGCCGGGTTTTTAAGGAATCACTGAACAAAAAATAGAATTAATCAGTGATTCCTTAGGCTTTTGCCGCCGGAGCAGCAGCGGCCGCATCAGTCGCAGCTGCAGCGGCGGAAGCTCCCTTGGCGTATTTTACCAGCACAACCACCTGTTCGGCGGGAGCCAAAACTTTTACGGCGCTTGAGAGGCTGATATTTTTGACAAGAATGGACTGGCTAAGTCCAAGACCGGAAATGTCCAGCTCTATGCGCTGTGGAAGGTCTTTTGGCAGGGCTTCCACTTCGATCTGCTGAATGGGAAACTCCAAAACGCCGCCTTCGCGCACCCCTACCGGATTGCCCTTCAGGTTAATGGGAACGCGCGCCCTTACAGATACATCACTTTGCACTTCATAAAAATCGGCGTGCAAAATTGCCCCGTCAATAATATTGCGCTGAGTATCTTTTACGAACACTTCGTAGGACTTTCCCTCTACTTGCACTTTCACTATGGTGCTTTCGGAGATGCTTTTAAGCCCGTTTGCAAGCGTCAAAGCATCCAGGTCGATGGATAGTGATTTGCCTGAGCGACCGTAAATAACCGCCGGAACCCGGCCGGCTTTGCGCATTCTGCGGGCGACAGATGACCCTCCGCTTTGGCGGCTATTGGCCTGTAAGACAAGATTGCTCATATTTCTGCTCCTTAAATCTGGAAAAAATGGATGCTACTGGGACGACAGGATTTGAACCTGTGAATGCCGGAGCCAAAACCCGGTGGCTTACCACTTGCCGACGTCCCAATGATTAGGCAGTATACACAATTTGGCAAATAATGAAAAGAGGATGCCCCGCAACTTTAACAATTTTCGCGCCCGTCCTATTCAACTCACCCTAATTTAACTGTTGGACCCCAAGAACGCCTGGAATTCCGCGGATGTTTTTCAGCACCGCCTTTAAATCCTCCGCCTGAACAAGCTGGATGGTAAAAAAACCTGAAAGCCGGTTTAAGCCTTTCCCGCTTGAGCCCGGTACTTCCTCAAGATGCCCTTCGATAAGATGCCCCTGCTTTTTACGTATCGCGCCTTCAATCTCTGAAAACAGGTTTGCCGTTTCCCGCGCGCTAATCTTGAAGCGCTTAACCAGAGCGGAAGTTGAGTGCTCCCACGATGCATTGATTTTACGGCTTTCAAGTTCAGGATTGTTCGCAAGGTTCGGGCAGTTTTCGCGGTGAATAATTATCCCCCGTCCGCGCGAAACATAACCTATAATCACATCACCTGTTACCGGATTGCAGCAGCGGGCAAAATGGATGAGCATATCCTTTTCGTCATCGATGCGCACCTGCAAAACCGACTTTAAAGGCTGTAAAACACGCTGGGCAGGCTGATATTCAGTGACCTGAGGAACGTCCGCCAGCTTCTTTTTTTCAAGCGCTTTATCAGCCTTTTCCGCCTTTTCAAGCTTTTTCTGCCCCTGTTGAACATCGTTAAGCTCAAGCCACGAGCGAATCTTGCTGCGGGCTCTGGACGTTTTTACCGTTTCAAGCCAGCCCATGTGCGGGCGCGCGGAAGAACTGGTGAGGATTTCAACAACTTGGGTATTTTTTAGCTCATAACTTAACGGAACAATAGAGCCGTTGACTTTCGCGCCAATACAGCGCTCACCGACAGCCGTATGCACGCTGTAGGCAAAGTCTATGGGCGTGGCTTTTGCCGGAAGGCGAATAACCTTACTTTGCGGGGTAAGCACATAAATCCAATCGTGTAAAATCTCCTTCTTTATTTCTTCAAGCCACGAGCCTGAACTCTCCTGAGAGTCTGACCCTTCGCCTCCGCTATGCATCCAGTCTTTTAAGCGGTTTACCACGTCAATGTCCTGAGCCTCCACAGCGTCTTTGGAAGAGCCTGAACTCTTTTTGTAAAGCCAGTGGCTTGCGACTCCGTTTTCAGCCATCTGGTGCATGGCGCGGGTGCGAAGCTGTATCTCAAGCCTGCGATCTTCCCCGTCATCTTCAACAAGTACCGAAGTGTGCAGGCTTTGATAGCCGTTGGGTTTTGGGTTTGCAATGTAATCGTCAAAACACCCGCGAACAGGCAGCCACAACCTGTGCACAACGCCAAGCAGCGTATAGCAGCTTTCTATGGTGTCACAAATTATGCGTATGCCAAAAAGGTCATAAATTTCATCCGCGCTTTTTCCGCGTCTGCGCATCTTCATGTATATGGAATAAAAGTGCTTTGCGCGGCTTTTAACTTCGACATTAAAACCCGCCGCTTCCGCCTCTCTGCCAATTGTTTCGCGCACATCTCCCAAAAAGTCACTGCGCTGATCTTTTTTTTGAGCGACAAGACTTTTTATCTGCTGATATGCTTCGCGGTTCACAAACTTTAATGAAAGGTCTTCGATTTCATCTTTGATCCAGAAGATACCCAGCCGGTTTGCAAGCGGCGCATAAATATCAAGACATTCCCGCGCAATAGATTTACGCTCCTCTTCCGGACACAAATCAAGCACGCGCAATAACTGCAGCTTTTCTACCAGCTTTATAATGAGCACCCTGATATCATCTGTTAAGGCAAAAATCATGTCGCGAATATTTTGCGCTTCGCGTATCGTTTTATTGTCTACCGGCAGCCGCTCAATTTTTTCTGTGCCCTCAACCAAGTC
>JAIRQD010000178.1:0-31095 GCA_031256655.1 Treponema sp.
TCATCCCCAAGCAGAACTTGCGGGATTTGGATGAGATTCCTGAACATGTGAAAAAAGGGATTGAGTTCCATGCGGTGGAGCGCTTTGACGAGGTTTTGGCGCTGGCGTTGCCTGACTAAAGGCAAAGCGCTGGCGCGGTGGATGTTATTAAGCTGAAAACAGGAAATGCAAAAAAGGAGAGGCGCTGAATGGCAAAATGGCTTAAAGATGCGGTGTTTTATGAGATATATCCCCAGTCTTTTTTTGACTCAAACGGAGACGGAATTGGCGATTTTGAAGGCATAATTGAGAAACTTGATTACATCCTTTCGCTGGGCTGTAACGCGATTTGGCTTAACCCGTGCTTTGATTCGCCGTTTAAAGATGCCGGGTACGATGTGCGCGATTACAAAAAAGCCGCTCCCCGTTATGGCACAAACGATGACCTTAAACGCCTTTTTAATGAAGCGCACAAACGCGATATTCGTGTTATTTTGGATTTGGTGCCCGGGCACAGCTCCGAAGAGCATGAATGGTTTTTGAAAAGTAAAGAGGTTAAGCCCAACGAATACTGGAACCGGTATGTATGGACAGACGATTGGACAACCGTTGCATCAGGCTTTAAGATGATAGGCGGGGAAGCACCGCGCAATGCTGCCTACATAGTAAACTTTTTCAAATGTCAGCCTGCGTTAAATTATGGCTTTCTAAAACCTGAAGCCCCTTGGCAGCTTCCGGTGAATCACCCTGATTGCATTGCGACAAAAGAGGCGATGAAAGATGTTATGCGCTTTTGGCTTGATGCCGGTTGTGACGGGTTTCGCGTTGACATGGCGGCATCGCTTGTGAAACTTGACGATGCCGAAAGTTCTGGCACTAAAGCCATTTGGCAGGAAGTGCGCGCAATGCTTGATAAAGACTATCCTGACGCGGTGCTTGTCGCAGAATGGAGCAATCCTCGTCTGGCAATAAATGCAGGCTTCCACGCGGATTTTCTTTTGCATTTCGGCAACGATGCATACAACAGCCTTGTGCGCGATTATACGATGAGCCCTGAATACACGATAGCCGGAAATGATGGTAGTTTTTTTAAAAAAGACAGCACTGGAGATATTCGCAAATTCTTGGATGAATATCTGATACATTACGAAGCGACAAAAGATTCAGGTTACATAAGTTTGATTTCAGGCAATCATGATGTTCCGCGCCTTGCCCTTAATCTTTCGCAGCGGGAAATGATGCTTGCTTTTGCCTTCATATTTACAATGCCCGGTGTGCCGTTTCTTTACTACGGCGATGAAATCGGAATGCGTTATTTGAACCTGCCTTCAAAAGAAGGCGGCTACAACCGCACAGGCGCAAGAACGCCAATGCAATGGAAGCGGGGCAAAAATCTGGGCTTTTCCCAGGCTGATCCTGAAAAACTTTACCTGCCGGTTGACTTAAGCGATGATGCGCCAACGGTAGAAGGTGCCGAAAACGATCCAACTTCTCTTTTAAACACCGTGCGAACACTTTTGCGCCTTCGCCGCGCCGAAAACGAACTAGGATCAATGCCTAATTTTGAAATAATCTTTGCCGAAAAAGCACGCTTGCCATTTGTTTACAAAAGGGGCTCTTTCATTCTCGCGGTTAATCCCGGCGAAGCGGAAGTGTCACTGCCATTGGATAAAATCCCAAAGGCGCATACCGCTAAAGTTTATGCCATAGGTGATTGCGCCATAGAAAACGGTAGCCTGCAAATGAAAGAGCAGAGTTTTGGGATTTGGCGCATTTAAGCGGGCGGCGGAGGGGTGATTAAGGAAACACGCTATTTCTTTCCTTGAAAAATAGCTGCCGCAATGTTATAGTTAATTCATGAGCGTTACACAAACCGTATTAATTCCGGATAATCGAAGGCTGATCATTGATGTGCCACGCGAAGTACCAACTGGCTCTGTCATACTCACCTTTACCCCGACAAGCTCCGACCCTATCAATGCGGATGATGAATGCCCCATGTGCGCAAAACGCCGTGATACTGAAACTGGTGAAATGTGCTTTAATGCCGAAACCATTACAGCCTTTGATGAAGGGGATGCAATGCTCCGTGGTGGGCTGTCGGCAAAGCGGTTCAACTCCCTTGAAGAAATGCTATCAGACCTGGATTCAGACGATTAGCAAGTGCTGATACCACTTTATACAGGTTCGTTCAAAAAAGACCGCAGGCTTATGATAAAACGCGGCAAGGACATAAACGAACTAACTGAGGTAATGAAACTGCTTATTAACGAACAGCCGCTTTTAGCAAAACACAGAAACCACTCGTTGCAAGGAAGTTATAATGGTAAATGGGAGTGCCATATTGAACCGGATTGGCTCCTTGTTTACCGCATTGATAAAGGCACTCGGGAAATTGTTTTTTACCGCACCGGAACACATTCTGATTTGTTCTGACAGTACACGCGCATGCTGCCTATCACCCCATCCTCTCCGCTTTCCCCGAACTAATCCCGTACACAATCGTATCCGCTTTTAAATAGCGCTCGTATTCCCCCAAAAGGAAAGTGTAAAAAGCCTGCTCGTACTCTGGCATTATCGAAAGGAACTTTTTTCGCTTTTCCCTGTCCAGTTCCAAAAGCACGTCATCCAAAAGCAATACAGGCTTTTTTCCCGTTTTTTCCAAATAAACTTCTGCCTGGGCAAGGCGGAGCAGTAGCGCCAAAAGCCGCCGCTGTCCGGTGGATGCTTTTAGCGAAAAATCCTCACCGCCGCAGGTAAACGTATAGCGGTCGCGGTGGGGGCCGGAAAGGGTAATACCTGCGGCAATGTCCGCCTCACGCCGCTGCAAAAGATGTTCAGTGATTGATTGAGTGTCACCGTTTTTCCACGAAGGGATATAGCTCACGCCGATACCGTCTATATCTGAAATCTCCCTGTACAGCGGCTGGAAAACGTGTGAAAAATCCGCGGCAAGTTTTTGGCGTTTCAGAATCAGTTCAAGCCCGTAATGCGCCATTTGCGGGTCTAAAACATCAAGCATGGCAGAAATTTCAGGGGTAAGGCGGGGGCGGGAAACGCCGTCTTTGCGAAACAGGGAATTGCGGGTTTTAAGCAAGCGTCGGTATTTGTGAAGGTCATCAAGGTAAAGCGGATCCCACAAGCTGCGGGCTTGATCAAAAAACCAGCGGCGGCGTTCGGGAGTGCCGCAAACAAACTCCATGTCCTCGTGGCAAAAAACCACCGCCGGAGTGACAGAAAGCAACTCTTTTCGGTCTTGAACCTGCTTTCCATCCAAAGTTATGCTTTTTTTGCCGTCCTTAAAAGCTACAACAACCTTGTTATAAAGTGAATTTTCAAAACCAACAGCAACCGAACAGTCGTTTTCGCCTGATTTGACCAAATCCCTGTCTTTTGCCCCCCGAAAAGAAGACGCATACGAGCAAAAATAAAGGGCTTCCAGAAAATTCGTTTTGCCTTGACCATTTTCACCCACAAAAAAGATGTCCTTTCCCCGCACATCTATCTCTTTATCAGCAAGATTGCGAAAAGAAACGGTTCTTAGAAAGGCAAAACTCACGGAAAAATGCTATTCCTGTTGCATCGGCATAACGATGTGGAAAAAATCCTGCTCAGGAACGGGCATAATAGTGATTGTCTTGTTTGGGTCGGTAAACAAAATGTTTATTTCATCTGCCGTCATAACCTTAAAAGGCTCTTCAAGATAGCGATAATTAAGCGCAATCGTTTGCTCTTCTCCCTCATACGTGCAGGAAATTTCCTCACGCGCGTTGCCTATGTCGTTTTCCTCGCAGTAAACGGAAATCATCCCCGATGAAAGCCCAAGGTAAACACGATGCGATTTTTCTTCCACCAAAAGCGACACACGCCTCAACGCATCAAGCATTTCCACGCGGTTCACCTTGAACTTGTTCAACTGACTTTCAGGTATTACGCGGCGGTAATTGGGAAATTGACCTTCAATAAGCACCGAAGACAGTTTGTAAGAGCCGAATTGAATAAAAATGTTCTTGTCGCTGACGCAAACATCAACATTTCCCTCTTCGCCTGCTCTTTTAAGAACAAGATTGAGTATTTTAGAGGGAATTATAACGCCTGAAAAATCGGCCGGCGCTTTTTCGGCTGGTTTGTTGATAAAAGCGAGCCTTCGCCCGTCTGTAGCAACCATTATAAACTTGCCTTCCGATTTTTCAAAGAAAAGTCCGTTCATAAAATGGCGTGTTTCATCGTTTGAAACGGCAAAAATGGTTTCTTTTATCATGCTTTTCAAATCCCGAATGGGCATTTGAAAAAATTCCTTTCCTGCGGCGGAAAATTCAGGAAATTTATCGGAAGCGATGCTTTTTAACTGAAACTTCGCCTTTTTAACCGCCGTTCCTATGTTAATTCGTGATTCTTTTTGCTCAAATTCCATTTCTCCGTCAGGAATTGAGTTCAAAATCCCCGCAAATTTATCAGCATAAACGGTAACACTACCCGGTTCAACAACTTCCACAGGAACTTTCGTCTCAAAATTCACTTTCATGTCAGTCGCGCGAATGGTGAGACTTGAATCTGCGGCTTCCAAATAGATATTTGAAAGTATCGATATAACATTTTTCGAGGCTATAATCTCGTTCGCTATGGCAATTTCCTTTTGGAGCACACTTCTTTCGCACTTAAACTTCATAATTTCTCCTATTCCACAAGCTCTTATTATACTATATATATAAATTTAGTAGTAGTAACAATAAGGACGCTTTTTTGTGGAAAACCAGTTTAATTCCTTAGCTAATATAAAAATATAAAAAAGCTAAGCTCTTTATAAAACACCTGCTTTCAAAGCGGTTCTTAACAGTTTCCACATTAGCATTATACCAATACTATAAAATTGTGTTTTTTTCAACCGCCGGAAAACCACTTGTCAACCACTTATTAAAGTTTTCATTTCACATTATGTTCTTTGATCATCCTTTTAAGTTTTTCAAGAGCAGAATAAAGATTTGTGTCCGAACGGCTCATTTCCTCAATTTGTCTGCACGAATGAAGCACCGTTGTATGATCTCTGTTGCCGAACATCTCGCCAATTTCTGTCAGCGAATATTCGGTGAGTTCGCGGCACAGGTACATGGATATTTGGCGTGGCTTTACTATGCTCGCGCTTCGTTTTTTGCCTTTCAAATCGTTTGGCGAAAGGTTATATTCTTCTGCCACAACCTTTTGTATTATATCTATGGACATATTTCCCTGTCTGGGGTCGGCAAAAACGTCTTTAAGTTCCCTTTGGGCAATCTCAATTGTAACAGGCTTATTGACCAAATCCGCATAACCCATCAGTTTATTAAGAGCGCCTTCCATTTCCCGTACATTTGAGGAAATATTTTTGATGATCATTTCGATTATTTCGTCCGATATAACGATATTTTTGCGCATTTCAAGTTTTTTCATCTCCATTTTTTTCTTTAAGATGGCGATGAGTTCTTCGTAGTTCGGCAAATTGAGCTCAACACTCAAACCTGACTGAAAACGCGATTGAAGGCGGGGAGCCATACCTTTTAGTTCAGTTATTGGACGGTCACAGGTGAAAACCATTTGTTTTTTCTTGTTGTAAAGCGCCTCAAATGTGTAAAAAAGCTCATCCTGCGTTCCCGCTCCTCGCTCAATTGTATGAATATCGTCAATGAGAAGAACGTCCACATTGCGGTATTTTTTTGCAAAAGCGTCTTTGTTTTTCTGCCCCAAAGCGACCGTTTCAATAAATTCCCGCATAAAACCTTCACCGGTGATGTAGTGAATTTTCAATTCGCTGTTGTTGTGGACAAAATGCCCCAGCGCTTGCATAAGGTGAGTTTTTCCAAGCCCTGTTCCACCGTAAATGAGCAAAGGATTGTAAATTTTTGATTTTCCTGGGTTTCTGGCAATAGCCGAAGCCGCATTAAAAGCATAATTGTTCACTTCCCCGACAATATAAGTCTCAAAAGTGAACTCTTCCTGAAGCTGCGGGTTGCTTTTCTTTTGCGCGGTTGTCTGTGGGGCATCTGAAGCACTTTGCACGGCGGAATTTCTCCCGCTTGGCGTTGTTTTCTGCTCGGCAAGCGGATGCGGTGAAGGCGGTGCGGCTGTTTCAGGCTGTTTTTCGCCTTTTTGGGGAACTTCAAGCGTTACGTCAATTTTTTTCCCTGCAAGCTCGCCAATTTTTGCCAATATGTGGGGCAAATACTTCTGCTTGAACATCTCCAAAAAAAAGTTGTTTGGAGCGGCGGCAAAGATTTCTGATTCCCCGGCTCGGACGAACGTAATTTTGCTGAACCAAATCGCATATTCATCGTCTCCAAGTTCATTTTTGAGCAGCATAAGGGTTTGCTCCCAAAGTGCCTTTCCATCCAAACTAGCCATCGACCAGCCCCCAAAGTTATTAACATATTATCCACAATTTATAACATAGTTTTTATAAAGAGCAAACCCCAAAATAACGCACACACGCCACCGGGTACCTTAAAATCTGAATAGTTAAACAGCGCAATTCCTTATAACATAAGGAATTGGCAGGAGACAAAAAATATCAGATTGAATGGTTTTAAAATTCTTCCCTAATGATGTTTGTAATGGTAAAAAATCAGAAAGCTTTTCCAATAATTGTCCACATTAAAAAACTGGAAAACACTAAGAAAAGCTCCGTTTGAAAAGCACTTGCATTCACCGGGAACCACCATTTTATAACGATTTTTCGATTTTACGCAAGCTGTTTGCTGAAATTTATTTTGCAGCGCCTCAATTAGAAAAATTTTTTCTAATAACTAAAACTTTCCTATTGACAATCATTATCAATACTGATATATTTTATTCATCAAGATGCAACGGAATACGCCACAACGGAAAATCATCCTTGACGCCGTAGTTAAGCTGAATACTCACCCAACGATAGAAGAAGTGTACGGTGAGATCCAAAGGGAGTATCCGTCCATAAGCAAAACCACCGTTTACCGGAATCTTAGGCACCTTGCAGGTGAAGGGATGTTGCGCGAGGTTTCGCTTTTGGACGGTCTTGAGCGGTATGATGTGCGCACCGACAAGCACTACCATTTCAGGTGTAAGCAGTGTTACGGCGCGTTTGACATTGATTTGGAGCACATGGAAGGCATCAACGATGTGATTCAAAAGAGGTACGGTTTTCAGGTTGAAGGGCATAATCTTTTGTTTACGGGTGTTTGCCAAAGCTGTGTTAGCGGCGGCGGACAGGAAAAGAACTTGTAAGGGATGAGAACCGCATAGCGGTTAGAATTATATATTTGGGGGAATTTTATGAGCAAGCACAAGTTTACTGATGTTCGCATACCAATTGAGGAGGATAATCCGTCAATCAAGCGTATAGAAGAACTCTGTATCAAGTGCGGAGCTTGCCGACGTGTCTGTGAAAACGATATTGCGGTTGGTAAGATGTACGATATGAAAAGCACCGGAGATATCCCCATTTGTATACACTGTGGTCAGTGCGCCAATGTCTGTCCGGTACATTCCATTGTTGAGCAATATGAATATACCGAGGTAAAAAAAGCCATTGCCGATCCGGATAAAATTGTCATTTTTAATACTTCCCCTTCGGTGCGCGTTGGTCTGGGTGAAGAGTTTGGTCTTGAGCCTGGCACTTTTGTCGAGGGCAAGATGGTTGCCGCGCTGCGAAAGCTCGGCGCAAATTATGTGCTTGACACTAACTTCAGCGCGGATTTAACGATAATGGAAGAAGCGTCTGAACTGCTTGAACGTGTTGTCAATAAAACAAAACCGTTGCCACAGTTCACCAGTTGCTGTCCTGCGTGGGTGAAATTTACCGAAACTTTTTACCCGCAAATGATGAGGTACCTTTCCACCGCAAAAAGCCCGATTGGGATGCAGGGACCCACGGTTAAAACGTATTTTGCAAAGCAAGCCGGCATTGACCCAAAAAAAATCGTAAATGTCGCGCTTACACCCTGCACCGCGAAAAAGTTTGAAATCCGGCGCGAAGAAATGAATGACGCTTCGAAAGAACTTGGCATTGACGGAATGCGCGATATGGATCACGTAATCACGACAAGGGAACTTGCGAAGTGGCTGCGTGAAGAAGGCGTTGATTTTATGGCGCTTGCCGACGGCGAATATGACAAACTCATGGGATCGGCATCCGGAGCGGGTGTTATTTTCGGTAACACAGGCGGTGTAATGGAAGCCGCCGCCCGCACGGCGTATCACATTGTAACCGGACATAATCCGGCGGATGACTTTTTGAAACTTGAGCCGGTGCGCGGCATGGAAGGCGTGCGCAGCGCCATCGTTAACATTGCAGGGATTGCTGTTAATGTGGCAGTTGCCCACGGCATAGCAAACGCGAAAAAGCTGCTTAAAGCCCATGCGGCAGGCAGGAGTGAATTTGATTTTCTGGAAGTTATGGCTTGCCGCGGCGGATGCATAGGCGGCGGTGGCCAGCCGAAAACTCAAATTCCTATCAGCGATGAAATCCGCAAAGCCCGCATCAAGGCGCTTTATTCAAAAGATAGCGAAATGACACTGCGCTGCAGCCACGATAACCCCGAAATAAAAGCCGTTTATAATGACTTTTATGAAAAACCGCTTAGCCCGCGTGCCGAGCGCCTTTTGCACACGTCATATCATGACCGTAGCGCTGATTTAGGACCTCAGGGTGTTGTAGAAGCACTCTAAAAATATTTTAAGGATTAAGGAGACAAAAATGCCTAGTTTAAAAGGGACAAAAACGGAAAAGAATCTGCAGGATGCTTTTGCCGGCGAAAGCCAGGCAAGGAACAAGTACACGTACTTTGCAGGAAAAGCGCGGCAAGAGGGCTACGAGCAAATTGCGGCTATCTTTGAAGAAACTGCCGGTAACGAGAAGGAACACGCAAAGCTTTGGTTTAAGCTGCTCCACGGAGGAGACATTGAATCAACGCCTGAAAACCTGAAAGCTGCCGCCGCTGGTGAACACTATGAGTGGACTGATATGTACAAGCGCATGGCCGCCGAAGCCCGCGAAGAAGGCTTTAACGACATTGCGGTGCTTTTTGATTCTGTAGGCAAGATTGAGAAAGAGCACGAGGAGCGCTACTTGAAACTGCTTGATAACGTAAACACCAGCCAAGTTTTCGCCAAGAAGCAGAAGTCTGTGTGGATCTGTCGCAATTGCGGACATATCGTGGACAGCGAAAACGCCCCGGCAAAATGCGCCACCTGCGACCATCCGCAGGCGTATTTTGAGCTTCGCGTTATTAACTACTAAAAAACGCAGATGCAAAAAAGCCTGTTTCAAAGACCGTTTCTCACGGTTGATGAAACAGGCTTTTTTTATCGGCTGGGCGGGTTTCTTGGCTTTGGAAGAAACGGCACAATGCGTTCAACAAACGATGGCAACGCCATAGATTGCAGATAAACTTTGCCGGGACCGACAAGAGTTGTAAGGAAAAGCCCTTCGCCGCCAAAAAGGATGTTTTTAAAGCCTTTTATCATCTGTGCAGAAAAACTAATACTTGATTCGTAGGCTGCCACATTTCCGGTGTTCACGATGATTTTTTCCCCCGCAGAAAGGGCAAGCTCTTTAACGCTTCCGTCAATTTCCAAAAAAGCTATTCCGTTACCGCTTAGTTCCTGCATAATAAAACCTTCGCCGCCGAACAGTCCGGCTTTAAGACCATTTGGAATCACCGTTTTTAGACTAACTTCAGGTTGCGCACAAAGAAAGGAATTTTTCTGACAGATAAAGCTTCCGGCTCTTAAATCAAGGGCAACGATATGTCCGGGAAACGAGGATGCTAAGGCGATGAATTGACTGTCGGAGTTTGCGGTGTAAGTTGCCATAAAAAGCGATTCACCTGAAAGCATTCGCCCAAGCCCTTTTAACAAACCGCCTTTCATGTTTGTTTCCATGTTGATTTCCGAACTCATCCAGGTCATGCCGCCTGACTGAGTGTATATACTTTCGCCGCGATTAAGGTTAATCGTTACAACCGGCAAAGTATCGCCAGAAATTTCGTACTTCATTTTTCCTCCTGTTTCGTAAAAAAAAGCGGCTATTCTTTGTCTAAACAGCCGCAAAATTAATTTAGCTTTTAAAAAATATAAACTTTAAACTGAATTGCCGCTAGCGCCTTCGGGAAAGAAGGATCAGGCGTAACAGGCTCATGAGCGCGGTAAGGGCGGATGCAACGTAGGTTAGCGCAGCGGCGGTTAGCACCTTTTTAGCCCCTTCAAGTTCAGCCGGGGTAAGAACGTTGTTGCGTTTAAGCATTGCCAAGGCGCGTGTGGAAGCGTTGAATTCCACGGGAAGCGTGATAAGGTAAAAAAGGACAGCCCCGCCAAAAAGGACAATACCAATATTGATGAGCAAAGGATGCCCGAAAAAGAAACCCGCTATCGCCACCCACGGACCTATTGATGAACCGATGTTGGCAACCGGTACGAGTGTGCTCCGCAGCACCAGTGGCGCATAACCTCTGGCGTGCTGGATGGCGTGACCCGCCTCGTGAGCGGCAACGCCCACCGCGGCGATAGACGGCTGGGCAAACACGGGCTCCGAAAGGCGCAAAGTTTTTGTGCGCGGATCGTAGTGATCCGAAAGTGAGCCGCGAACAGCCTCGACAGTCACATCGTTAACGGAATTCGCTTTCAGCAAAAGGAGCGCCGCATCGCGCCCGGAAATGTTTTTAGAGCCGCGTACTTGGGAATACTTTGCGAAAGCAGACTTCACCATAACCTGCGCGATCATGGAGAGAATTAATGTTGGAACCACCAAAATTAGAAAATATTGATCAAAAAACATACGTCCAATATGAAAGGATATTTGAGGTTTGTCAAGAAGAAAAGCAGAATAATGTTTCACGTGAAACATTTTGATATACGATTGACAAATTGTGTAAAAATGAATTGAGGATGCAAAAAAGGGGCGGTACAAAAGAAAATACCGGAGAACCGATCAAAAAAACCGCCGCACAGCTTGACAGAACGATCATTTTCAAATATAATGAGTAAATATTCACTCGTTAATAAAAGATGGAGAAGCCGCATGGCAAAGATGGAAGAACGAAACGAAGCCTTACGCACCGCCACAAGGGAAAAAATACTTTCCGCGGCGACCGTGCTGTTCGCGCGAAAGGGGCTTGCCGGAACCGGCGTTCAGGAGATTGCCGACAAAGCGGGCATCAGCGTGGGATTGCTGTACCGCCATTTCAAGACTAAAGAGGATATTTTCGGGACTTTGATAGAAAAAGCAATGAGCGACATGAAGGCATTCAGCACGATAGCGGAAGGTGACATACCGCCTGTGGATTTGATAAAGATAACCGCCGTGGAGCTTGTCAACAAAATCAACAAGGACGATGAGTACCTACAGTTCCAGAAACTTCTCTCCCGTGCCGCAGATGATATCCCGGAGTCACTGCCCCACATGTTGGAGCCGCTTATGGAATACACGCGGGATCTCCATGATAAACTAACACGCCTTATTGAACGGGGGCAAAAAAACGGAGCATTCCGGCAGGGCAGTGCGGAAGGCATGGCTAACCTGTTCCTCGCCACCATTCAGGGGCTTTGCGCGTGGAAGCTGTACAACAAAGACGGGGACACTCAGCCAACCCCCCAGATGCTGACGGCGTTTATGCTGAAAGAGGAACACAATTTTTATGATTAACGTGCGCATGAACAGCGTTAGTAATGATACTTACAGGAGGCAATAATAACGTGATCTTTTATGACTTTATATACCAACCGGTGTTCCTGCGTAATACGGCGCGACCAGTATCCCGCCAAATCCCATTTGAGCGGTTCGGGCTTACCGGTTCCATGAAACGGATCTCGCACAATCTCTGTGATCAAGGAGTTGATTTTACCAAAAATTTTCTTATCGTCTATTTCCCACTGCCTATATTCGGCAAAAGCGGAATCCAAAAAACTGATCACCCCTTTGCCGCTTGCATTGCCTGTTCGAGCGTTTCAAACGTTACGTGTTTCCCCTCCGCAGATTCCTTGAGGATTTTTCCCATGCGCTCGCGGTTGGCGGGAGTACTGAGCAAATACTCGGTTGTATCCTGTTCCCGAACCTGTATTTCAACAATCTGGTCAGGATACGTTGTTTTAATGGAATCGATAAAAGTATTTTCCAGTTCTTTAGTATTAAGTTTGTACGTTGTTACCATCTCACATAATCATAGCGGAAAAAGCGGGATAAAGCAACACAAGGGCGTGCGGGGAAAGTTCTATGATTAACGTACGCGATGTGCAAAAAAACTTTGGCGAACAAACAGTGCTGTCAGGCGTTACTTTTAACGTAAAACAAAAAGAGATTTTCGGGCTGCTCGGACCATCTGGCTCGGGGAAAACCACGCTCATAAATATCCTTACCAAGCAACTGGAAGTTGACGGGGGAAGCGCGCAGGTAGACGCGACTTCTTTTCAGACGGGGCTTATGCTGGATGTGGACGGCCTGTATCCACGGCTTAACTGTCTGGAAAACCTAGATGTCTTTGCCCGCATTTACGGCATCCCGTTGAGCAGTTCCGCTGAAGCCCTCAAGAATGTAGGTCTCGAAGATGCCGCGAAAAAAGCCGTCAGCTCACTTTCCAAAGGGATGCGCCAGCGCCTTGCTCTGGCACGGGCGATTTTGCACGCGCCAAAAGTATTGTTTTTGGACGAGCCAACGAGCGCGCTTGACCCGCGAACAAGCGAAGGAATGCACGAACTGATACAAGCCTTGCGGGAAAAAGGGGCGACAGTCTTCCTGACCACGCACAACATGGATGAAGCGGTAAAGCTCTGCGATAGGGTGGCGCTGCTGCATAAAGGGAAAATCGTGGAACAGGGCAAGCCGCGGGAAATATGCGACAGGCACAACTCCATGCGAACAGTGCCGGATTTGGGCGCGGTTTTTATGAAAATGACCGGGGTGGATTTATAATGAATAGCGCCGGCGCCATATTTATCAAACAATTTCAAGATATTCTAAAAAACTCAAGCACGCTAGTTCAGTTTATCATCTTTCCTGTTATGGCCTTTCTGATGACGTATATTGTGGATATAGACACAGGCGGCGCCATGCCGGAATCGTTTTTTATTACCATGAAGGCGGCCATGTTTATAGGGATGACATTGGTCAGCACCACGGCTACCGCCATAGCGGAAGACCGGGAGAAAAACTCCCTGCGCTTTCTCTTGATGGCGGGCGTTAAATCCCATGAGTATTTGTTGGGAGTCGGCGGAGTCGTTTTTGCCTGCGCGCTGGTTGTAAGCGGCGCGTTTTCGGCAATGATGCCCAATGTCTCTGTTATCAATATGCTGACAATGTTTGTTTCCCTGTCGCTGGGGGCGGCGGCATCTATACTGCTTGGCGGAATTATCGGGATGAAATCCGATAACGAGCAGTCGGCCATTTCCATAAGTTCCGCCGCCGGAATGGTTCTGGGTTTTGGCCCAATGATTGCCAACCTCAGCGGCAACGCAACTCTCGAAAACATATTCGGAATTTTCTACACCATGAACTTTGTTTATGAAGATATTCGCACCACCGGCGCGGTTCGCAGTTTTGGGATTATTCTGGCGAATATTACGGTATTAATCTTTGGCTTTGCATGGGTGTATGGAAAACAAGAATCAAGAGAGACAAGAGAGAAAGGAGTATTTATTGTGAACAAGAAAGTTATTGCGGTTCTATCTTCTCTGGCGCTTGCAGGCGGCGGGGGAATCGCCTTCGCCCTTTGGCATAATGCCGGTTTTGTCGTAACAGACAACGCACGGGTAACAACAACGTTAATCGCTATCGCGCCGTCAGCGCCCGGCCATCTTGAACGCTTTACGATCCGCGAAGGCAGCTACGTGCGGGAAAACGAAATACTCGGCTGGGTGGAAAACGGCGAAACAATGCGCTCGCCCATTGATGGTCTTGTGATCCACACAAACGCCGTGTTGGATCAGCATGTAACGCCCGCCGAACCTGTCGCCGTCATAGCCGATGTCAGCAATATACACATCCTTGCCAACATCGAAGAAAGCGATATAGCCAGAGTGCGGGCGGGACAGCCTGTCACCGTCACGATAGACACCTTCGGCAGGCAGCGCTTTAACGGCTATGTCAGGAATATAGGCAGAATCACCCAAGCCGAGCTTGGCGGCAATCCGGTGTTCTTTAATATCAGCGGCCTCTTTACGCGGCTGACGCACTTAATCCCGGTAGAAATAAATATCACCGACGATGTTGACTTAAGCGGCATTATCGGTGTGAACGCCAATGTCAGAATTGCGCTTAGAACACCTGCCGGTGATTTGCGCCCTGTCACCGCTGCTGTTACAAATGGCGGTGCGGCACGCTCGATTACTAAAAGCATCACTGCCAGAGGCACGGTTGAAAGCGTCCAAAGAAGGATCGTGTATTCTACGCTGGGAGCGGTAATCGAGCGGGTTTACGTTGAAGCCGGAGATCGCGTAACTGAGGGGCAGATGCTTGCCGCGCTGGCTGCCGAGGATTTGGATATTCAAATCGCAAATGCGCAGGCGGCGTTACAAATAGCCGAAGTAAATGTGGGCGCGGCACAGCACAACCATGAAATCCGCGGCAACCTGTACGGTGCAAGAGTCATTGCGCGTGATGAATTGCGGCAAGCCGAATTCGCCCTGCAATCGGCGCTCGCTTCCCGCCAGCAGGCACAGGCGGCGCTTGACGCGGCGCGCTTTATACGGGAAAGATCTGTTATCACAGCGGTTATATGCGGCACGGTAACAACTGTCGCCGCCAGAGAAGGCGCTGCCGGCACGGGGCTTCTGTTCATCATAGAAGACACGGACAATTTGCGGATCGCCGCCAGTTTCAGGGAGTACGATTTAAGCAGGATACACGCTGGCATGGAAGTTGCCATTAGCTCAAACGCGACGGGAAACACCGAATATTCAGGCGTTATCACAAGAATAAACCCTGCAGCTACGGCGCTTTCGTCCGCCGCGGAATTTGAAGCGGAAGTGCTGGTCACATCGCCAAACTCAAGGCTGCGCATCGGCACAAACGCGCGGATTAACGTGCGGCTGGAGTGATCGCTGTTTGGCCGTCAACTTAATTGTTGAAACGCCCCAATTCAGGTATACTCTACCCATGCGTCCATTTGAAGTAGTTTCACCGTTCAAGCCTGCAGGCGATCAGGGGCAGGCAATTGCCGCCCTTGCTGAAGGCATCAAATCTGGCGATCAATTTCAGGTTCTTCAAGGGGTTACAGGCTCCGGCAAAACTTTTACAATGGCAAAGATTATCGAAGCGGTGCAAATGCCCACACTCATAATCAGCCACAACAAAACGTTAGCCGCACAGCTCTTTCGGGAGTTTCGCGGCTTTTTTCCGCATAATGCCGTGGAGTATTTTGTATCCTACTACGATTATTACCAGCCTGAAGCCTACGTTGCCAGCCGCGATCTGTACATCGAAAAAGACGCTTCAATAAACGATGAGATTGAGCGGATGCGCCTTTCGGCAACCCGAAATCTCATGGAGCGGGAGGATGTAATTATCGTTGCGACCGTGTCGTGCATTTACGGTTTGGCGACACCTGAAGTCTACAAAAAAATGACCGCCACGTTTTCCAAAGGTGATACCCTTGATGTGGATGCGCTTATCCGCCGCCTTGTCGAGTTGCAATACGAGCGCAACGATGCCGTGCTTGAGCGGGGGCGTTTCAGGCGGCGCGGCGACACACTGGATATTTTCCCCGCCTACCTTGAAGAAGCTTACCGTGTGGACATGGAATGGGATCTCGTCCAGCGCATCAGGCGTTTTAATCCAGTGTCCGGTGAAACGTTAAGCGAAATAGATCGCGCGATGATTTACCCCGCCAAACAATTTGTCATGCCGCCTGAAATGATACATAACGCGCTGGGCGCTATTAAAAATGAGTTGGCGCAGCGCTACGAGTTTTTTATGCGCGCAGGAAAAATTCCTGAAGCTGAGCGGCTGAAAACACGGGTGGAATACGACATCGAAATGTTAAGCGAAATGGGTTATTGCCCGGGCATAGAAAATTACTCCGCGCCGCTTGCAGGCAGAAAACCCGGCGATGCCCCGGACACGCTGGTTGATTACCTGCCCCAAAGCCACCTGACGTTCATTGACGAAAGCCATGTAACCCTGCCGCAAATCGGCGGGATGTACGCCGGTGACCGTTCCCGCAAGGAAAACCTTGTGGAATACGGCTTCCGTTTGCCATGCGCCCTTGATAACCGCCCTTTACGGTTTGACGAGTTTGAACAGCGGCTGGACAAAACCATCTTCGTTTCCGCCACGCCCGGCAAAACCGAAACTGAAAAGTCAAAGCGAACTGTGCAGCAACTCATCAGACCCACCGGGCTTTTGGATCCGGAGATAGAAGTGCGCCCAAGCGAAAACCACATGGCGGACATTTACAGCGAGGTGCAAAAGCGAATCAAAGTCGGAGAACGCTCGCTTATCCTCACGCTCACAAAAAAAATGGCCGAAGACCTCACCGATTACCTTTCAGGCTTAGGCTTAAAAGTCCGCTATATCCACAGCGAAATTGAAACGATCGAACGCGTTGAAATACTCACTCAGCTTCGATCAGGCGACTTCGATATTCTTGTCGGCATAAATTTATTGCGGGAAGGAATTGACCTGCCTGAAGTTTCGTTCATTGCCATTTTGGACGCGGACAAAATCGGCTTCCTCCGCTCACTCACAAGCCTTGTGCAGATTATCGGCAGGGCGGCACGGAATGCGGCGGGCAAGGTGATCATGTACGCCGACAGAATGAGCGATGCCATGCAGGAAGCGATTACTGAAACCGAACGCCGCCGCAAAGTCCAAATGGATTACAACAAAAAACACGGCATAACACCGACTACCATAAAAAAGGCAATCGCGAATATTCTTGAGCGCCGTGCGGAGGAAGAAAAGGACGCCGCCGCCACAACCATTGAAGTGCTGAAAAAATCCCACAACGTGCTTGTCCCAGGCGATCGCAAAAAGCTTATCGCCGCGCTGGAACGGGAAATGCTTGAACACGCGAAAAATCTTGAGTTCGAGCAGGCGGCGGCTATGCGGGACGAGATAGCGAAAATCCTCGAACTGGGGAAAATTTAATTGCCCGCTAAATCCAGGCGCTTGATACGCAATACGTTTAGTAACACGGAAATGGAACTGAATGCCATAGCAAGGGCGGCAATAACAGGATTAAGCAAAGGGCCGCCAAAAATATACAAAAGACCCGCTGCAATTGGTATGCCCGCCACATTGTAAGCAAAAGCCCAAAACAGATTTTGCTTGATGTTGCGCATGGTTCTTTTACTCAAATAAATTGCCTGGGTTACGCCTTGCAAATCTCCGCGCATAAGCACAATATCAGCCGATTCAATCGCAACATCAGTGCCGCCGCCAATTGCAATGCCAATGTCGGCCTGCACAAGCGCGGGCGTGTCATTGATTCCGTCACCAACCATTGCCACTTTACCGCCGCCTGCCTGCAGCCGCTTGATATTTTCCGCCTTGTCTTGCGGCAAAACTTCAGCAAACACTTTATCAATTCCTGCTTGCTTTCCAACAGCTTCCGCTGTGCGTTTGTTGTCGCCTGTTATCATCACAATTTCAATGTCCATGTTTTTTAGCTTTTGAACAGCCGCCTTACTTGTCGGTTTAATTATATCTGCCACGGCAACAATGCCTTCAAGTTTCCCGGCAACAGATATGTACATTGGCGTTTTACCTTCATTCGCAAGCCTGTCACTTTCCTGTGCATAAACACTCAAATCAATTTCCCGGCTTTCCATTAAACGCTTGTTGCCAATTAAAACGCTCTTTCCGTTAATTTCAGCTTCAATACCTTGCCCGGTAATAGAATTAAATTTATCAGGTTCAGGAAGTTTTCCAAACTTGTTTATTCCGTAATTTACAATAGCCTCGCCCAGTGGATGTTCCGACTGCATTTCTCCGGATGCCGCCATAAGCAAAATATCATCTTCACTGTAACTGCCTTTTGTTACAATATCTGTAACATGCGGTTTTCCCTCTGTAACCGTTCCCGTTTTATCAAATACAACCGTTTTTATTTTATGGGCAATTTCCAGCGATTCACCGCCCTTAATCAAAATGCCGTTTTCCGCTCCTTTTCCAGTGCCAACCATCACAGCGGTGGGAGTCGCCAAACCCAAAGCGCAGGGGCAAGCAATAAGCAAAACGGAAACGACAACAACCATCACAAATGCCATGTTATATCCTGCGATAAACCACGCCGCACCTGCCGCTATAGCAATCGCCAATACCGCGTATGCAAAATAACCGGAAATTGTGTCGGCGATTCGCGCGATTGGCGCTTTGGAGTTTTGCGCATCTTCCACCAACTTTACGATTTGCGCAAGCACAGTATCTTTGCCAATTTTTGTCGCCTTGAATTTTATAAACCCGTTTTTATTGATGCTTGCGCCAATTACCGAATCGCCTTCTTTTTTGCTGACGGGCATACTTTCCCCCGTAAGCATAGATTCGTCAACGCTTGTGAAGCCTTGCACAACAACGCCGTCAACAGGCATTTTTTCACCCGGCCTTACTTGAATAATATCGCCCGCAATCACATCGTCAATCGGGATTTCCATTTCAATACCATCACGAATAACTTTTGCCGTTTTTGGCGAAAGCCCCATCAGTTTTTTTATCGCCTCTGAAGTTCCGCCCTTTGTTTTTGCCTCCAGATATTTTCCCAAAACAATCAGCGTCAAAATTATCGCGACAGTTTCAAAATAATATTGGTTGTAATCCATAAACATCACGTCCGCCATAGTATCAACCATTGCGGTGCCTAAAGTGAAAAAATTGTCTATGGTGAGATACAAACTGAAAACAAAAGCTACCATTGTGCCTTTTGCAATCAGCGAATCCATATTTGCCGCCCCGGTAAAAAAAGCGGAAAAGCCTCTGCGGAAAATGTTCCGGTTCAGCCATATAACAGGCAACGTAAAAATGAGCTGAATCAAACCGTTGATGCTTGGGAAATTGAGCGGATCAAGATTATACGGCAAAACGCGCAAGTCCAATGCGTAAAAAATCATTGGTACCATTGAAAAAAGAAACAGCGGGATTGCCGCGATTAAAGACCACTTAAATGAAAACCACAGTTTTTGTATTTCATCCGCCTTGCGCAAGGCAGATGCATCCGCTTCATCCTTCTGCGGAAGATGCAATGTAAAACCAGATTTTTGCACAAGCGCAGAAATCTTTTCAAAGTTAATTTTGCTTTCGTTAAACTCAATGAATAGCTTTTCTGTGCCAAAGTTTACCTGACCCGTTTTTACGCCATCCTGTTTTTCCAATAAACGCTCAATACTTTTCGCGCAGGCGGCACAAGACATGCCACCAACACCTAATGTTATAGACTTCATGATACTTCCACATGCATAATTTATCAGGAAACTCCCGCGGCTTGTTTTAAGTTTTCGATATGCTTTTTTATGGCCAAAAAACTTTTGTCTGACATAACGTGTTCCATTTTGCAGGCATCATGCACCGCTGTTTTTGAATCAACGCCCAAAAAAACCAGCCAGTCAGAAAGCGCCACGTGCCGCTCATATATCGTATCGGCAATTTTGCGTCCTGCCTCGGTGAGCGTTATGTATCCGTCAACATCCATGGAAACGTAGCCTTTTGAACGTAGGTTTTTCATGGCAATGCTCACGCTTGGCTTGCTGTATTCAAGCTGATTCACAATGTCTATAGACCGGACTTTGTCCCCGCGGGAGCTTAAAATGAGAATCGTTTCAAGGTAATTTTCCGCCGACTCATGCAACTGCACTTTTTCCCCCTTAAATACGCGACAACACGCCTAACGAACATATCTCAACCGCACCGGAGCAGGCTATTGTCGTTTAGCTTTTTGTTTCAGGAAATGCCTTACTTACCGGGTTTGGAACCTATAAGCGTAAAGCTCAATCCCGCCTGGTAACGTTCGGCGCTTTCCGGGTTGACCAGCTTGTCTGAAGCGTAATAGCCTACCGAACCGGTAGAAAAATCCTTAGCATGGGCATAAAAAGTTGACCACGTTTTGCCATTGCTGTCTTTGACCGTAATCTCAAGAAATTTTGGTGCGTTTGGATCGCGTTTCGCAGGTTCCGCCATATTTTCCTCCGTTATAGATAACTTTGGTAAGTATAACGCACATTCACGGATTTTTCCACTCCCCTTTTCTTGATACTTTTTTGCATTCGTGGTAGTATCAGTCAAATGTATACAAGGGAGATTCAGGAAAACCGTCATTCTCCTGTTGAAAAACGAATTCCGCTCCAGGGTACGTGGACGAAGGCGTTCAAAGAGGTGGACTTAGCGGATGTACACAGCCCGTATTCTTTCCCCGTTCCAAATGCGATAAAAGACAGCCGCATAAAGGAATGGGAATCGTTTTTCATACAAAATGACCGTTTTTTTGTCCACGCAAGGCTTTGCAACATAAAATATTATCGCACCGCCTTTGTGCTCATGTATGATAAAGAGACAAAAGAGCACATTGAGTTTAATAAAACGCTCCCCGGCGGCGGCTGGCGTTTGCCTCGTTCCCTTGCCAACTCTTCCGTTGACAGCCGATCGCTCGGCTTTTTCTTTAGAATCCATTCCTGGCTTGATGCTCAAAGAATCACTTTGGAACTTAACATTGAGCCCTCGCGCCGGCGTCAGGCGTTTACCGCACACGCTGTTTTTGACCTTTCACGCAGTGATTCAACGCCGATGGCGGTAAGCCTCTTGTTTTTTGAGCGCCGGAATATGTACGCTTATAAAACTCTGACGGCGGTAAGCGGGAATGTTGTAACCGGCGGCCGGCATATTTACTTTGACCCTGAAAAAACGACCGGGCTTTTTTGTGATTTCAAAGGTTATTATCCTTACCAGATGCGGTGCAGCTGGTGCACGGGAATGGGTTTTGACAGTCTTAACCGCCGTTTTGGCTTTACCCTAGGCGAAAATCAGGCGCGGGAACCGTTTAAAAATAACGAAAACGCCCTTTGGATTGACGGAAAACTTACGCCCTTGCCGCCGGTAAAAATCACAAGGGGTTCAGGTGATAAGGAAGCGGACTGGATTATACAGGATATGGAAGGAATGGTTGATCTTGTATTTACTCCGCAAATTACGCGCCGCTCGGCAAGAAATATATTGCTTTCAAGAATGGATTACGAAAGCCCTTTAGGCACTTTTTCAGGAACATTGGTTGGCGCTGATGGAGCGCAGCTGCCGATACAGAATGTTTGGGGGACTTGTGAAAAACTTTATTTGCGGGTATAGCGATGGCAAAAAGAGATAAAGGAATATATGCTCCCGGCGAATTAAGCCGGGTGAGGGAAAAGCTGGGCGTTTTCGACAAAGAAGAAGCTGAAATCCTTGCGAAGAAACTGGGCGGTGAAGTCGGCTATGAACGCTCAAATTCTCCTGATCCGGCGCGCCAACAAGGTAAACGGGGAAAAATAGGCGCGAAAGACCGCCCTTCAAACTCCGGCGCAAGAAACCGTCCGTCTCTGCTGGATGCCGATGATGCAATTTCGGCTGATATTGTAAAAAGTAAATCGGCGAGCAAAAAAGATCGCTATGACGATCCATCGGTGGTTTTAAGACCATCGTATTGGGATAGAATAAAAATGGACAAATATGCGGCGCAGCCTGAGTTTGACATAAAATCGTCAACTCAAGTCTTTCACTCCATGATTTCCCTGTTTAGTGATCCTCCCGATTATGTCAGCCCGCAGTTTGTAAAGTTCCGGATGCCTGAATATTACAAAAGAATCGAAACTTTGGTTACATCCACACGTTCTTTATTTCCCCGAAACAATATGATGCGGAACGAGAGAATGAAAAAAGCGGCGCCAATTGCGTTTTCCATTCTTGAAGTTATTCGATATTGGGACATAGAAAAAATATCAGGTGATCTTGGGAAAATTCAGATGAATCCAAAAAGTTCGCGTGTGAGCGATTACACCCATATTTTGCGCGCGGTTTACAGACCGCTTTTTATCCTTGAGCAGCTTGACTTGGACACACATATACGCGCGGCTTATAAAGTTCTTTACAAACTGCTTTACCTTGAAAACCCTATTGAGGCGGAAAAAAAATATCAGGAACTTATACGTTCCGCGTTATCAGCTTTTTCAGGAATTCGCCAAAATGTTCGCCATTTGATGTATCCGCTTTTAATGAAAGCAGTTTCTCCAACTTTTGTTCCATACTCAACATTTTTTCAGGAGCGGAAAAACCGCATTATGTCTTTCCTTGGCGTTACCGAAGATGAGCGCGTAGTCCCTGCGGAAATTTCCCTACAAGGGGATGCCAAAGATTTGAAAGCAGAATCCGAATCACCAAACGGTGAAGCGCAGGACAATCAAGATCCGGAAAAGAAAGAGACCGCTGTATCAGGAACAGGACAAGGCGGCGCAAAACAGGACCCCAAAGAGGAAATTTCAGAGGAGGAAAAGGCAAGGCGATTGGCGGAAGAGGTTGAGAGGAAGGCGGTTAGCCGCGGGCTGCAAACGCTGGAAGCGCTTTTCCCAAAAGCAGGCTGGGACAGGTTATCTTCTTACCCTGACCTTTTTCCGTACTTTGCTGATATTTTCGGAATGAAACGCGGCGTGGTTTTTATTGCTCCAACTGATCCTATGCAGCAGATTTTTGTCTTAATGCACATTATGGAAGAGCTCCTTTTTGCCATCCGCCATGTGTCCTTTAGCATCACTGATGATGGTGCAAACAACATCGAAAATATAGATTCCTTTATGAGCGAAATCGCCAATAGTTGGCGGCACTTTATGGAAGAAAGTTTTGGCAGGGAATACCTTCCCCGTTTATCGGAGTACATTCGGATCCTTGAAGGTTCCCCTGAGGAGCGCACTTCAATGTACGGCAGGAAAGTTGTCACTGAACTCCACTGGCTTAAACGCCTTTACTTTTTACCCTTTTACAAGTTTGAATCGCTTGTACCGCCGCCGTTTCGCAAAGGGGAATTTGGTCCAATTTACCCAAAAATTAAAACAATGCGGCGATACTTCAACGCGGTTGTTGTCGGCATTGAACAGGGAACCCGCGTAGGCGGCGCTGAAACGAATGCGCACTGCGATGGCATTGACAACCCCTGGGCTCCTTATGTGTTTGAAGTTCCCAACCCTGTTTCCATGCGCATGGATGCCCTGCTTGCACCAAAAGCCAGAAACAACGCCTCACTAATATTTTTCTGCTCCGCAATTACTTCTGTATTGGATCATCTTTTAAACAACGAAAAGAGCTGGGCGTACACCATACGGTCAGGTCCTGTTTTCCGCAGCGTAAACGGCGAGGGAATTATACCGATTACAGGTGTTGACGACCGGGTTGATGTCGCCGCGCTTTTTAAACAGTCGATAAAACAGAGGCAAAAAAACAAAGAGGCGTAGGTGCGCCGAAGCGGCGTTGCGTAGCGCTACGGCGCGGAATACCTTACTCGCAGCTCAAGCTTTTGGCAAGACCGCCCTTTGAAGTTTCCCTGTATTTGTAATCCATGTCGCGCCCCGTTTCAAACATCGTTTCGATTGTCTTGTCCAAAAGCACCTTTGGGGCGGTTGTCCTTGCCATAGCCATTCGCGCGGCGTTTATGGCTTTTACCGCCATGACCGCGTTGCGCTCTATGCACGGAATTTGCACCAGCCCCGCCACAGGATCGCAGGTTAGCCCCAGGTTGTGTTCCATAGCGATTTGCGCTGCCGAGCAGACGTGGTCGGGGCTGCCTCCCATGAGGTCGGCAAGACCTGCCGCCGCCATAGAGCAGGCAACGCCGATTTCGCCCTGACAGCCGACTTCCGCGCCCGATATGGAAGCGTTGGTTTTGTACAGTATCCCGATGGTGCCGCTTGTCAGCAAAAAGCGCGCCTGCGTTTCAGGGCAGAGAGCGCAGACAAACTTGTCGTAATAAGCGAGAACCGCGGGAATAACCCCGCACGCGCCGAGCGTTGGTGCGGTAACAACCCTGCCGCTTGCCGCGTTTTCTTCGCTTACGGCGAACGCAAACATATTCACCCAGTCAAGGATAGCCATTGGATCGCCTGAAAGTGCATTTGTCGCCTTGAGCCTGCGCCACAACCCCACCGCCCGGCGCGGCACTTTCAGCGATCCTGGCAAAAGCCCTTCGGCTTTCATGCCGCGTTCAATCGCCTCTTTCATCACCTGCCATATTTTTTCAAGCCGTTGATCAAGTTCTTCGCGGCTTCTGAAAGCAAGTTCGTTAGCAAGCGCAAGACCGGAAACTGAAATCGCTTCGTTCACGCAATAACGAACTAAATCGCTTGCGTTGCGGTAAGGATATGGCACAGTATTCTGCATTGCGGCATTTTCATCATCGTTTAAGTAGTTTTCCTCACGCTTGAAAAAACCGCCGCCGGTGCTGTAATACACGCGCGAAAAACTGCCGGAACTTCCGTGAGCCGTAAGCCGCATTCCATTTTCGTGCAGGGGAAGATAATCGGCGGCAAAAACGATGTCTTTTTCCCAATCAAAGGGGATTTCAATAAAAGCGTTCAAACCCGTTGAAAGAGGCAGTTTTTTTTCGGATTTCACCTGCTCAATAAAACGCGGCATTAATTGCAAGTCGATTGTTTCAGGATCGAAACCTGAAAGCCCAAGAACAGCGGCATCATCGGTTTTGTGCCCGCGCCCGGTCAGCGCAAGAGAGCCGTGAAGTTCAACAGTGATTTTTTCCGCGGAAAAGTTTTCCTCGCCCAAACGCCGCACAAAATCGTTCGCAATTTTCATTGGTCCAACTGTGTGGGAACTTGACGGCCCTATCCCAATCTTAAAAATATCCAATACGCTCATCATCATACAAACGAATGTTAGCACCTTTTTGTGTGCTTATCAACGCGGCGCATTTTCCTTCCACCACGCGGCAATTTTATCATACGCCTCTTTTATCTTAATCGTCTTTCGTGTGGCGAAGGCTGAATTGCTTGAGTTTTTGTCAGGGTGGTATTTTTTCAAAAGTGTGTTTCGGGCGGTTTTGCACTTTTCAGGGCCGGCACCAAACAGCAGTTCCAGCTCATCGTAAAACGGCTCAAATTCAGGCGGCGGCACAGGGCGCTTTTTCACCGCTTGGCTTTTTGCCGCCTTTTTTGGCTTTGCGTCACTTGAGTTGTTTTTCAAAATCTTGGTGAGGAGCTTAGACAGCGCGTGCGCTTCTTCCCATGTTAAGGTAATTCCTTTGCCGCATTTTTCGTGGTTTTGCTGCCATGAGCGAATATCAAGTTTTGCCGGACGCCCGTTCCAACTGACAAGATTTACTTCCTTGTTCCAGTTTTTTGTGCCTTCCGAAAAAATGCCGTAACTTTCGATGATGTCGCATTCGATTCCATCATCATCATCGTTATACGCCATAGTTATGCAGCAAAACTTCGCACCGCGAGTTTCACGGCATCTCGCATTTCTCCCGCTGAAGTGCGGCGAAGGACAGTCATGCGGAAAATCACGGTTTCAAAAAAACTGTACAAAAGTTCGTTTGCGTCTTTCAAATTAAGGTTCGGTGCAAACTCGCCGTCTTTGATCCCTTCGATAAGCATGGTCGCAAAAATGCGCCGCATACGAACAGTGCGCCGCCGCACCCGCTTGTCAGGATCGTAATCGCTTTTGGATGCGGTAATCAGATAATTTAACACCACCAATAAAAGCCTGCGGTTTTCCTCAAGCCGCTTAATTATCATCGTCATTACTTCGATTAAATTTTCAGTGTGGGAGCGGTTTTTTACTTTGCGAATTTCAGCGATGTTATTTTCCAATACAGAAAGAAATTGCTTGATGCTAAAATTAAAAATCTCTTTTTTATTTTTGAAGTAAATATAAAGGGTTGTCCGTGTTATGCCGCAGCGGTCGGCAATTTTTTGAAACGTGGCGGCCTCAAAACCTTCGTCCATAAAAACATCCAGAGCTTTTTCCAAAATCTCATAACGCCGTTTTTCGTGTTCCACAACAATGGACATTATCGCCTCCTTTTTAATCCGGCTTTTAATTCCACGTAAATCGTATTATGGAATTAAAGCTTTTCATACTGATATAAATAAGAGCGTATTGCTCCGTTGGTAATTTCTTTGCATGAGTCCGCCTTTTCCCCGAAAAACGATTCAAAGCCCGGATGATCGGTTATCACAGCGAGCTTCCAGCCGGGAAAGTTTTTGGCAAGGATGCTCATTTGAGCGTAATTTTTTTCAGCCGTTTCCGTATCGCCAAGCCGCTGTCCGTAAGGCGGATTGGTGAGGATAAAACCTTCCGCATCGCAGGCTTTCGCATCAGGCGCTTGAGTATGCGCAAACGGGCTTTTCGCTTCTTCCATGGAAAGCGTTCTGAAAGCGGGCTGGACAGGCGGAAAACTTCCTGCGTCTGGGTTTGCGCCTTTCCCGTCCCGAACCAATGTTATGGCGCGTTCCATGTTAGCCTTTGCCGCCAAAACTGAAGCCGCATCCGCGTCACTTCCGCCAATGCGAACCTGACGCGAAAAATCCACCTTCGCCAAAAGTTCTTCCCGCACATCGCGCTCTTTGCCCTTGTTTGCTGTTAAAAGCTGTTCAAGCGCAAAGTGCCTGCCAAGCCCCGGAGCCATATCCCACGCGTACATCGCGGCTTCCACGGCAATTGTGCCTGAACCGCAAAACGGGTCATACAATGGAAACTTCCGCCGCCATCCTGAACCCAACAATATTGCCGCCGCCGTTGTTTCCCGCAGCGGAGCCGGTCCTCCGCCTGCCTTGCGATAACCTCGCTTAAAAAGCGGATCACCTGAAAGGTCAAGCAAAACGGATGCCTGGTCTTTTTCGATGTAAACCCGCAATTCCGCCTGTTCTCCATGCTCTGGCAAACGGTTTATGCCCCTTTTCGCGCAAAGGCGTTCTGCCGCCGCTTTGTGGACAATCGCCTGAATGCTGGTTTCCGCCTTTAGCGTTGAGCGATTCGTCCTAACTTTTGCCACTTTAAGCCCCATATTTTTTGGTACGTATTCCTCCCAATATCGGTGGCGCACGCCTTCAAAAAGGTCATCAAAATCAAGCGCCCTAAACGAGGCAATTTCCAACAGAACTCTGTCAGCCGCCCGCAAAGACATAAGGCAGCGGTAAAGAGCGGAGATATCCGCCTGAAAGCGGATCTTTCCAAACCCGCCTTCGATAATTTTGAGGTTCATTTTCCGTAGTTCATTGGAGACGGTTTTTTCCGCCCCGACTGCGCATAAAGCGACTGCTGTTTCAAGATTCGGCATCCGTTAAGTATATCATTTTTTTAATTTTTGTCGAAGTACCCCGCTTTGAATATAATATTTTTGTGGACATTTTATTTTCTTTGTGATAGACTCTTAACATATTGCGGTTTTCTGCGGGATGTGGAAATAGTTTCATAACCAAAAGTTTTGTGGATAAGAATTACGGATTAGGTGAAATAAATGTAAATATCCATCCATGTCCACCGCATCCATTTATTTGTTTTATGCTAGAGGTAATATGGCAACACGAAAGAAATCTTCTGTAGTGAAAATCGGCGTTTTTTATGACGGGCATTATTTTTACAAAGTGAGCAACTTTTACAAGTTTGATCATCCGCGCCAATCGCGTATTAGCGTGTCGGGTTTGCACGGATTTATCCGCCATGAAGTGGCATCAAGGCTTAACACCGACATCGAACTGTGCAAAATTGTTGAGCCTCATTATTTCCGGGGCAGATCGATAAAAAGCGCCAATGAAAAGGCGATTGTCGGAGAGAGGTTTTTTGAGGACGCGCTCACCAGAGAGGGAGTGAGCTTAAATTACCTGCCCTTGGTGCGCGGCGCGAACAACGAGCTCAAAGAAAAAGGAATCGATGTTTCTCTGGCATTAAATGCGTACAAAAAAGCCGCGGCGAAGTCTTTTGATGTGTTCGTGCTCATTGCAGGGGACGGCGATTATTTGCCTTTGGTGCGCGAACTGCAGACAATGGGAACCATGTCGATTGAAGTAATGCTCCTTAGCTGGGATTTTGAATGCACGAACGGCGATATAACAATGACTTCGCAGGATCTTCTTGAGGAAGTCAAATATCCCCTGCAAATGGCGAGCGTGATTGACGACCGCCTTAACCTAAAAAACCCGATCATCATGGGGCTTTTTGAGCCCCGCCATATCGAACAGCCGCCTGTATTGACAGGGGCAATGCCGCAAGCAGTTCAGCCGGCAAGCGCGCCGGCACCTTTGCCGTTAATGCAAACGGGAGCGGAAAACAGGGGCTTTCACGTCCCGTCTCCAATGCAAGGCTATTCGCCATCTCAGCCGGTTTCCCCGTTCGCTCACGCTCCTTTTGGCACAAAGCGAAAGGCGCTGACGGAGGAGGAAATGTCGCAGGATCGCATTTCAACGATATTGTCGCTTAATGGTGCCGGTGGCTGGATTCGCGATGCAGAATACAACAACTTTTATTTTTTCTTCGCGGACGTTGCGAACAAAAAGCCGCACGAACTTACGGTGGGCATGACGCTGCAGTTCCGTCTGCGCTTTGACAAAATAAAAACAGAGCAGAAAGACGGCGAACCGAGTTATCGCGCCGTCGGACCGATTTACGCGGTGGATTAGGCGGAGAAAAGTCCTGTGAAAACACGCAAAATTCTTGTGATTGATGGAATGGGCGGCGGAATTGGCAAATCAATTATCGAACACATAAAAGGCAACATTGAGAATGCTGAAATTACCGCTGTGGGAACAAACTCTGTCGCGACATCCGCCATGCTGAAAGCGGGCGCTGACTACGGCGCGACAGGCGAAAACGCGGTTATTTTTAACTGCTCAAAAGCCGATTTCATCATCGGCGCATTAGGGATTATCTTCGCCAACTCACTTCACGGCGAAATAAGCCCCGCAATGGCGGAAGCTGTTTCAGGAAGCCCGGCCCACAAAATACTCATACCTATTGACAAATGCAACGTGAGCGTTTTGGGTGTCGCAGAAAAGCCAATTCAGTCGTATTTTGGCGATATTGTCGTAAAAATCAAAAGTTTTGCTTAATACGTGTAGCCCAATGGAGGAACTATGAAATCTAAAACACAATATATCCTGCCGCTTATCTTCGTAAGCGTGCTCATCATTTCCTGCTCACGTCAAGCCGATCCTGTTGCCCCTGACGTTAATTATGTGCAGGCAGTTTCCTCTGGTATTTTGGGCAGAACCGAACCGATATTGGTAGAATTTGTCCACGCGCAAGATACGCAGGCACCGCTTGCCGCAAGCGTGTTCACCCTCCACCCGTCCGCCCGCGGCACTCTTTCGTGGCTGGATGAGTTTACTCTTGCCTTCACCCCAGCCGAGCCGTTGCGCGGCGGGCGGCGTTATCAAGCCCGCGTAAACCTGACAGGCATTCCTGCCTTCAGTTTTGACTTTTCGGTGAGTCTTCCCATGCTTGCCGTGGCGCTGGAGCCTGTGATGCTTGATGCAAACGGAGACGCGGTGGTGCGCGGCTCGGTTACAGTCGATCCGGGCACGGAAATTACCCACATCGAAGCGGCCATCACGTCCGGCGAGCTTGGCAGACCGCGGTGGACGCACGAATTCGGACGGCATATTTTCACGTTCGCGCCAATAACGCTACAGGCGGCGGCGCGAACCGTTGCCGTAAACTGGAACGGGCGATCTTTGGGAAGCACCGAAAACGGGTTTACCTCCGTGCTTATTCCAGGCACCGAGGCGTTTGAAATCACAGGCTTTCACATGAACGCAGGTGTGCTGGAAGTCTCGTTTTCCGCGCCGCTTCGGACAAACAGCGATTTGCGGGGCTTTATCACCATGGACGGCAACACCAATATCCGCTATCAGATAGAAAGAAACATCGTGCGCGTGTTTGGCGATGGCACAGGCGGCATTCCGCCTGGAACAGAAATTATCATTCAGGACATTGCTGACATAAACGGCAGGGTGCTTGCCGTACCCGTTCAGCACCGCATTCCCGAGCGCTGGGAACTTCCTCAAGTGCGTTTCGCCGGAACGGGCAACATACTTCCTACAACGCAGGGAAGTCAGTTGGTTATAGAAACCAGAAACATTTCAGGCGTGTTGGTTGAGGCGTTCCGCATACACGGGAACAATATGCTTCAGTTCCTTCAAGTGAACAATTTATCAGGCGATCGGGAACTTGACAGGGTGGGGGAGCCGGTGTGGACGAGCGCCATTGATTTTGGCTGGTCGCCTATGGATCAGAACCGCTGGGTGCGGCGGGGACTTGACCTTTCCGAACTTAGCCGCAGATACCCCGACAGTATGTTCCGCATCAGGGTGAGTTTTCGCCAGCGGCACATCCACTTTGAATGTGCGGCGGAGCACGGCAGTTTCGCCAATCTCACTTTCCCCGACGATTCTTTCCCGACCGTCCTTCCCTGGGATGCCCGCCAGCCCTCGTTTTGGGATAATTTTCACAGGATGCCGGGCTTTAACTGGTCAGATTGGCACCGCTTCCGCCGTGACCCGTGCCACCCTTCGTTTTTCTTCTCGCACTGGGATCACGACATCACTATAGGGCGGAATGTGCTTGTTTCGGACTTGGGACTTATGGCAAAACGCGACATGGAAGGCTCGTGGCTTATCGTAACGACCAATATCGTAACGGCGCAGCCTGCACGCGGGGTCGATTTCCGCATCCACAACTTTCAGGGGCGAGTGCTGGCACATGGCAGGACTGGGGCTGACGGCATTGCCTTCCTTCCGCATTTTACCGTAACGCCGCAGGATAATCGTTTTTTTATCTCCGCCGAAAGTGATTTGGGGCGGGCGTATTTGAGAGTGCAAGATGCTCTTGCCCTTGCAACCAGCCATTTCGATGTTGCCGGAGGCCCGCCGAGTACAGGCATTCGCGGGCTTATCTACGGCGAGCGTGGCGTATGGCGGCCGGGAGACGACATTTTCCTCACTTTCCTGCTTTCAGACCCACAGCAGACTCTTCCCCCGAACCACCCCGTAACGCTTGAGTTTGAAGACCCGCGCGGACGGCTTGTTGTTCAGCAGACGCATACCTCATCGGTGGACGGCTTTTTCCGCATGGCGGTTTCCACGGCTCCTGACGCGCCCACCGGCAACTGGACAGCGCGGGTGCGGGTTGGCGGCAATGTTTTCACGCGGCTTGTCAGGGTGGAA
>JAIRQD010000186.1:0-4370 GCA_031256655.1 Treponema sp.
GCCGCCAAGCCAGCGCGCAGGGCTCATCCTGCTTCTGTCCATAACAATCACAGTAAAGCCGCGATCCCGCAGTTCCGCCGCGACAACATCCGCCGAAGCAAAAGAACCCACAACAGGCGGTAAAAGCGCAAGAAGCGGGCGGGCAAGATTTTGATTTTCAGGCGGCAAAAGTTCATCGTCAAGATAGACGTTTTGCGCGTGTTCATTTTCAACGTAAACGCGGATATTAAAACCGCCATCACGCAGGGAATAAACCCCGGAAGTGACAAGCGCTGTTTCCGTTCGCGGCGTAAAAGCAAACATTACCCATGCTGAAAAAATAAGCAAAACCAGACGCGCCAAAAGGGAAAATAAGCTGCTGTTTGCCGCCGCACGCGAGGAAAACGCCGTTCTTTTACGCCGCAAAGCAGTTGTCAATATTATAAAAAGTGAAAAAATGAAAATCGGGACAAGTTCCGGCCGAAACCCGTAAGCCGGAATCAATACAATGCAGGTAAAAAACGCCAGCGCGGGCAACAAGTTAAGCCCCTTGATGGCTGAAAGTTCTCCAATAAAAGGACGAATTATAGAAACGAGCAAAAACGCCGCAATAAGAGCTTTTGGAACAAGGATTTCTTGCATCGGATCATTATACACAAAAAAGAATGTTTTTCCATGCCGGCAGAAATGGCTAAACATTGCAGCTTGTGTAAAGGAGTGAGCTTCACTTAAAGCCCGTCTGCGGGTAAACTTAAGACATGACTCGTGGCATATTGATCGCCGGAAACGAATCACCCCTGTTTTCAGCCACCGCCGCCGAAGCGTTAAGGCGGGTGGAAACTTTTGCATCCGCCCAAATTCCCAACCGCTTCTACCGGTACGAAAAAAAGCCTGAATCGGCAGAGGCGGCGGGAAGCGGTATCAGGCTTTCGTGGAATCCGTCAAGTTCCATTTCCGCGCGAACGCTCGTGGTTGCCGCCGAAAACAGGCTGAAACAGATTAACGATGCCATTCTTGTTTGCTGCCCGCCGTCTGTGTACAAAAGCGCGGAGGCTTTGACGCCGGAAGAAATTGAAATTCTTGTAAACGATCACATAAGAGGCTGGTTTTTCCTCGTTCGGGAACTGCTTGTGTACTTTCGCCGCCGTGGTTCAGGCTCGCTGTCATTTGTAGTGCCTGAAATTTCATCAGAACACTCATCTTCCCCGCTTAGAATAATCAACTTTTTTGCCGCCAAACTTAATTTGACCGCCAAAACCCATTCAGCCGATATTTCAGGGCCGACGGCTGCGGCATCTTTCACAGCCTTTGCCCAAAGCACTGTTGCCACTTTGGGAGAAAAGCCTTATCAAGTGATGGGTTTTTCTTCAGCCGAAGACGGCGGCGAAGAGGAATTCGCCGCGTGGTTTTTCAAAAAAATTGACGCCGGAGATGAAAAAAATTCAGGCCGCTGGCATAGATTTCACAAGTTTGCGTTTTTCAGGTGACGTATTAGCGGACTTGCATATTTCTCCATATTTGTAGCATAGTTATAGTATGAGCGATCGCGGGCATGATGACGGGTCTGATGACCTGAATCCCGACAACCAAAAGCAAAAAGACTCAGGGCCGAAGTTTCCCTTTTGGGGAGAAGGCGGGCCGAAACTGCCTGACCTCGGTCCCTTAAAAAACTGGCGCTTTACGCTGGTGTACGTTTCACTTCTCATTTTGGGTTTAAGCCTTTTTAATCAGGCGTTTGGGCAGCGGGCGACTCCCGCCATAGATTTTTCTGAATTTAAGGCGCGAATTGCAAGCGGGGAAATTCGGCGCGTGGAAATTTCTGATAATTACTTCACAGGTTTTACTTCGCCCTACCCGCGCCAGCGCCAGCGCGGATTGCTTTTGAGAAGCCCGCCGCCAAATGTGAGCGTAAACGGCGTTGAAGAAACGGTGTTTCGCACCGTGCCAATAAACCATCCTGATTTAATTCGCCTTATGGACGATATGGGCGTTTCCTATCACGCCGTTTCACGCGGACGAATGACCATGCTCAACTTGATTTTTAGCTGGGTTATTCCCATCGCGTTTTTTATTTTTATTTGGCGTTTTCTTTTTAAGCGCCTTGGCAGCATGGGCGGCGGAGTGCTTTCGGTGGGGCAGAACAAAGCGGTTATCGTTGCAGAAGGCGATATTGTCACCCGCTTTGCCGATGTTGCAGGCGTTGATGAGGCGAAGGAAGAACTGATGGAAGTGGTGGACTTCCTTAAAAACTCATTTAAGTACACCGACATAGGCGGGAAAATTCCCAAAGGCGTTTTGCTGGTCGGACCGCCTGGAACCGGAAAGACGCTGCTTGCACGGGCTGCGGCAGGCGAAGCGGGCGTTTCGTTTTTCAGGATTTCAGGCGCTGAATTTGTGGAAATGTTTGTCGGCGTTGGCGCTGCCCGTGTGCGGGATCTTTTTAAGCAAGCGCGCGAAAAAGGCGGCGGCATCATTTTTATCGATGAGCTTGATGCAATCGGCAAAAGCCGCATCAACAACATAGCCGGCGGCAACGACGAGCGGGAACAGACGCTTAATCAGCTCCTTGTCGAAATGGACGGCTTTGACGCGACAAGCGGGCTTATAATTCTTGCCGCCACAAACCGCCCTGACGTGCTTGATCCGGCGCTTCTTCGCCCCGGACGCTTTGACCGCCAAGTGCTCGTGGACAGACCGGATCTCAACGGGCGGGAAGCAATACTGCGCATACACTCGAAGTCTGTTAAACTCGCCCCGGAAGTGGACGTTGCCGCGGTTGCGCGCGGCACTCCAGGTTTTGTCGGCGCGGACTTGGCGAACATCGTAAATGAAGCGGCGCTTCTTGCCGTGCGCGGCGGACGGCGCGCGGTGGTGCAGAAGGATTTTGAGGAAGCTATCGAAAAAACGGTGGCGGGTTTGCAGAAAAAAAACCGCGTGATAAAACCGGAGGAGCGGCACATAGTTGCCTTCCACGAAACAGGTCACGCGCTGATTGCCGCTTTTACACCGGGATCAGACCCCGTGCAGAAAATCTCCATTGTGCCACGCGGTTTTGGCGCGCTAGGCTACACGCTGCAAATGCCTGTTGAAGACCGCTATCTAATGACGGAAGAAGAGCTGCTGGGGAAAATCAACGTGCTTTTGGGCGGGCGCGCGGCAGAAGATATCATCTTTGGGAAAATCTCCACAGGGGCGGCAAACGATCTTACAAAGGCCACTGACATAGCCCGCAAAATGATCACCGACTACGGAATGTCAACGCGTTTCAGAAATGTCGCGCTGACACAGCGCAGCGCGGGTATGCTCGGCAACCAAACAAGCGAGCCGACTTTTCACCGCGAATATTCGGAAGCGACACAGCAATATGTCGATGAGGAAATTGCGCGCATAGTGGAAAACCAATACAACGCCGTGAAAGAAAGCCTTACGGAAAATCGCGCGCTTTTGGAAGAAGTCGCGGAAAAGCTGCTTGAAAAGGAAACTCTTGATGAGAAAGAGTTAAAGGCGCTTGTGGGGCAGGCCGAAGCGGCGTAAGTGCGCGTGACATGCGCCGCGGGCGGCGAGCTTTGTTCGACGTAAAAGGTTACCCTTGCGTCATTGATGCGGCGATACGCTCACGAACCATTTCGCCGATAATTTCTGCCGGAGTTTTTTGGGTGGCTATCGCTCTGGTCATAAGCCAATCTGCGGAAAGATCATCGATGGTTACGGAACGGGCAGCACGAACCGAATGTTCGATGCGTTGCCGGGTAAAAAAGCCGGTTCCGTTAGGGCCTGGGACTGGTGGATTTTTTGTATAATATTCATCCCAATAGTCCGCTTCTTCATCTGTCATTCTTGCCATAGTTTTCCTTTTTCCCGTATAAAGTCGTGATAGATATTCCTGCACGGCATTGCATGGAATACATTTATGGTTTGCGCATCAACAATGTTGTAAAGAATCTCAAGAGGATTGCCCTTCCGATCAAAACCTATAAGCAAATACTTGTCTTTTGCATGACCTTCGCCGTCGTTAAACCAACCATCGTATATTGCAGTATCAAAAGCCCATCGAATATCCGCTTTGCTCACGTCATGTTTGAAAGCCGCAGGATTGAACTCAATGGAAATGTCCATATTTTTACTATAGTGCTCGTTTCCGTACAGGTCAATAGCGGGACATGCGCAGCCGCCGCCGGAAATCCTTGTGTATCATAAACGTTACCTATCTTCCCATTGCCGGCAGTCACATTCCGTAGTATACTTAGACCTGTGAGCATCACTGTTTTACCGCCAACGAACGACTGGATATTCAAGTTGCTTTTTGGCAACGAGCGCAACAAGAGCATGTTGATTGATTTGCTCAAGTCCTTTGTGGATCTTCCGGAGGAGGAATACGAACTAACCTTCAT
>JAIRQD010000187.1:0-11085 GCA_031256655.1 Treponema sp.
CCGCGCGAAAAAGACCCTGAAAAACGCCTGGTTATTGAAACGCGCTTTGTAAAAGAAGCGGCGGCAGCTGGCTTGATAAACCTCGCCGGACATCGCATAACCGGCGGCATGAGGGCAAGTATTTACAACGCGATGCCAATTGAAGGGGTAAAAGCGCTTATTAATTTTATCGCGCATTTCGAAAAATCGCTCTAAATTACCAGAGGAGAAAGCAATGTTTAAGATTAGAACCATGAATAAAATTTCCCGCCACGGATTGGAACTTTTCCCGCGCGACAAATACGAAGTGGCAAGTGAAATACCTAACCCGGATGCGATTTTGGTGAGAAGCGCCGACCTTCATTCAGTGGAAATCCCTGAAACCGTAATCGCAATTGCCCGCGCCGGTGCCGGGTATAACAACATTCCAATTGGCTTATGTTCAAGCCGCGGTATATCCGTTTTTAATACGCCGGGCGGAAACGCAAACGCTGTTAAGGAGCTTGCCATTGCCGCTTTGCTTTTGTCTTCGCGCGATATTGTCGGAGGAATTAACTGGTGCAAATCCATTTCTGACAAGGCGGATCATGTGCCTGAAATTGTGGAATCGGAAAAAATCCGCTTTGAAGGTCCTGAACTTAGGGGAAAAACTTTGGGCGTGGTTGGGCTTGGCGCGGTTGGAGTCATTGTCGCCAACGATGCTGTTTCTCTGGGCATGGACGTAATCGGTTATGATCCGTTTATCTCCGTTGATGCCGCATGGCGGCTTTCCCGCGCCGTTGGCAAGGCCGACACACTTGAGGGACTTTTGGCGAAAGCCGATTACATCACTTTGCATTTGCCGTTAAATGACGCGACAAAAGGGCTTTTGGACGAAGAAAAGTTCCGCTTTATGAAAAAGGGAACGCGCATAATCAACCTTTCAAGGGGCGGGCTCGTAAACGAAGCAGACATTATTGACGCGCTGAACTACGGCAAAGTTGCTTCCTACGTGACTGACTTCCCGACGGCCGAATTGCTTGCGTGTCCGAAAGTAATCACGATTCCCCACCTTGGCGCGACAACACCTGAAGCTGAAGACAACTGCGCGATTATGGCGGTGCAGCAAATTATGTGCTATTTGGAAACCGGCGGAATAAAAAACTCGGTGAATTTTCCAGGCTGCGGGCTGGATAAACGCGCACCGCACAGAATCACGGCGGTAAACAGCAATATCCCCAATATGGTCGGTCAAATAGCCACAATCCTTGCCGGGGAGGAAATCAATATTATGGACTTGATAAACCACCACCGCGGAGAGTACGCGTATAACATCATCGACACAGAGCAGGAAATTTGCGCTGAATCACTTAGGCGAATCAGCAATATCGAAGGTGTTATCCGCGTAAGGCGGGTTGATTAACGAGCGAAGTGAGAGTCGTGACCGAGTTTACTTGAGCATGACCAAACGAGCGCATTTATTAAAAAGGTTTTTAAAAGCCGATTTCGGCTCCTGGCGGGATGTTTCTCAAAAATGGGATATTTTTGAGAAACATCCCATTTTTGTTGACCCTGCGTGTTATGAAAGTTGCCTATCGTTAGTAAATAGTGTACAATGAAAACAGACATAAAATAGCTTTGATGAAGCAAATTAGCAACAGGGGGAAAGTATGCCTGATGTCATTGGAAAGGTCATGCATTTTATTTCCGGTGAAACGGAGCCGGTTTCGGACAAGGATATCTTGCTGAAACAGCTCGGTAAAGAGATTTCTCAAAACAAATACGCAAAATTTTTCCGTGCGAAACAAAAAGAAGTGGATACATCGTTTGCGCAGTACTTTTACAGCCTTTACCGTGCGCTTTATCCCCTTCAAATCTTTTTGAAAGATCCCGCCAACGAGGGAAAAATAAAACAAATCGCGCTTGAGGCATTTTTGGACAGACAGATAATGGACATGATCAAAAACTTAAGTCCTGAAAATATTGCCGAGCGCAAAAAAACCGCAGGTCAGGCATTGGTTGATCAGCTCCAGTCAGATCTCGCGGCACTTGTTTCCAGCTTTGACAGCCCAAAAATTGCCGCCGCCGACGAATGTTATTTTCTTATCGCGGTGATGAAGCAATTTGTGTGCTTTGATTTTTGCGCCATGCTGAAAAAGTTTGATCCGGAGTTTCGCGAAGGTGATTTTCTTACTCAGCCCAAATTCGCCGAGATTGATGCGAACTACATCGCCCCGGACATCGCCACATTTTTATCAATTTTGCCAACTTTTGAAGAAGGCAACGACTGGAAAACAGTTTTTGAAATTCTCAAATACTGCAAAGGCGGAACAGATGTAATTCCTCTGGGGCAATGGAACAGCATAATTGTAAGCCTTAAAGATGTGCGCCATTCAAGAGTTTTGGAACTTGTGGCAAAAATTGCAACCGGCAATCCGGTCTGGGAATACAAGCGCGTTACGCCTACTCACGAAGCGCTTTCTTCGTCTTGGCTTGAAACCAAAAGCATGGAAGTGCGCGGGGTAATAAACGGAATTATCGGAAGCCAGCGGAGCGCCCAAATACATTCACTTATGAACGAGATTTTTGCCTCAAGCGAAGTTATACGCCTTTCATATTACACACCTGAAAAGGAACGCGTTTTGTTGGGGAAAGGTGTCAGCGGTTATACGTTTGCCGCAGCCCTTAATCACCTGTTTGCGTTTATACATGATTTTATGGAACGCGAAACACATGAGCTCTGTGATCTCTTGCTTGTCCGCGGGCAATGGACAAACCAGGCGAATTCCCGCTCAATGTCGGAAGGCTACCATGAGGTTATGGGAATTATCCCCTCGATAACTGAATTGGATGAAAGCCTTGAAGATGACGGAAGCAACGGTTCGCGTTTGCGCGGTGCATTGCTGCGTATAACCCGCGATAAAACCCAAGGCCGCTACATCGACAGCATTATCAACATGGTTAACGAAGAGGCGCTTGGTATTATTAACAAGGCAATGCAGAATTTGATTACGATTGGAAAGCATCTGAAAATGCTTTTGGACGATATTCAAAAGAAGTCGCCTGAATTGATAGTAAACTGGAAAGAATTGAGCTTGTATTCAAAAACGCCGATCACGACAAGGCTTGCGGCGGCGTACAAAAGCATAAACTACTTTGTGCAGTTAATGATGCTTGAAACAAAGCCGGTCGAGGAATAGGCTGCGCATCGCAAATGCGTGAGCATTTTTGTAAAATGCTCTGTAGATGCCTCTGAAACGGGTTGAAGCGCCTGTTTTATGTGGTTTTTGAAATCTTTTCGGTTGACATCTGAAAAAACAGAGCTATAATTACTGTAGGATGACTCTAGTAGAATTAATAAAGCCTGATCTAGTATTTACAAAAGCGGCTGATACCACAAAAGAAGACCTGATTGGTAAAATGGTAGAAGGTGTTTATAATGCGGGGCTGGAATTACCGGTTTCCCGTCAAAGCTTGCTTGAAACGATAGATACAAGAGAACAAATAGGCGGAACATTACTTCCTTCTGGGCTTGCGATTCCTCATGCTCGCATTAAAGGGTATGAAGGTTTTGTCTTTGCTGTGGCAACTCCCGCCAATCCGCTGTACCAGGCAGGGCAGGAAATTCGCCTTGTTGCGCTGATGGTAACAAGTCAATCAGGCGGCCCCTGGTATCTGGAGACTTTAGCAGCCCTTGCAAAAATATCCAGAGACGAAGAATATTTTACCCGTCTTTTGGCGGCGCAAACGCCTGAAAACTTTTTAAGCATTCTAAAAGAGCGCAACGCTCCACTTGCGCAGCAAAGCCATTAATGAATTTACACAGACAAACATTTTACCGCTTTACTCTGCCGCTTGCGTCTCCTTTCATCAGTGTGAGCACTTCGTCCTTGGTGGTGAAATTGAAGTCGCCGTAGACGGAGTGGCAAAGGCATGAAGAGGCAACGGCAAAAGCGAGGCTTTCTTCGTCGGACTTTCCTTCAAGGGCGCTGTAGATTAGACCCGCGGTGAAAGAATCACCGCCTCCAATGCGGTCAACAATGTTGCGAATTTCGTAAGGTGTGTAAACGCCCTGAACATCCGGGGCAAAATGGCATTTGTCCGTTGCGGCGTTGTATAACATTGCGCCCCAGTTGTTGTGCGAGGCGGAAATGCTTTCACGCAACGTGGTGGCAACTTTTTTGATGTTCGGATATTTTTTCACAATGTCCCTTGCCACAAAAGGGTAGCGTTCGATGTCCAGTTTGCCTTTGGTAACGTCAGTGTCGCCCGCTTTTATGCCAAGCACATCTTCGGCATCTTCCTCGTTGCCGACAAGAACATCAACAAATGGAAGTATTTCGTTCATCACTTTGCCCGCAAGCGCTTTTGCCGAAACGCCGCTTTCCCAATCCCAAAGCTTTTTTCTGAAATTGAGATCGCAGGAAATGGTCAGCCCCATTTCATGCGCTGTTTTTGCGGCGGCAAGCGTGGCATCCGCGGCAAGACGAGAAAGCGCAGGTGTAATGCCTGTGAAGTGAAACCACTGCGCGCCCTGAAAAATCTTTTTCCAGTCGTACATTTCAGGGTTTGCCAAAGCCACTGTCGCACCAGCCCTGTCATAAATTACCGTGCTTGGGCGCTGGTTTGCGCCGGTTTCCACAAAGTAAATGCCAATTCTTCCATCGTCTGTGCGGACTATATCGCTTGTGTCGATTCCAACGTTGCGCAATGTGCCGACACACGCATCGGCAATGCTGTGTTTTGGAATGGCTGTTACGAACTTTGTCGGGCACTCAAACAGGCTAAGCGATGCCGCAACATTGGCTTCCGCTCCGGCAAATGTTACATCGACTTTGCCCGGCAGAGATTGCCTCCATTTAAGAAAATCAAGTGATGCGATGCGCAGCATTACCTCACCGAATGTGACGACTTTTGCTTGCCCCATGTTATTTTCTCCTTGTGTCATCCCAAAGTTGTTTGGCAGCTTTTGCGGCTTTGGTAATTTCGCTCCAGTTGGCAGCTTTGATAAGCTCCTTACTTGCAATCCAGCTTCCGCCGATTGCCAGTATTTGGCTTGCACCCGCATAATCGGGGAGGTTGTTCTGTGTTACGCCTCCAAGCGGGATGTAGCGCACGCCCAAGTGTTTGTACGGCGCATCAATGCTTTTAAGGAACTTAAGCCCGCCCATGCCTTCGGCGGGGAAAAACTTAACCGCGCGGCATCCCAGCGACAAAGCCAGTTCCAGTTCACTCGGCGTTGCGATGCCAGGCGCAAAGGGCAAACCGCAGGAAAGTGCCTCGCGTACAATTGCGGGATTTATGCCCGGCGAAACGCCGAATTGCACGCCTGCATAGCGCTGCACCCGCGCCGCTTGCCCGCTTTCGATGATGGTTCCCACGCCGATCATCATCTGCGGGAACTTTTCGGCAATAAGCGGGATTGAAGGCTCCGCCGCCTGGGTGCGAAGCGCAAGCTCAATAACGTTAACGCCGCCTTCCAAAAGCGCGGAAGCAACCGGAATAGCATCAGATTCTTTTTCGATTTCAAGAACGGCGATAATTCCTGCTTTTTCAAGTTTTGCAAGGATTTCTTCAGACATTGCTAAATTTCGTATCATAAACCCATTTTATATCAGCGCTTGAATCTCCGCAACAGAAGTTTTACTGCCTGTTGCCGGCACCGCTGAAATTTTCCAATATGAGTTTTACGCCGTCAACAATGGCGATGTGTTCTTCCTTGTGAATCCGATCAGCGAGGCTTTGCGGCGAATCGTCCGCCAATACGGCGACTTTGCGCTGTAAAATAATCGGACCTGTATCAGTTCCTGAATCCACCAAATGAACCGTGCAGCCGGATTCCGTTTCTCCCGCGGCAAGCACCGCACGGTGAACCCGCTCGCCGTACATTCCTTCGCCGCCGAATTTGGGGAGAAGGGACGGATGAAGGTTTATCATCCGTCCTGCATATTCTTCTATTATCTCGCCGCTGATTATCGAAAGAAATCCGGCATGGACAATCAGGGCGATGTTCATTCGGCGGCAGTGACTTAAAATACGGTCGGAAAGGTCGCGTCGGCGTTCAGGCTTTGCAAGGGCGGGATCGGGCGTTTCCACAAAGGCGGGGATTCCGGCGGCTTTTGCGCGCTCCAGCGCATAAGCGCCGCTTCGGTCGGAGAGGACGGCGGCGATTTTGCCGCTTCCAAGCAATCCCGCGGTTTGCGCATCTATGAGAGACTGGAGGTTTGTTCCGCCGCCTGACACAAGGACGAGGATGGGAAGCGGCGAGATGTGAGCCGGTTCAGACAAAGCGAAGTTCTCCGCCGGAGGATTCCGTTTTTTCCACTTTCCCGATTACCCACGCCGGATAGCCGCGATCTTCCAAGACGGCAACCGCCTGTTCAACATCTTTCGGGTCAAGCGCAAGGACAAAGCCTATGCCCATGTTGTACGTGCCGAACATGAGTTTTTTTATTTCGGCGTCGGAGCGAAGAATTTCTTCTCCGGCTTGCTGGGCGGCGGCTCCTGAAAGCGTTTCCTTTGCCCCGTGCGTTTTTGCGCCGTAGGCAATGCGGGCGAAGATAGGCGGGACTTTCCAGCGGCCATTGTAATCATGTTTCAAAGGGTCTTCAATTACGGCGGACAAGGCAACGGCGGACAAGCGGCTGTCATCCGAAACCGGAGCGGCAAACAATCGTGGGACATTTTCGTAAAAGCCGCCGCCGGTGATGTGCGCCATGCCGCGGACTTCGATTTTTTCCATGAGGTCTAGGACAGGTTTGACGTAAAGGCGCGTGGGTTCAAGGAGTGCCAGACCTATGGGCATCCCGCCGAAATCTTCGTTGAGATCCGGTATAACTTTGCGGATGAGGCTGAAGCCGTTTGAGTGGGGGCCGGATGAGGCAATGCCAAGCAAGGTATCGCCATCACGGATTTTTGAGCCGTCAATAATTTTCAGGCGGTCAACGATACCGACAGCAAAACCCGCGATGTCGTATTTGCCTTCGTCGTAAAAACCCGGCATTTCCGCGGTTTCCCCGCCGAGCAGCGCGGCACCCGTTTCGCGGCAGCCCAGCGCCACACCTGAAACCATTTCGGCAGCGGTTGCGGCATCGAGTTTTCCGCAGGCGAGGTAGTCCAGAAAAAAGAGAGGGCGCGCGCCGTGGCAGAGGATGTCATTGACGCACATTGCCACGCAATCGATTCCTACGGTGTCGTACTTTTTCATTCGGAAGGCGATGTCAAGTTTTGTTCCCACGCCGTCCGTGCCTGAAACCAATACCGGTTCTTCCATGCCGCCGCCTGAACCGGCGTAACCGGCAAGCGAAAACATTCCTGCGAAACTGCCTATGCTGTTAAGCACGGCTTTACCTGAAGTTGCCGCCGCCAATTCCCTGTATTTGCCAACGGCACGGTAGCCTTCTTCGATGTTTACGCCTGCTTGCTTGTAGTCCATAAATCCCCCTGCACGTTACTTGCATTATACGTCATGCAAAAAGCAAGTACAAGCACGAAGCAAAACTGACCGTAAAAGCTTCCCATTTTTTAATTCCTGCTAGATAACGAATTAAAAAAGGGGTAAAATATGGTGAAGGAATTAATATCTTTTTTACATGAAAAAACAAAAGGCTTTCGTTTTCAAATGCACTTCCTGTGCCCATGAAGAGCCCAAATGGCTTGGCCGCTGCCCCTCGTGCGGGGAGTGGAACACGCTTGCAGAAATTGCGACCGCTGACCGCGCCGGAAGCGTAAAAAGAAACGCAAACTCACCGCCCCAATCCCTGCCCCTTTCTGCAGTAGACCCGCTTGAGGGGACGCGCATAAAAAGCGGCATTGCCGAACTTGACCGGGTGCTTGGCGGCGGCATCATGAAACGATCGGCAATATTGGTCGGCGGAGAGCCGGGCATAGGCAAGTCAACTTTGCTTTTGCAAACCGCCGCCGCCTGCGATACGAAAGGTCGGGTTTTGTACGTTTCCGGTGAGGAATCGGCAGGGCAGGTGAAGATGCGCGCCGACCGTTTGGGGCTGTCAGGCGACCGCATAGAGATTTTCTGTTCGGGGAACCTGCACGACATCGAGGCTATTATCGAGGCGGTAAAACCTGTATTGGTCATCATTGACTCGGCGCAAACGCTTTTTTCCCATGAGACAGGCACGACACCGGGCACAATCAGCCAAATGAAGCATTGCTGCTGGGAACTTGTGAGCTGGGTTAAAGAGCATGATGCGGCGCTTTTTTTCACCGCCCACGTTACCAAAGACGGCGTTATATCGGGGCCAAAGTCGCTTGAGCACATGGTGGACACGGTGCTTTACTTCGAGGATTCTACCCAAACGGCAAATGACGGCGACACCAGGTTTTTGCGGGCGGCGAAAAACCGCTTCGGCTCTGTTGACGAAATCGGCATTTTTACGATGGGCGAAAAAGGGCTGGCAGCGGTGGAAGATCCTTCGCTTTTGTTTCTTGTACAGCGCGATGGAGCTTTGCCCGCAGGCATTGCAACCGCCGCCGTCCTTGAAGGCTCGCGCACGCTTTTGGTGGAGATTCAGGCGCTGGTCGTTCCCGCCAAAGGTTCGATGAGCCGCGTTTTCTCCGATCGCATTGACAGCGCGCGTGTTTCACGAGTGGCGGCGGTGCTGGAAAAGCATCTGGGTTTGCGGCTTTCGGATCAGGACTTATACGTGAACGTTGCGGGCGGCATACGCATAACTGAAGTGGGCGTGGAGCTCGCCCTTGCCTGCGCCTTGTATTCGGCGCGGACAGGGGTTTCGGTTCCCGCCAAAACCGCAATCGCAGGTGAGCTTTCGCTGGCAGGCGAAGTCCGACCGCTTCGAAAAATCCCCGGCAGGGTCAAAACCGCCCGCAACCTTGCCTTCACGAACTTCCTCGGTGCCCAGTCCGCCGCTGACGAAACTGCGCCGTCTGAAAACCTGCCGCCTGACGGGATAACCGGCGTGCGCAATATTAAAGAGGCGGTAAAAGCGCTTTTCTCAACCTGACCGCGATCCGCAGTTGTGGTGACAATAAAAAAGGCTGCCCTTGTTATCGGGCAGCCCTGCATGGTCTGCGGCGTCAAACTTATCTGGCGTTTCTGGGCGTTACATCTCTTACCCTGATCCTGTTTATGAAAAACAGCCATTGCAGATCAACCCGGTATGTGCGACCGGGGATCATATCATTAGTACTTCCCACAACCCTGTACTCTCTTCCCGCTTGACACGGAAAGCCGAATTCCATATCTCTTGCGACGAAGATAATGCCCGCATGGCGAACAAATACATCCGCTGTTATGCTCGTTTGACCTTCCGGTATCCTTACCCATTCAAAGTTACTGACACTGATCCCGTTGTAAGCGGTAACCACCATCGACACAAATCGCACGGAAGCCGACCGTTCTTACGGGTACGAATAATCCCACGTAGTCGGAGCGGTCTGGCACGAAGCCAACAAAACAACCGCCAATACTCCTAAAATCAAAAAGCTCTTTTTCCGCACAATTTCCCTTTCCTCCAAAACTTAAAATATGTACCCGGCTGAAATTATAAATGCCCTTCTCATGGGGTCATTAAACTCCCCGGAATGCAAATTGAAGTTAAGCTGAAAATTAGCCCCAAGAAAAAGCCCCGGCACAAACGAGCTCGTGGCTCTAAAACCCGCTTGCGCTGTAATGGCAATGGGGGGCGCTACCATCATATCATCCGCCGCACGGGCATCCTGAAAAGCTTGATCATGCTGGTAGTCAAACCCAAGCCTTAAATGAGGCATTAAACCGAAATTCCCCATGGGTACGTTCCACTGCCAACCGCCGAATGCTCCCACAGCAAAAAAATCTGGTCCGGCATAATATATCTGCACGCCGAACATACCAAAGCCTGCGCTTGCATACAGAGCACCGGGAGCTTTGTCAAAAAGATTTGCAAATCCGAGTTCGGTGAAAAAAGCGTTTTCGCCTGTCCGTATGCCGCCTGACTGCCGCGCTTGCCTTGGGATCTCGCGTTCCTCACCCTCGCCAAGAAGGACTGTGCCAAAGGTTTGAATCCGCCAGATGCCGTATTCGCGCACCCAAAGGGAACTAACCTCGCGGTTGTCAATGGTAAAGACAACTGTGTATTCTTCACCGCTCCCTGAAACTTCCGTTATCGAAGCCCGTAAAGCGCCCGTGCCGGGTGTTCTGATGTTGTCTTCGATCATCCAGGCAACGGGAATGCTCATTGCGCCAATAAAGTCCTCGCCGGCGTGGTCATTGAAACTGCGCACGACCGCTCTGCCGGCTCTGTTAAGCATTTCATCAAAGGCGAATTCGATATTTTCACCTATGCTCGCCGAAGAAAGAAACTCCGCGATATGCGGAAACACCGCACGGGGTACATTCAACCCGCCTACAAAGTCCGAAAGCCGCCTGTCAAGTTCGTCTCTGAACGTTGACGGGTCAGGGTTTAACGCGCTGTCAATAAACGACTGCGTAGTGTTTACCGGAACGGCAAAATTGGCGGCCTGTCGCCATCTCCCGATCAGGGTGTTGATACCGGCAACCGCAAAACCTGATGGCACACCGGTCTGGGCAACCAAAAGCGGACCGCCCGAATTTCCTGAGTCAATCGGCGCGGTGTGCTGGATAAACGGTCCCATCATGGTTGGGTCATTCAGGCTACGGGGAAAGCGCGCGACAGCATTGGAAACATTTCCTATGCCGAACTGCCACAGCGGGGTTAAACCAAACCCGGGAAAGCCCGCGGAAAAGACCTGCTCTCCTTCTGCCACATCCCTCGCAAGAAATGTGAGCCCTTGTGCAGGGAGTGCATGACCTGGCGGAATTGCCAAAATTGCAAGGTCGTCTTCTTCGCTTACCGCGATAATGCGTAAATTGTCGATGGTAGTCCGTTCGCCGCTTACTTGCTCAAACGTAATGGAAACCGTATGCGCTTGGGCGATAACATGGTGATTGGTGATAACGTACAGGTTTCCCGCCCTGTCGCTGTATAAAAAGCCTGAACCGAACCCGCCTGAGATAATAATATCAATTACTCTGGCTGTGTTCGCTTCGCCGCGTCTGCGCATTTCGTCTTGTGCCCGTTCAAGGAACGAAACAAGGCTCGGATGATAAGATTGGTTTATTAAACCCACGTAATTGCGAACTTGTGCCGC